>CAZBOT010000079.1:0-7403 GCA_964493575.1 uncultured Candidatus Saccharibacteria bacterium | reverse complement strand
ATCTACACTGAAATCGATCTCACGATCGGGGAGTAACCATGGCCGATAAGAAAATCACCGACCTCCAGCTGCGGGACAACGTCAGCGACGACCTAAATTTCCCGTCCGACGACGGCTTGCAGTCTTATCGCGTCACCGCGGCCCAGCTGAAATCGTACGTGGTGCCCGACGGCTCTATCGACACCGCGAAGCTTGCCGACAGCGGCGTCACGCTGGCGAAGCTCGCCGCGGCCCTGAAAGTCTTCCTCCTCCCCACCGGATCGATCGTACCGTACGCAGGCTCGGCGGCCCCTGACGGCTTCCTGCTTTGCGATGGCTCGGCGGTTTCGCGAACCACTTACGCGGCCCTTTTCACGGTCATCGGCACGACTTTCGGGGCCGGAAACGGAACCACGACCTTCAACCTGCCAAACACGCAGGGGGTATTTCTCCGCGGCGCCGGATCCCAGGCGATCAGCGGCACGACGTACACGGGTACTCTCGGCACATACCAGCGCGATCAGTTCCAGGGCCACTGGCATTACGTGAAAAAGTACAGCGCGGGCGAATTCTTCATGGGCAACGATGTTGCAGGATCTGGTGGTATGAACCAGGGGGGGTCGACTGGTCGCAGCAGCTCTCCGGATTCTGAGCGTATGCGCGCCCAGGACCTGGTGAACGATGGAACGAACGGCGATCCGCGCGCGGGAACGCAAACCCACCCGGCGAACGTCGGCGTGAACTACCTGATCAAGATTTAAGCAATGGGAGGGGCCATGGAAACGGCGATCATCAGCGAAATTTTAAAGTCCATTGGCGAAGGAAACGTCACCAAGGGTATCTTTCTCATCCTCGTCTTTGTCGTGATCTGGCTGGAGGTCCGGGCTTTAAAAAAGCAGTTCAAAACGCTGAACGAGACCATCGATAGCTCTTTCGCTAAGGGGGAGCAGCGCTTCAAAGCCATTGAGAACGACGTTCACGTCATCCGAACGGACCTGGACTCGATCATGCGACCGTTGAAAAACCCGGTTGCCAGCGATCCATTCCCCGGGAGAGGATGAAAGCTCTTAACCCAATAAAAATTCCAAGGGGGAATTCATGGCAAAGAGCTTAATTTCTTTTGAAAACGATCTCGGTGGCGACGGCGCGAAAGTGGCTGGCGGTCTTGGCGTGGCTGGCGATCAGCTGCAAGCGGACGTCCGCGTGACGTACCCGATCGCGAAGATCATCGAACCCGCTGCGAAAGTGATCGATGGCCTCGTCGACAAATTGGAAGCTCTGATCCCTGGCGACCAGAAAGCCATGGCCGCTTCGGCGAAAGCTGATGCGCGTGCGGCTTTGATCAAGGCGCTCTCGGAGAATCAAGAGCAAACGGCTGTCGAAGCTCCGAAAGCGGAGTAAGCGATGGCTCTCTCGGGAAAGTACGACTTCCGGGGGATCAAAAAGCTGGGCGGTGCGGGCCTCCGCGTCGCCCTGGCTTCGTCACCGTATACGGCATGGTTCATTCGGCTCGGCAGTTTCGCTGACCTCGTCCTGGAATTCGCCGCCAATTGGCTAGCCAACAAAGGCCTGCTGGTGCTGAACGTCGGGGCCAATTACGTGTCGGGGGAGATCGATCAAAAGCAGCTCGACGCCGCTCTCGATTCAGCTTTTGAGCAAATCACAATCAAAGGCGGACGGGAGAAACTGACTCCCGCGGAACGAAAGGCGATCGACGATGAAGTTATCAAGGCTGCTCGGAAGTTTCTGGTTATTGCTCGCCCTAAGTAGCGCGGGCTGTTCCACTTTTCAAACCTCGGATTGGCAAGCATCGATCACGCTCCCCGCGTCGCTCGACTGCTACAGCTTCAACGTGATGTCCGGAAAGGAAACGCGGATCCCCGCGGACGATCCCAAGTGCATCGAGAAGAAGGTGAAGTCCGTCTGGATCGATTTCGAGAGCTACAAAATGCTCCGACGGGACATCCAGAACAACTGCCAGTTCGCCCAATGCAAGCAAATAACTGGAGCGTTCGACGGTCTGTTCTTGACCATCGATTCGGCGCTTCAGAAGATCCCAAGCAACTAAACAAAAGGAGTAGCTCGTGCAACTGAAGGAATTGATTCAGCGGCTTCAGCGTGCCTTGATGGCCGCGGGAGAGAAATTGGTCCATGGCGATGACGGTATCGCAAAAGAGGGGGGAGAAACCCTCACCGCGCTCGACAAGTACGACGTGGAAATCAAGCTCACGAAGAAAAAGAAGACCGAGACGCCCGTCGTCCCCGGCGCCCGCCCCGAAAACCCCGCTTACAAAGAGGCCAAGAAGTACGAGGGGAAGACTGAAACGAATTCCACTTTCAACAAGTGGCTCTCGGCGTTTTGGGTGAAGGCTGGCCTCCCCGGTTACAAAACGATCATCGGGACCAGCTTCGCTTGGTGTGGCCTTTTCATCATCGCCATGAATTCCGAGGTCGGTCAGAAGTATGTGGCCGGCGGTGCCGCAGCCCGGAACTGGGCGAAATACGGCGTTGAGATCGACTGGAAGAAGAACGGCATCCCCAAGGGCTCGGTCGTTCATATCAACCACAACCACAACTGCTCGAGCGGCTCCGGCAATCACGTGACGTTTGCCGATGGCGATTGCACTGTGGAAGACCTGACCAAAGCGGGAGCGACATTCCCCGGCTTCGGCGGAAACCAGGGCAATACCGTGAAGCGCTCGAACTACTCGGTCAAAGAGGTCTGCGAGGTTCGCTGGCCCGCGGAAATTGAAAAGCCCGGCCCGGTCACGAAATCGGCAAACTGCACCGGAACCAGCAGCAAGGAGTCGACGCGATGAAAGCCATTCTCATCACCGCCCTTTTGCTGACCGGCTGCGCAGGAATTAAGGTGGGGGAGATTCTTCCCCCCGAACCGGTTGCATTGCCCGAAAAAGCAGCATCGACTCCTTCCCAGGCCTCGCGATCGATCGTGACCGACCTGGCGTTGGCTTCTGAATGCGCGAAAACCGCCCACGACGTTCAAGGCACGCCTCCCCCTGGGTTCATGCGGGGGATCGCTCTCACGTACGCCCGGGCCGCCTGCAACCCCACCGCCGATTGGGTGAAGGTCGCAAGCCAGCCGGTCGGGACCGACGCCAAGAAGGACGCTCTCGCGCACTACGGCCTCGCCACGGGGCCTGCGCGGCTCGAGAGTACCTTTGCCCTGGTATTGGGGAGCGCCGCGCGTGAAAGCTCGTGGCGCTGGTGCGTGGGTAAGGATCCGGGGGCATCAAACGACGACGCTGAAACCTGCGAAGCTGGCCTTTATCAGACCAGCTACAATTCGCGCTCAGCTTCTCCCGTGCTCCCCGCGCTCTTCGCCAGGTACAGGGCCGCCGATTCCGGTTGTTACGCTGCTGAATATAAAGGCAAAACGACCTGCTCGGCGTCGAACCTGAAGAATTACGGCTCGGGGGACGGGGTTGAATTCCAGAGGCTTTCAAAAGAGTGCCCGGGATTCGCCACGGAGTACCACGCAGTCATGGTGCGCGTTCGCAGAACCCATTACGGCCCGATCAACCTCAAGAAGAGCCTGATCAAACCGGCTTGCGTCTCGATGTTTTCGAAGATTGGGGAGGCGATCAAAGCCAACCCGGGAATCTGCTCAAATCTATAGCACTTCTTCAACGAGGACCGTCAAAAGCGGTCCTTCCTTTTTAGGCCTGAATTCCTGCGTCACGTTCCATGGGCCGGTCACCGCGTAAGAGTCGTCCACCATCACGCCAGCGTCCACCAGGGCGTCGACAATCGGCTTCATCGAGCCCACCAGCCCATCGTAGTCCAGCGTGCGCCAGAAGTGCCGGACGATCGTTATACGGGCCTTTTTGAGGGGAGTCGGGGGGAGCTTGTGGCGGGCCATCCCGAAGATCAGCATGTCCCACCGCGCATTTTTTTTGAAGTACTTCATCCGATGGCCGCGGAGGCCCTTGTTCAGCGAATCAGGCAGGGAATGGAGCGTAAGGTCGAGCTTGTACATGGGTAAATTCTTCTTGAACGGTGCCAAAAGATCAATGACCGTGGAGTCGTGCCGGTGAGGGGTTTCGATAAAGCCCACTGGGGGGAGCAAGAACCGGCACAAGCAACCTCCAGCCAATTTATCGGGGTGAGAGCGTCGAAGACTGCCAAGTTTGGCTCCTTCACGATTTTCATGTTCAGACTGGTGCCTTAAGGCTCCCTGAGGGGGGAGTGGAACAGCATACACTGGGGAGCACCACGAGGAAGCGTTTCCGGCAGGAGTCCGGATTCCAGCTAGCAACGGCCAATGGCTGACCTAGAACGGGATCCTGCGTCTTCAAACCGCCAATTTTGGCAAGTTTCTTCTTGATAATTAGAACCGCCGCGATAAACCGGAAAGCGATCGGACGCAATGTCCACCGTCATCGACGCGCACCCCTGGGAAACTGGGGGGATCACCCTTCTCCTCCCTTGCCATTCAAAAAAAAAAGAAGTACTCGGACGTCACTGAAATATTCAGTGGGTGATCTTAAACGCTAACGACGGGGGTACTATGGCTTTCAAAAAGGCCGAACGCTTTCTTACGAATCCAACAATCGCAATCACTGGTCCAACGGGATCCGGCAAGACCTTTTCTGGTCTCAGGCTCGCCGCGGGGATCGCAAAAGCAATGAATGGAAGGTTCGCGGTGATCGATGCCGAGAACGGTTCCGCTTCGCTTTACTCGGAGCATTTCGACTTCGACACGCTGAATCTCACCCCTCCGTTCACCACGGAGAAATACATCGCAGCGATTCACGAGGCCGAAAAAGCCGGGTACGTCGCGCTCCTCTGCGATTCGATCACCCATGCCTGGGCGGGAGAGGGGGGATTGCTCGAGCAGAAGGCGCAGCTCGATGCGCGCCCAGGCTCCAACCATTGGACGAATTGGAACCCGATCAAAGCGAAGGACCTGAAATTCAAGTCCTGCTACCTCCACTCGTCGATTCCGTTTTTCATCGCCACCATGCGGTCAAAAATGGAGTACGCCCAGTCCGAGGAGGGGGGCAAAAAGAAGGTTCAGAAGGTCGGCATGGCGCCCGTTCAGTCGGACGGCATCGAATACGAATTCTCGGTGGTGCTCGACGTGGCCATGAACCACGAAGCTGAGGTTTCAAAAGACCGTACCCACCTCTTCGACAAAAAGCCCATCTTTCAAATCACCGAGGAGACCGGGGAGCTGCTCGTGGCCTGGCGAAATTCTGGTAAAGTTAAGCAGAATCCGCCCCCGCCCGCGGCCCACCCGCCAGATGAACCGCAACAGCATCCCGAAGAGACGTTTGACGATGCCGGTTTCAGCGAGCTTGACGCCGCTCTCGGCAAACATCCCGAGGGATCCGCCGAAGCTGCTGCCGAATTCGAAATCCAATTCGGGCAGTTCCAGGGCCGCAAGCTGAAGTCGCTCCCCGCTGCCGTCCTGAAAGGTTACTGCGAGTACCTCGAGACCTCATCCGCTGAGCAAAAGAAACCCATCGATCCCCAAGGCAAGGTCGGCCAGCTGTTGACCAACGCTCGGATCTACCTTGGAATCGAGTAAGGGATGTCAATCCCGAAATGGGGGTTTTATGCTTCATGGCGAAAGATCACGACGATCGGCCAAGCAGGTCATCGAAGACATGACCAAAGAGCTTCTCTCGCGCCCTGAGTGCGCCGAGACCAAGGCGAAACTGGACTTGATTCAGACCATTTGCTCCCGGATGAGCTGGATGGATTTATTTAACCGCATCCAATTCCGGCACCGGACGCGCCAGACCTGGATGCCCTACAAAGATTAGGAGTCCCATGGACTTTTTCAAACGCATGTTCGGGGGGAAGGCTGACGGCCCCTCGATCACCATCACGAAGGGGAGCGGTATGCCCCCTGAGCTTCGGCAACTTCTCTCCCATCTAAGCGGCGGTGACGACTCGCACCGTGTACCGCTGTTCTTCCTCAAGGATCACCCGGAGCTGCTCGCTCTCCAGAAGTCGACCGACGAAAAACTCAATTTCATCGCCCGCGAATTCGAAGCTGTAAAACGCCGCTCGGAAGACGCAAAGGAGCAGCACTGGAAGGCCGTCGAAGCGTACATGCAGGCCCACGGCCTCTGGCCCGAATCCGTACCCAAAACCGCCGACATCTGCCTCCAGGTCCGCGACGGAGTCATGTACCACCACCCCCACAACTGAGGTGTTATGGCTTACCGTCTTCGCCTTTTCTTTACGTTCCTTTGGTCGCCGCAGGACTGCGCTCACCCCGGTCACGGCGGCAGCTGTCGCATTGATGCGGCAACCGCGTGGAAGGTCTCGGGCCTTCTCGCTGGACATCACAAGGCTATTTGACATCCCCTCTCCCCCTCGGGTTACGCTGATCTCACAGTCAAACCTTGAGGGGGAATACGTTCATGGCAACTGCTCGCGGATCCATCTGGCAAAATAAGTCGAAAAAATCAGGCTTCGGGAAGTCCCGCGGCGCGTACGGTTACTCGAAAGGCAACGAGCCGCAAATCAAAGACGGCGATCGTTACTTCATTTTGACCTCGCTCCGTTCCGGCAAAACCCGGGTCTATGAAAGCCCACAGGCAGCGATGCGCGACGGCTGGTACATCGTACAGCACGGCAAATGAAGCTCGAGGAGGTAGAGGCCGCGCTGCTCGCGGTCTTCGCTTTTCTCTTCGCGCTTTGGCTGGGCATTTTCTTCGTGCGTGACGTCTGCGGCGTCGCGCTTTAATCATTTTCAAACAATCGAGGTTTTCACGTGGGCGAGATCTACGCCAAGTCCATCACGCTGGTCCCGCTGAAGGACATCAAACTCAACCCCAAGAACCGCAACAAACACCCTGCGGATCAAATCGATCGCCTGGTGAAGATCATAAAGGAGACCGGCTTCCGGCGCCCGGGAACGATTTCAAACCGCACCGGGTATCTCGTCTGCGGTGAAGGCCGTTACCTCGCTGCCAAGAAGCTCGGCCTCAAAGAGATGCCGATCATGTTCCAGGATTACGCCGGCCCCGAACAGGAGCTGGCGGATGCCGTGGCCGACAACGCGATCGACAAATGGGCGAACCTCGACACCTCCGGCATAATGCAAGACGTCAAAGAGTTTGAGGAATTCGATTTGGATCTGCTCGGTATCAAGGACTTCCGCATCGTAGAGCCGACGATCGAGCCTCAGTGCGACGAAGACGACGCCCCCCCTGTACGCACCGAAACGATCTCGAGGCTCGGCGACATGTGGCAGCTGGGCCGTCACAAGCTCCTTTGCGGGGACTCTACGGTTGCCGATGACGTTGCCAAAATGATGGGAAGCGAGCGCGCCGACCTGGTGTGGACCGATCCTCCCTACAACGTCGCTTACCAAGGCAAAACGAAGGACTCTCTCACCATCCAGAACGACGAAATGGGCGGGGAGGACTTCTATCAGTTCCTTTACG
>CAZBOT010000078.1:0-7530 GCA_964493575.1 uncultured Candidatus Saccharibacteria bacterium | reverse complement strand
GACAGCCGGTGGCGATACGAGATCAGCGACCAGAACGCACGCTTCGCCACAGAGGAGCGCGATCTTGAACGGCTCTATCGGTTGAGTGATGTGCTGGACCATCCGGGATTGTTCGAAGCGTATCCGTCCCTGAAGAACGTGCCCATCAGGTTCGAACCGCTAGAACCCAGGGTGCTCGGTTACATAGACCCACGGACGGGTGCGATCACGCTGAACGTGATGCGTTCCCGCAGAGACCAGCTAAGCACTCTCCTTCACGAGATCCAACACGCTATCCAGCTTACTGAGGAGTTCGCAGAAGGTGGATCACCGAACACGGTGCCGGCTGACGTAGTTCAACAGATCGCAAGCGCTGATGCTATGAGGCTGTTGAACGAACTGCAGTCTTCAATGGACCCGGAGGACGTTGATCTGGCTAAGCGCTACCTGGAAGCGCTCGACGTATTTAGTCGCGAAGTCCCAGAGAACTTTCAGGAAGCTGTAGAGTCGCTAGAGGAGATGGCAAGGGAACTGCAAATGCGCTCAGCGAAGTCTGAGGCGCTTTTCCGAGTAGGGAGGGTTGTCGCACAAGTAAACAAGTTCAACGTGTATGAACGACTCGCTGGGGAAGTAGAAGCTCGCAACGTAGAGCGGCGACGTTCGATGTCTGAGTCTGACAGGCTGTGGGAACCTCCGTGGGTCACCGCGGATGTCAAAGAGAGCAAGATCGTTCTACGCTTCGGTGACACCTACAAGCAGCTCCAATCAACCAGACGGCCGTGGTCTGCGAAGTCGACCATCGATGCGGTGAAGGATCTGCTGTTGGTCGACTACGACCTGTTCCTGGCGGATGCAGACCTGCTTGCGAAGTCCATGGACTTCGTGCGCACCATGCCCCAGTGGCGAAGGCTCACCGGCCCGGGCGCTCGAAACCCGAGAGCGCAAGCAGAAGCTTTCGTCGAGTTCATGAAAGACAATCTGCTGTGGTTGTATAACCTAGCAGACGCAGACTTCCGAGCGAGATCACGTCAGTGGTATGAAGGAGCGAACAAACTAGCTCAGCAGCTAGCTGACACCTACGGTGTCACCCTGGAGCAGTCAGCGGCTATCTTGGCTGTCCTGTCACCGAACGTCAACTGGTTTCAGAACGTGTCGATGGCAGAACGTATGTTGCAGATCCTCACCTACCACAGAGCCGATCCATGGACCGACGCCATGACAGCCACGGCAGACCGGATCCTGGCTGCGGATCCGCTGCGTGGCATGGTGCAAGGCAAGACGCTCGACGAGCTGATGGATACCCCGGCGTTCGCGGCACGCTGGATCCGCGTATGGGACGAAACCTACAACCCGAGGAGCTACCGTGTGCCGTTGCCCGAAGGAGGCTTCGGCGACTTCGACAAGACGAAGTCAGGCGAACCACGTTCACTTGGCTGGACTAGCTACCAATACATTGCGAAAGCGGTATCGGTATACCGTGACGGCAGCGGAGAGAACATCTTCGACATGCTGGGATACGGACATAAGGTTCGTAACTTCTACGGGAACATCTATGCTCCGAGCGATCCACGGTTCGTGACGATCGACACGCACGCCATCGCCGCGGGCTTGCTGCAAGCCGTGGGTGGAAAAAACAGCGAAGTCGTTTCGCGGACCCTAGGAGGTCCCCCCGCTTCCGCGCAAACCGGACTCCAAGGCTTGTATGCGCTGTTCTACGAGGCCACCCGCAGAGCTGCAGCCGTAGCCGGTGTGCTGCCTCGTGAGATACAAAGCATCACGTGGGAAGCTGTTCGGGCGCTGATGTCGCCTGAGCAGAAGCGCAACGTGAAGTTCATCGGCGGGATCGAAGACCTGTGGCGACGCTACAAGCGCGGCGAGCTGAACCAGTCTCAGGTGCAAGCGCTCATCGCCGAGGCGGCCGGCGGGTTGACCATGCCTTCGTGGATCGCGCAGACGAAGAGCGTGGCGGATACCAGCTACGACATCCCTGCGCCTGACGTGCGGGCTTCCTACGCGCCCGAAGTGCAGCTCGGCAGCCGGGCGATGATCGAGGTCGCGCCGGATCCTACGGATACTGAGGCGGTTGCTCGGTGGCGCGGGTTGAGCCCAGAGGCGCAAGCGCAGGTCAGCCTGCAGGTCGCGCAGCAGGTGTTCCGCGCCGCGGCCGAGGAGCTGGGCGTCTCTGGCACCGTCGAGTTGACTTACGGCGGCTGGCTGGACGACGTGAATCCGTCCCTCGCCATGGCGCTCGACCAGCCAGAGTTGCTATCTGCGTTCGGCGCGCTCGCGGGGCACATGCTCCGACAGCAGGGTGTCTATGTGATCTCTGGAACGCCGGTGCCCGGTGCTTCGGCCGGTCGGGCTGTCACGATCACACTGCCCGACGGATCGAGCCGCGAACACATCGAAGCGCTGCATGCACAGCTTCGTCAACTCGAGCACAACGGTGTAAAGCTTGTTACCGGCAACCTCACCGCTGGCCCGTATCTCGTGATCGGTATCAGCCAAGCTGACGAGAACAACATCGGGTTGACCGCCAACGAGATCGGCCAGAGAATCTCGGACCACATTGGCGAGACCTACGTCGTCAATGTGAACAACGCATACACCAACTACATTGACCGAGAGGCATATGCCGATACACTTCGATCAACCCTTGCCGGAAGATCACCCACTGAAGAGAGGCTTGGTCAGCTTCGGGCCTCGGCGGACCAGTTCCTCAACGACGCCCTCGCCGAGCGAGCAACCTTCGCCCAGCGAGGCCGACCCGATGCAGGGCGCGGAGCAGTTTCTGGAGAAGGCCCTACGCCAAGCTATGGGACGCCAAGACCAGGAAGCACCAGCGTCCTCGGAATCCACTACTCGCGCGAAGCCCGGCAGACCCTCGACACCGGAGCCTACGGGACCGGCCTCCGCGGAGCCGAGGCCGCCCGAGTAGCTGGCGATCCACTGCTGTCGAAGCGGACCTACTTCTACGTCGACACCGGTGCCGGTGTCGAGGCAGAGCTGGGTGTGGGCGGGATCGCGCATGAGGTGCAGCTGGAGAACCTCTACGATCTGCAGGCGGATCCGCTCGGCATCATGGCCAACTGGCGGACGAAGCCGGATGTGCCGCTGGCCGAAGCCCTCAACGCCGCTGAGCGCGAGATCGTGGAGGCCGGCTACGACGGCTACTTCGTGCGGCGTGCCCAATTCGTGGGTGCTGGGGGTGAAGCTACTCAGGGTGCTGCCGTTGTTATCGGTCCCCAGCACACCGCGATCCCTGTGCGCCCTCGTGAACGTCTGCAACAGATGACGTTCGGTGAGTTCGATCCGGCTAGCCTGACTATCATCCTGAACCAGGATAGCAATCTCAGCACCGTCCTGCACGAGATGGGACACTACTTCCTGACCGTGCTCGGAAAGATGGCATCATTGCCGGACGCCAGTCCGCAGGACAAAGCTGACTTCGCAGCGCTGCTCGACTGGTTCGGCGTGGACAGCCTCGAAACGTGGAACGCTATGAGCCTCAAGCAGCAGGAGGCTCATCACGAGCAGTTCGCGCACGCCTTCGAGCGCTACCTGTTCGAAGGCAAGGCGCCGACGGCCGCGCTGAAGCGCATCTTCGCGTCCTTCCGCACTTGGCTGATCCATGCCTACCGGAGTCTGATCGCCGGGCCGAACGAGCGCTACCGTGATCTCTACGGGCGGGACCTCCCGGTGTTGAACAAGGAGGTCCGCGCGGTGTTTGATCGGTTGGTCGCTGGCCAGCAGGCGATCGAACGTGAAGAAGCGCTGCGTGGAATGCTGCCGGCCTTCCAGACGCGCGAGGAATTCGTGTCGGCAGGTTACGACGGGGCCCGCTGGGACGAGTATCAGGTAGCCCTTGCCGAGGCCCGGGAGGCCGCCGTCATCGATGTGACCTCAGCATCGCTGCGTCAGCTGCGGTGGCTCGAAGGGGCCAGATCGAAGGTGCTGAAGGAGCTGCAGGCGAAGGAAGCCAAGGTCCGAGAGCGCGTCGAAAAGCAGGTCCGTGCGGAGCTGCAGGACCAGCCCGTGCATCGAGCGGAACAGACGCTGCGCTACGGCACCGCGGTGGACGATGACGGGAACGGAGTGACCCTCAAGTTGGATCTCGACACGGTGCGGGCCCTGGTCGCCAGCATGCTGTCTGAGAACGACGCCAAGTTGGCCGGCTACGTCGGCAAGACGGATGCATTCATCGACGCTGTGGTGGCACGTCTTGGTGTTGGTCAGTCTGGCATGCTGCGCAAAGACGGTATGCCGCCTGACCTGATTGCTCAGAGCTACGGTTTCGCGAACGGGGAAGCTCTGGTCCGTGCTCTGATGTCAACGCCACGTCTCGAAGATCATGTTCGGCAGGCGACCGATCAACGCATGATCGACGAGCACAGCGACCTCACGGACCCGGAGCAGGTGAAGGAGGCGGTCGATCAAGCGCTGGTGCACGAGGCCCGACTGCGGTTCGTCGCGACCGAGTTGAAGTTCTTGTCCAAGTCGATGATGCCCGTGCGCGTGCTGAGGGCGAGCGCAAGGGAAGCAGCGCGGCAAGCGCTCGAAGGCCGCGCTGTCAAGGACGTGCAGAACTACCGCGGGTTCATCCGTGCAGCTGAGCGTGCTGCGCGGGACGCCGCGAAGGCGACCGGTCAGGCTGCTGTTGAAGCCAAGCAACGCGAGCTGCTGCAGCGCGAGATGGCCAACCTCGCGCTGGAAGCGCGCGACTTCGTGAACCGCTCGCTGGGCGAGTTCCGCAATGTCACGCGCGCACAGTCTGACAAGGATCTCGCCAAGACGCGCTCCCTGGCACTCGTTCAGGCCGCCCGCTGGATCCTGTCGCGCTACGGCTTGGCTTCGGCTACCGCTGAGAGCCGGGCTACGGACTACCTAGCGCTCGTGCAGCAGTATGACCCGGCGTTGTTCGAGTCGCTGCAGCCGCTCATGCAGGCCGCCGCGGTGGATGGCAAGGACTACACGAAGCTGACTCTGGAGCAGTTCCGCGCGTTGCAGCATGCGATCGAGTCGCTCTGGTATCGCGCCAAGCGCGACAAAGTGATCGAGACTGCCGAAGGCACCAAGCAGGTCGAAGAAGTTGTCGAGGAACTGCTGCCGGCCTACGCCGTCCCGCAGGTGTTGCCGGGAGAAGAGCGAGCACCGACGCAAGCCCAGGTGCTGGCTCGGGACTTCCTCACCACGAAGGCTCTGCTGGCCCGCGTCGAACATGTGATGCGTAAGCTGGACGGAGGTAAACATGGAGCGCATATGCGCTACATCTCTGACCAGTTGCATCGCGGACTGGACAACTATCGCGTCGAGCACAGCGCGACACTGCAGAAGTTGGTCGAGATCGTGTCAGGGATCGACCTGCCGCACGGCACGCTCGAAGCCCCTGAGCTGAACTATACGTTCGGCGCCGGCAACGGTGGCTACGGTCTGGCCGAGTTGCTTGGCGCTCTGCTGCATACAGGCAACCTGAGCAACAAAGAGAAGATGATCGGCGCCGGGCGAGGACCGATGCACCGGTGGGGCCAAGTGCTTGAAGACGGCAGTGTGGACTTCTCTGCGTGGGACAAGTTCCAGGCTCGGTTGGTTCGTAACGGCGTGCTGACGAAGAAGCACTTCGACACCGTGCAGCGTGTGTGGGACCTGCTGGAGAGCCTGAAGAAGCCGCTGCAGGAAGCCCATCGTGAGGTGTTCGGACGTTACTTCCGCGAGGTGAAGGCGCTGCCGTTCCGCATCGTGTTCCCTGATGGGCAGACCGTCGACTACCGCGGCGGTTACGTGCCGGCTCGCGCCGACCAATTCCTGCGTCCGCAAGCGACCGCCCCGTCGCTTCAGGAGATGTCTGCCGAATACCGCAAGTCACTGCCGGCGGCGCCGCACGGTTTCACAAAGGAGCGTATCGAAACTTACCGAGAACGCCCGCTCTCGCTCGATATCCGACAGATCGCTGGACACGTTGACGAAGTCTTGCGGTTCAGTTACGTCCAGCCACGCATCAAAGACATCTTGCGCATCCTGCAGGATGACCGCTACGCCGGGACGCTGGCGCGGGCCTACCCTCGCATGCTCGAAGACATGCTCATCCCCTGGCTGGAGCGGTCTGCTCGGCAGAACTTGTATACCCCAGGGATGATGCCGCTCGCGGACCGCTTCTGGCGTCTTGTGCGGCGCAACACCGGCATCGCCGTCATGTTTGCTTCGCCTGTCAACGCACTGCAGCAGTATACAGGCATCTCCGCTGCGCTCGCTTATGTTCCAGCACGCCACCTGAAGCAGGCTCTGGTGTCCTACATGAGGGGTGCTCTACCCGGTGGTGAATCGCTCGTCGACAAAGCTCATGCACGCAGTCCGTTCTTGCGCGACCGCGCGCAGAATCAGGTGGGCAGCCTCCGCGACGAGCTGGACAGCCTGCTGCTGAATCCCAGCAAGTGGGCGAAGGCGCAAGCTTGGTCGACGCGCAAAGCCTACTTCCTGCAGGCCATCGTCCAGAATCAGGTCGACACGGTGGTGTGGTGGGGAGCCTACCAGCATGCGCTACAGACCGGCGGCCCTGAGCTGAGCGCAGAAGCTGCCGAGGCTCGCGCGATCGCCGAAGCTGACAGCGCGGTGCGCCTCAGCCAGGGCTCCCAGCTCCCCGAGGACGTGGCCGGCTACGACCAGGGGTCCCCGTTCTGGCGCAGCTGGACGCAGTTCACCGGCTACTTCTCGAACGTCCTGAACACAGTGCTCGGTCAGAACACGGCCGGCAGGAAGGTGACGGCGGCCCTGGTGGCGTTTACCCTGCCGATGATCGCGTCGGAAGCCATCGCCAAAACGCTGTGGGGCACGTGGGACGACGAAGACGACGACGGCCATGTCGACACGGCCTACGAGGTGCTCCTCGGGGCGCAGTTCCGCGGGGCCGCGGCATTCTTGCCGGTCTGGGGGCCGGCAGTCCTCGGGGTGATCGAGCAGGCCACCAGTGACCGCCAGTTCGGCGATCGGGTCGTGGCCTCTCCAGCCATGGTCAACGCCGTTCGCGCGCTAGCGGGCGCGCTGGGCGCCGCCAGGGCCGCCCTGGACGACGAGATGGACCTGACGGGCCGGCGGGCTCGGGACGCCATGACGCTCATCACGCTGCTCACCGGCGTCCCGGTGGCCGCCTTGGGTCGCCCGGTGTCCTACTGGCTCGACGTGGAAGCCGGCCGGGTCGAGCCGACGAGCATGCTCGACGCGATCCGGGGGTCCGTCACCGGGCGGGCTAGCGAAGCGTCACGCTGAGGACCAACACCGCTGCGAGCAAGGCGGTGGCGAGGACCAGCATGCAACGGGTCCGCTGCAGGGCCAGCTTGATTCGATCGCACTCGACAGTGGCCCGTTCGAGCTGATTGCATTTGGCGCGCAGCGCTTCGCGGTATTCGTCGCGTTGGCGGGCCAGTGTCATGTTCGCGGCGGCCAGGGACGCATGCTCAAGGAGCTGGCAGTTCGAACCGGTCATGGCTTCACATCTTGCGTGTTGACTACATGGACCGGCTCCTTGCCCGTCCCCATGCTGTCGTGTCCGTAGCGACG
>CAZBOT010000077.1:0-7557 GCA_964493575.1 uncultured Candidatus Saccharibacteria bacterium | reverse complement strand
CGTAATTCCTCTCATATACTCAAAGTCTCCTTAAAAACGGCCGAAAATCCTCTCCGAGAATAGAGAGCCCGGAAAAGGATCTCCGGCCTTGTTAGGTGAAAAGCCCTAGATATTTAGGGCTCCCCTCCCCTCGAGCTCCTCCCGGAGCTTGGGATTGATCCATAGGATCTCCTCGGCAATTCGGCCGCTATTGGCCCGAGTCTCGGCCGAGACGGAGATCCAATCATGGGCCCGATAGAGCTCCTCATAGAGAGGATCCTCATAGGCCGAGAGGAGAACATAACCCGAGAGCCCTCGGAGAGTCTCGGAGAGTCTCATATGATCATCATTGGAGAGCTCATGGGCATAGCTCCCGGATTGCATTATCCGGCTCCCCATGACATAGGGAGGATCAACGTAAAATAAGCTCTCCTCAAAATCCGCTTTTCGCATGAGCTCGAGAGCCTCGATATTCTCTATCTGGACTCCCCGGAGCCGCTCGGCTATCCGGAGGAGGTTCCCGATCGCAAGAGAAAAGCTCTCCGGATTCGAGGTATATCGCCCTCCCTTGGCTCGGCTTACTTTCCATCCCGGCCGCTCCCCGTTCCCGGCTATGCTCTGCCAGTAACGAACAAAAAAGAGCCGAGCCAATTCGAGCTCATTCTCCCGGGGATCGAGGAGAGCCAAGAGCGATAATTGATACTCCTCCCGGGAGTAAGGAGTTAAGCGGAGATCCCGGATAAGCTCCTCGGGCCTCTCCCGGAGAACTCGGAAAAAGGAGGATACGGCCGAATCTAGATCGTTATAAGTCTCGAGTACTGAGGGAGACTTACGTAAGAGAACCGAGGCTCCTCCTCCATAGGGCTCGAGGTAATGGAGCTCCCGATAGTTCTCCGGAAAATGGGCGATAATCCAAGGAGCCAAGAGGAATTTTCCTCCATAGTAACGGAGAGCGGGCCTCTCTCGATTGGCTCCCTTTTTGATCCGCATATCGGGGAGCTCGATTGGCAGATAGGAATTAAGCTCCATAGTAATCCCTCCAATAATCCCGGGGAGTTACCAGAGGAACATAAGCTCTCCCAATGCTCCCGAATTCCCGTACAAAAGCCTCGATATCCGGCCCGAGATATACGATAGCACTTGGAAAAGGAGCCGAGCCTTGGATCTCCCCGAGAGCCGTTCTAAAACGGAGCCTCCCGGATACGAATAGAACCGGATAGGGATAGAGGAGGGAGAACCAATTGGTATCAACTCGAGCGGGAACCAAAGCAAGAGCGGCCGAGACTCTCCCGGCCTCATACTCCGAGAGGAGCTTTTTGATCCAATTCCCGATCTCCCTCCCGTAAGGAGGATTAAGGTAAACTCGGCCGCTCCAAGGGAGGGAGAGTCCATTATCCGCTCTGGTATAATGCTCCCGAGCCGGGATAACGGGATCCCGCTTGGAATTCGAGCATGGATCCAAATCGATAGCTCCGAGCGTTTTTACTGCCAGAGCTACGATCTCGGGAGGAGTATAATGATCGGCCGTAAGGCTCGAGAATAAGCCCGGATTATGCTCCATAGTAAGCTCCTCTCGGGCTCTCTGCCATGCCTACAATCCTCCCGGAGCCTCGGCATGAGGAGCATTTGATATAATCCTCGGGGATATTGGCCATGCTCCCATAGAGGGAGATTATTTGGGACTCATAGAGGGGATAGGGGAGGAATCCTCCCTCATATCGCTTATCCAGAGCCCGGAGATTATCCGGATAGTCGGGATTCGGAATTCGGCCCGATCCCGAGCATTTGGTACACTTACTCATGCTTTTACCCTTTTTGGCTTGGGCAAAGAGTAAGGGATTACAAAAGCGTATCTTTGGGAGATAACTCCCTCGGCCGAGACTATCTCTATATGGTTATGGGCTCCCTCTCGGCATATGAGGAACCGCTTTCCCGGCTCTCCCCAATAGGGATCGCTCCGATCGGCTTTGGTATCATATACGGCCGAATCGAGCCGAGCTCCGCATATAGGGCAATTCCCGATAAAGATAGGGCCAATTGTCACGGCTTTTATCTGTTCCCGAGCCCGGGGATACTGGTACTATCCCCGGGCTCCTCTCTGCCAGTACTCAATTAATAAGCTTGCTTATCCCGCTCGAGAGCTCCGAGCTCATCCTCGGGCTCGGCATAAGGATCCGTATTCCCGGCCGAGGCTTTGGAGCCCTTATCCCATGCTTTCTCCCATGAGAGGAGCTCCTTTTCCCGGAGCTCTTGGAACCGGAGAAAATTCTCCATCCCTACAAATCGATGATCGAGCCCGGAGCCGTTCCCCGTAGAAAAATCGGCCGCAAAGATCGAGGCATATGTCCCATGCCCAAGATCGAGGAATGTCTTTTCTCCCTTATCATTCCGGAGCGGGATTAGATCCATCCAGAAAGAGCAATAAGCGGGGATCTTGGCCTTGATCTCCTTACTGGCAATATCGGCATACTCCCGGAGCATGAGCTCGGCTCCCTTGGGATACTTGGAATCCCGATAATTGCCGCTCTCGGGATTGATCCATGCTTTGCTCTTGGAGACTCCCTTAAGGGAGATTTGGAATAGCTTATCTCCCGTATTGGGCAGAGTTACGGCTATCTGAAAATGGGCCTTATAGCTCCCGGGCTCTCTCTCCGTCTTTTTGGTAAGCCAAGGATACGTATATTGGGCTCCATCCTCCCCGAAAATGATTACTCTTTTCCGGATCCCCAATACGCAAACTCGGAGAATCTCCGTTCTCCATACGGCCGAGAGCGGGGAGCTCGGGGAGGATCCGAATCGTACCTCTCCCTCCTCCCAATGTGGGCCCGGAGCCGATTCGGACTCGGCCCGATCCATAGTCCAGAATCCCGAGGAGGAGCTATCCCCTCCCGAGTATTTTCCATGCCATACGATAAGCGGATATCCGCTCCCGGAGCCCGAATCATAGAGCTCCTCATTAACGGCCTTACTGTCAAACTTAAAACCAAAATCTTTACTCATGTTTTTACCCTCAAATGTTCTGAATTGGCCTCTCGGCAATTTTGGATCCGTCTACGGAATCCCCGGATCCGTCTAAATCAAACATCATAACATTATATCTATTGTACCATTACATCATTTGTTTTTCTCCTTATGTCACGTTAGAGCCCGGATTCCGATTAAAATCCCGGATTTTTAGACGGAATTTAGACGGGTAGACGGATAAACGGCACTTTGGGATCGTTTTAAAATTTAATTTCATATTTTCACCTATAGGGAAAATCCGTCTATCCGTCTATCCGTCTAAAAAGAATCCTAATAGGGCTTGGAATCATAGTTCCCATTACTGCCAGAGCCGGGATCCTTAGCCGCTTTCGGCCGAATTCCGGCTATTACTCTTACCTGTTTTTTCTCCCCGGAGATCGGGTTCTCAATTACGGCTCGGCATAGGTTCTCATACTGATTAGCTCCTCCGAGCCGAGCCCTTACCTTTCTCGAAAAGTTGATCTTATTGAGCTCGGGAGCTCCGTTAGACTCATGCCAAGATTTGTACTCCGAATAGAGATCATCTAGGGGAGTATAGAATTCGGCCGCTTTGAGGCTCTCCCAATTGCTCATAGTCGACTCCTCGGCTATCTCATAATGCTCCTCGAGGAACTCTTTTATATAGTCCAGAGCCTCCCTAAATGATTCGGTTCTCTTAAGTACTGAGGAGGGAATGAGTAAGCCTCTCTCCCGGGAGTAATATCTTACGGCTCCCTCGATTACCCAATTAAGGATCCCCTCCATATTCCCGGGCTCCCGGAGCGTAGATTTGAGCTTGATATTCTCGGCTCCGGCCTTGGATATCGGGAACTCGATCGAGAGGAGTCTATACCAAGCGGCCGAATCCTCGGGAGGCATTTTAGGGGAGGGATTGGCAGTAATTACTACCGTAAATTGTGGCCTAAACTCGAATAGATCCCGGCCCTTAAAAGCGGCCCGGAGCCAATTCCCTCCCGAGAGTACTTTGATCTTGGAGGAATCGAGCCAATCCGTATCCTTACTCTCCGAGGCATGGACAAATCGAGCATGATACAACCCGGCTAAATCAAAATTTTGATCACTGCCAGAGCGGGAATCGATAAGGCTCCGGATATTGATCTCCTTGGATAACGGCCCTCCAAAGTATTGGAGAGTCTCGGAAAAGGTTCCCTTTCCTCCCCGCTTGGGCCCATAGATATAGATCGCTTTCTCCTCCCGAGTCTCTCCCGTAAAGATATATCCCGTAAGCTCTTGGAGGAATTCCCGCTCCTCTTGATTCGGGATAGTCTCCTCGAGGAACTCGAGCCAAGCGGCCGATCGAGCTCCGGGCTTATACTCCCAAGGGAGCCGATAAGTAAAGCCATATGAGGCATGAGCCGGGAATAGCTCCCCGGTTCTCATATCGATTACTCCATTTTTGCAATTGAGGAGCCCGGGAGAATTGCCGAATCGATTCGGGATATCCTCCTTGGAGACATAGCAATAATCGGAGAGCTTTTTCCGAGTCGTGTTAACCCGGGATACTGAGGGATAAGCCGCTTTTACTACTGCCTCATATTTGGTATCTCGAGTTTTAAGAGCGGCCTCTCTCCGTCTCCAAAGCGTATCCTCGATCTTTTGGTTAATTTGGGCCTCGGCCTCCCCGCCCATAATCCAGTAACCCGAATCATAGAACATTGGCCCGAATCCATCGGAGAAAGCTATCCTATCCCCATAGAGACGGAGAACCGCTCGAGCATTACCGGGATCGCCTACGGGATAATCGAGGAGATCCTTTTCATCAAAGAGCTCTCCGGCCTTGATCGGCTCTGTGCTCTGGATTAGAGTAAGAGTCTCCTCGGCATTATGGCCAAGCTCGATCCAATCCGAGAGATCCTTTCCCTCGGGGAGCTCGAGGATCGTCACTGACTTAGCAAAGGGAGCTACTGAATTTGCTACCTTTCTCCCATGCTCCCGGCCGGGAGGATCATTATCGGGAATGATTACTACCTCCTTATTGGCCAAAGCTTGGGAGTAGTGTTGGCTCCAATTCCCGGCTCCGTCAAAATTGGTAGTGAAAGCGTATCCCTCGAGCCCGAGAGCTCGGCCGTTATCCGAATCCTTTTCTCCCTCAGTAATGATCACCTTATCGGCCGAGAGAACCTCCGGATATCGATAGAGGATCGGCCTATGGCCATTAAGCCCGGGGAGGAACTCTCCCGAGCTCGGATCATAGGCATAGATTCTAAAATCCTTGGGATTATGCCGGTTCTTTTTGTACTGGACTCGGCCGAATTGATCCCTATATTCATACTCTGCCACTACCTCTCCGAGAGGCTCGGGATTCGGCTTTCGGAATCCCTCTCCCAAGTCGATCCTCCGCTCGATCTCCCGGAGTACCTCCTCGGGCTTACAACCCGCAAAGCAAAAGAGATCAATTAAGCCCTCCCTCTCCGTAATTTTGAGAGCCCGGGAATCCCTCCCCTCATGTAATGGGCATGGAGCCCGAAAGCTCTCTCCCTCGGGGATCGCTTTCATAAAGTCGGCTATCTCCGTAACAGTATAGGAGCTATCGAGGTAACGGGATCCGGGCTCCTCCTCGGAGTCTCGGGGAGCCTTATCGAGAGTCTCTTTGAGTCCCTCCAATACGGCCGAATCGATAAGCCCGAGGAGCGGAGCCGAGCTCGAGTATCCAGTAGGAACCGGAGCCCGAGTCTCGATTTTGTCGATTACTTTCCGGGCCTCGGAGAGATAGAATTCCGTATCCAGATCCTCGGGAATCCCGGCCGGGATCTCCCCGTTAATGAGGATCATTGGATTCTTTCTAACGGCTCCCCGGGATTCCCCGGAGAGCTTAACCAAGGTTCCTCCCCGCTTTGCTATGTAGTATCTATTGACTCGGGGAGCCGGGATCTCCTCTCCCTCGGGAGTCGAATAGAACATAGAGAACTTTCCTCCGGGCTTAAATACGTAGGCAAAGCTCATAAGCTCCTCCTCGGCCGAGATCGTCTCCTCCGGAGGAGTCGACTCGAGGAACCAAGCCCGGATCGCTCTGGCAATAATCGGAGCCCGATAAGCTCCCGAGAGCGGCCGATCCTCGATAAAGATTCCCTTGGCCTTGATCTTTCCGCTCTCCGTTACTGCCAGATAGTTATTTACATCTCTCCTTACATATCGGGAGTAATCCGTATATTCGAGGGAGAATCCGGTTCTCTCCTCCCATGCCTTACATACGGCCGAATAAGCCTCCTCGAGCTCGGGAGGAATAGAGGATAGGATTCCGTCAGTATTAGCCGAGAGAACTCGAATTCCGGCCCTCTCGAGCGATTCTATGAGCGATAGGAGGAGCAATTGGCCATTAACAGTAACGGCTAAAAATGCCTTGGGATCGTAAAGCCAAAAGTACTCATAGCCGAGCTTTCCGAATACGGAATTAACGGCTATTTTCAGAGCATCGGCCGTTACCTTATCGCCCTTGGCCTTGGCCTCGATCCGTCTCTTGACTATGCCTCGATAGAACTCGAGAAAGCCCGGGCCCAAATGCTCGGGATAAATGCCGAGCTCGAGCATGATAGCCGGATAGTATGAGGTAACGTCACAATCCCGGAGGATAGTCTCCCCGCTCTCGAGGATCCCGGGATCATCCTCGGAATGTAAGCCTCCAATCCCGAGGGAGTAAGTATTCTCCCCAATGGCGATCTCCTTGGAGAACCGGAATCCCTTATCCTTGGAGAGCTCGAGCTCCCGGAGATCCTCGAGGAGCCGGGATAGATCCGGGCTCTCGAATTTTACTTTTCGGGAGATAATCTCGGAGAGCTTGACGCTATCCCGGGGAGTACTTTGGGCCTCGGGCTTTCGATAGAGCTTATTGAGGATCTCATTGGCCAAGGCCGAATCTGTGCTATTCAGAGCATGGATCCCGAATAGCTCCCCGATCTCCCTCCGGGATTGGATCACTGGCAGTAACTTATGATAGAGCTCGATCGTAGCTCTTACATCATGGCGATTATATTCGAGGAGCTCGGGAACTTGCTCGGCCGTTATCTCGGAATCGAAAGCAAAAGGGAGCTCCTTGATCGGGAGCCCGAGCTTACCCTCGATCTCCTTAAGGGAGTTATACGTATTCCCGAGGAGCATCATGAGATCAATAGAGAGGAGGTTCCGAGCCGAGGCTTTGAGCTCCCTATAGGTATTGATCTCCGAGTAGTTCCTACTGATTATCTTTTGCCCAAGCTCATAGACGGCCCGAGGCTCCTTATTCGGAGCTCGGAGAGTCGCCACTAATAGGAGATCATCGAATCCAGAGCAATTAAAACCGATAAGCTCGGGCCTCTCGGAGCGTATCCATTGGCCAAGGCTCGGCCGATCGTCCCTCTCCCCGAATACGACGAATTCCCGGATCTCCTCCGGTTCCTCGGGCTCTGTCGACTCCGGGATCCGGATAAAAACGTAGGAAAGGAAATTCCTATAAGTCTCTATATCATACGCATATCGAGCCATGATACTCCCATAACTCGGAGCCCGGGGATTCCCCGAGAGGCTCCAATATGGGGAGCGATCTTGATTTTTCCAAAATAGGGCTTAAAATGAGGTTAG
>CAZBOT010000076.1:0-7852 GCA_964493575.1 uncultured Candidatus Saccharibacteria bacterium | reverse complement strand
GACGTTCCTCGCAGTAGGCCGACCATGCGTCGAGCCCGGTCACTTCCATGCGCTGACGCTCGACCTTGGCGGCGGCGCGCTCGGCGACGTGCCTTGCGACAAGCGCTGCCTTTTCCGAGCGCGGGTCTTTGCCTTGGTCGATGAGAGTCTGCAGCCGGCGAGCCTCGGCCTGCGCCTCGGGAATGCTCCACGATTCCGGCGCCCCGACTGTCATGCGCACCGTTTGCCCGGACTTCGTGCGTGACTGAAAGACATAGGCGCGCGCGCCATTCGCCGTCACGCGCAGCGCTAGGCCGGCCTGCGCCGAATCCCACAGGAACGCCTGCGGCTTGCCCTTGGGGCACTTGAACCGCTCCACCCTCCCCGCCGTGAATCGTGCGCGCTCGACCATGTAAGCAGCCTCCAGAGGGGACGAATCCTTGCGTCGGCCATGTAAGCGACCGTGTAAGCAGATTCTATCGTAAGGAATCAACGGCTGCGAATGGTCATGTCAGGCTATCAGGGCGTTTTTCTCCTCTGGACATGAGGGACGCTCGACAAGAGTCAACGCGGCGGAATTGTCAGGAATGGAGAATTTGCGCTGACTGAAAATCCTTGTGTCGGCGGTTCAATTCCGTCCTTGGCCACCATTTTCCCGCCTACGTTTCAGCGATAGTGCTTACTAACGCATCGCGCCTGACCCCTCGACCATGTAAGCGCTGGTGTAAGCAGATTCGCCGAATCCGGTTAATTCCGACGACCTAAGCCGCCCGTGCAATGGCGCCCAGCCCGACAGCGGCGCACGCTTCGGGCATGAACGAGATTCCGGCAATTCTGCGATTCGCCGATGGCGCAGTCGTCGCCATCTACCCGGACGGACTTCGCGTGCGAATTGCGCCGGACGGCACCACCTCGACGCACGCGCGAGACGAGAACCGCAGGGAACGGAGGACGGGGGGCATGGGCGACGCTGGGGCACCACCACAAGAGCGTTCGGACGAATTAAGCTAGCTCCGCACGCTCAAACAAAAAGACCGGGGGGAGCCCTAATGACACGAGCCACAATTGCCGCGCTATGCCTCGCGCTCGCCGGATGCGCGGGAACAATGTCAGGCATGGTCCGGGGGACTGGTGAGCGGGTACAGATTGGCTACCAACAAGGCGTCTCACACGACGACCTAACGATAAGCATGCCCGACGGCGAGACGTTCGTTGGCAAAGCGGTCATGGTCGGTGGCGGCACGAGCATGGGGATGGGTATGGGAACCGCGACGGCCGCCTCATCGAGCGGCACTGTTGCGACGGCGCGCGCCAAAACCTTCGGAGTAGTGAACACCTATACCGGCGACGTCGAGGCGGTTCTATTTGGCAACCGCTCGCGCTCCATGCAATGCCGCCTTCGCTATGCAGACAAAGGCGGGTTCACCAGCGCCGGGGGAGTCGGCGTTTGTGAGACGTCCGACGGGAGAGTCATTGACGTCCAATGGTGAACAGGCGACAGCGGGCTACGAACAGCCTCTGACTAGCCGCGCCTGCTGCTCCCGGGCCAGTCGCTCCCATATCTCGACCTCGGGCACAACGGGGACAATGAGATAGCCGCCGGCAGACGGCGCACGGGCAAGCGCGTCCTCGGCTGTCTCACCATTCCACGGGTCATAGGTCAATACCCCACCAGTGCGGCGGCCGATTCGTGCTTCCAGCTTCGCCACGCGCTCGCTGATGTTTCGCATGTCCGCCCCCTAAGTTAGCCCGGTCTAAACGTCCAACGTTCGGAGAAAGGCAAGCCGCAAGCCGGTGCCCGTGCCATCCGCACGCAGCATTTGCTCCACCCGCGCGAGAAAGGCGTCGCGCCCTTCGCCGGGCTCTTGCTCCGCGACCACTTGGCCGTTCACCTCTGCGGCGACTCGATGCGGTTTCTGGCCGCCGGGCGCAACCCACGAAACGAGAATCACCTGAGGCGCGTCGGCGTGTGTTGCGGCTTCAAGCGCCGCGATTCGGCTCGGTAGCGACATTGCGCATCCCCTTCAAAATCTCGGTCAATCGCACCGGCGCATGCGTGCACGATGGCGCGGGCACGCGCGGCCCTTCCGTCGCACGGGCCAGCGCGCACAGCAGGCAACCATGTCGACCGCCCTCCAGGCGTTTTAAGCGCGCATGCAGGCTCATTTGCGGGCCTCCAGCGCTTCCACGCGGCGCGTCAGTTCGTCCACCTCTACCACGCGGGCCAGCGTGCCCAGCGCCCCCAGCAGCGCCGCAGCTTGGCCCGGTGCGAGTTCGCCAGCAGCGGCAGCCGACAGCAGCGCCCGGCCTTGCTCGGCCAACGTGCCAGCGGGTAGCGGCACCGTCGCCGATTCCTCGGCAGCCTTCAGCGGCGAAATGACACGCTCCAGCAGCAGCCGCGCGGCCTGAACGTCGCCGGCCTTTGCCGCTTCGACCAGCTTGGCGACGATTTCGGGCACATGCTCGGCGATGCCGGCCCGCAGCCGCGCCACCTCGCCCGTCCCCGGTCGCCTGCCTGCCGGATTGCCAGATTCGCCGGGTTTCCACCGGCCCGGTCGTTTCGGGTCTTTCATGCTTCCACCTTGCTCAATCAAGCCCACAGCGCACCAGCCGAAGCGCTCCGGCAGGGCCTCCCGAAGTTCCCGATGTTCCCGAAAACAGGAGCGTTCGGGGCCGTCGCTTTCCCGAAGTTCCCGGGGGGGTCTATAGACCCCCGGGAAACGGGAAACGGCCCGGGACCGTGGTGCGGGAAAGTCATGCGCACCATAGCCAGCCGTCAACGTGGTGCAGTAGCCCACGGCTGCACAGTCCGCGTATCGCGTCCGTGGCCCGTTCCCGCCGTCGCTTGTGTTCGCATACCAGCCTCGGCGCCGCCGCGTCGATAGCCGCCTCCAGCGCAACGGCCGGGCGGCCTGGCGGCAGTTCGGCGGGCGCACCTTCGGGGCGAATGTCACCGGCTGCGCGCAGCAGTTCCCCGATGCAATCCCAAGCGATTCTCTGATTCCCGCCCACTGGCGCCGCCGGCCTGCGCGTGGCTTCGGTCGGCTCCACCACGCAGGAATTCACCGGCTCGCCGTCCGTATCGGTTCCGACCTCCACCACCTCCAGCCGGAACGGATACGCTTGCCCGTCGCTCGCGTCTTTCGCCTTCGTGGTGCGCCACTCGCGGCGGTCGCCGTCCCGCGTCACCTCGATGACGGCATCGAGCGCGGCCAGCAGCGACGAATGCCCGCGCAGCCCGCGCGATGCGTCTTTGCCCGTGTGGTGCACCAGCAGCACCAGCCCGCCCAGCGCCGATTGCAGTAGCCTCGCGCCCTCAATGACGCGCCCCATGTCGCGCGAGTCGTTTTCGTCGGCGCCGACGGTCGCACGGTTGAGCGTGTCGATTGCCACGATGCCACCCGAGCCACCAGCCGCGCGTATCGCCTCGGCCAGTTCCGCAACGTCGTCGGGCTCCAGCAGCGCGAACGGCTGCGCCATGAACCGCATACGCGCGGGCGCGCTCCCGTGTCGCGCTCGGTAGGCTTGAATCCTTTGCGCGATGCCGGACTCGCCCTCTAGCGCGCAGTAAGTCACCGGACACGGCTCCACCCGATGCGCGAACCACTGGCGGCCCTCGGCCACGGCACCCAGCAAGTCGAGCGCGAGGAACGACTTTCCGCAGCTGGGCGGCCCCGCGACAGCGGCGAGCCCCTCGGCCGGCAGCACGCTACGCACGCGCCAGCGAACGGGCGGCCGTTCGGCCAGTTCCTCGGCCGTCAGCAGCCGGAAGCGGCGTGGCGGCTCTTGGGGCTTCGCCAGCAGCGCAGCCACGGCGGCGAGCCCGTCGCGCTTGTGCAGGTCGTTGACGTCGGAATTGCTCGGCCACCCGCCCGGCAGCCCGACCCACGCGCCGCCCACGCTGCGGGCGATTTCCTCGGCCTCGGCTTCCTTGCCACGGTCGGCCACGATGACAAGCCGCGCGCCGGGAAAGCGCTTATGCAGGTCGGCGGCCAAGTCGGCGCAATTGCCGGCGCCGAAAGTCACCACGGCGGGCTTACCCGTCGCCTGGTGCGCGCTCCATGCGGCCCCGATGCCTTCGCACAGGTAGAGCGGTTCGCCGTCTCGCGGCTTGCCTCCGACGAGGAAGCGGCCGCCCTTCATCGTGGCGCCAGGCGCGTTCAGTTTCTTCCCCTCGCCTGCCGGGATGGCTTGCCAGCTTTGCAGTTCGCCATCGGCATCGTGAGCGGGAACCAGTAGCGCACCATCGAGCGCTTGCCTGGCCAGTGTGAGCGGTCCCCGGTACACGCGCAGCCCGTCGGGCAGTCCCAGCTTGCGGGCGATGTACGCATGCGCGGCCGTAGCGGCCTCAGAATCGCGCCACACGGCCCGGAAGTCGAACGGCGGGCCCACACCCTTCGGCTCGGCTTTGCGCGGCTCCTGCGGCCGTTTCAGGGATTCGTGGTGCCGTCCGTTCGTCTGCTCGCGCCAGCCGGCCTCGCGGGCCTTGTGAAACAGGGTCGCGGCCGTCACTTCGCCAGGCTTGAAACTGCGCCACGCGTCGCGACAGTCGCGCTCCGAATCGAAGTTCGCAGCGCCCCGGCTCCAGACGATGAAGTCGTCAACGCCGACCCCGGCATCCTTCGCGGCCATGCCTATCGTTGCCCACTCATCACGCGGGCAGCCGGCATCGAGCGCGAAAAGCGCGGAGCGGGCGCGCTCCACTTCGTCGGCCTGGCTTCGTTGGTGCCGTCCGTTCAGCATTGGCGAGCCCTCCGAATTCGGGCACGCAGCCGGGCGAAGCGATGCGCCAGCCAGTCGAGAAACATCGGAAGCGCGTTCATTCGCCGGCCTCCGTGTCCCGTCGTTTGCGAGCGGCATAGACGGTCAGGATTTCGGTAGCGGTCAGCCGCCAGCCCTTGCGCGTCTCGCCGTCCTTTGCCCACTCGGTCGCCTCAAGCGTGCCGGCAGCGGCCACGGTCGCGCCCTTCCGCAGCTTCGCCAGTCGCTCGCCGGCCGTGCGGTCGAAAGTGGCGATGCCGATGAACAGCACCTCTGCGCCGGCCGGCACGCGAAGGTTTGCGGTGACAAACGGCTTTCCCTCGCGCGTCGTGCGCTCGGTCGGGTCGGCGGCGAGCGTGCCTTGTACGAGTGCGGCTATCAAAACGGCACCCGACAGTCGTCGAACACTTCGCGCGAAGTGATATCCCCCGTTCCCTTGAGAAAGTAGGCGGGGCTCACGTTTTCAATGTAGGCGACTATTGCTCGAAGGTGCGCGAGCGCGTCGGCGTGCGTCACCTCTGGCCCGCACAGCACGCGCACAACGGTTCCGTGTGCATCCCACGGCTCGGCTTCGCGAATGTGCGTGAACCGCCATTCGTCGTCGTCGCCTTCGACCTCAATCGAGACAACATCGGCCATCGGCATACTCGCGGCGTAATCGACTGCGGCAGCGCGGGCGCGATTCACCTCGGCGATTCGCTCACTCAGAGCTTGCAGGTCGCGCGCGGACAGGTTGCGAATTTGGTCAATGTCCATTTGTCATTTCCCTTCGGCAGCGTCGACGGCGGCGACGAATCGGCGGCCGCGCTCGGATTGCGCGGCGGCTTTGCACTGGTGCGGCTCCAGCGAATAGCGGGCAACGTGCGCGAGTCGGCCCCGGTCACGCGTGCGAACCGTAAGCCGGCGCGATTGCACCGCCCATCCAAGCTCGCGAAGCTCTTGGACTTCGGCGGCCAGGCGCATCGAATGCGCATCGCCGAGCCAATCGGCAGCGGTCAGTTCGCCACCACGCAGCAGTCGCGCCAGAAAGCGGCCCTCAAGTGCAGCGGCGCTCGGCCATTCGCCCAGCGGCACGGGTGCATCGTCGAAAAGGTCGCCGGTTCGTGCGACAATGCCGGCATCCCCTCCGGCGGTCGCGTTCACTTCGGTGATGCGGCCGTTTTTCATTGCGCCACCCCTAGCAGGCGGCGAATGTCGGATACGCGCCAAGCGAGCCGGCCGTTTACCCGAATGGGGCGAATCGGTCCGTTTTCGTGGCACGCCCAAAGCCGCAAGGTTTGAGCGGCGCGGCTTAAATGGCCTGCGGCCTCGATGGTCGGAATTGCGGAGCGCGTCTCACGCTCCAGCGGTACAAGGTCGATAGTCCTCGGTTCCATTCTTGCCCCTGCGGGTCGGTTGAACATGGAACAGGACTATCTGCGCGCAACCCCCGTTGCGAGCAAAGCCGCAACCCGTTGCGGCATGCAAACCGGCATGGAAGCTAGCTCCACGCGAGAGCGGCGCAACCCCCTGCGCATCCAGCGGCTAGCGACGGCGATACACCCTGCGCTTCGCAGGCGGCCAGTCTTGAGCCAATGGCGCGGCCGATGTTTCGCGCATCCCGTGCTCTAGGAATTTCGCGCGCAACGCTTGCGGACTGACCCCGAAATGTTTCGCGGTTTCCCGCATCGGAGCCTTTACGTTTTCGCGCTCCAAGCGCTGACGGAGTTCCCATGCCTCGGTCACAAGCTCAGGGGTCCAGCGCTTCACCGTTCCCGGCTTCTCCGCCGCTGTTTCCGCAGCCTCGGTCGCCTCGCGCACTAGCTCGATGCCAAGGCACTCGCGGGCGAAGCGGACTAGCTCGCCGGGCATGATGATGGCGCGCTCCAGCGCTTCGCCCACGGCGGACGGGAGCGGCATGAGCGTCATGGGGTTTAGCACCTTCACGCGTCGCTCAATGAGCGCCTCGAATAGTTCCGCCAAATGCTCCTCCCGCGTTGCGTAGAAGCGCACGCCCGGTTCCACCGCGTCGCCCTCGTCCCAGCCGGGATGAACGGCGCCGGCCGTTAGGTCTAACGCTTCCTGAACGGTAAAGCGCTCCGCGCGGGGAATCGTGCCACGCGCTACCGGCTCCCACGGCTCTACTGTCATACGCACCCCTTCAAGTGCGGCCCTTCATTCGGGAGCCCGCGCCGGCCGGTGAAGGTTGCCGGTTTTCCCCCCGTCGGGGTAGGCGCGGGCGAAGCTCAGTCTAGCCCTTGCCGCCCACCACGCGCAGCGCAGGCGCATCGGCCGCTTCGGCCTTCGGCTGCTCGATGCCGGCCTCGGTGAGAATCCACGCCTCGATGCGGTCATGCCACAGACGCAGCAGGTCGAGCGGGCGCACCCGGTAATGCTTCTCGGCAATCGCGCTTGGCTTGTGGCCTTGAATCTGCGCCACGATGCCGACGGGGCATTCCACCCACTCCGATAACGTGCCGAAGCTTCGGCGCAGCCCGTGCAACGTGACATGCGGCAAGCCAGCGGCGGCGAGCGCGCGAATATGCGCCGGCCTCGGTTCCTGCAGTCGGCCGTCCTCGGCGGTCGGGCTGGAAAATACCCACTGATTGCGTTTCGGGAGGAACGACAGCAGCTGCGCGACGTAGGGCGTTAACGGGATGGTCCGTTCACCTTCCACCTTGTCGCGCAGGCGCAGCGCCTTCCACTGGAAATCCACGTCGGTCCACCGCAAACCCATGAGTTCCTCGCGCCGCGCGCCGGTAAGCAGCAGCGCTTGCAGATAGGCAGCGGCTACCGGCTGCGATTTGCGGACGGCGGCAAACCAAGGTTTAAGCTGCTCACGCTGCAGGGCGTCATTCCTCGCGTTCGGCTTGCCGAGCTTCTCGCGGGCGCGCTTTGACTTGCATGCCTCGGCGTTCACGATGCCGCGATACTCGGGATGCTCGGCGCACCAGTTCACGAAGGCACGCAGCAGGCGAAAGCCGAGCGCGGCCCGCGCCGGCCTGGTGCGCATCTCCCGCGTCACCCACTTTTCGACCGTTTCGGCGTCAATTAGCGCGAGCGGACGATTCAGCAGCGCATACAGCGGACCCGGCTTAGTCGTCGCCTTTGCGCGTTTGCGCTGGACGCCGCC
>CAZBOT010000075.1:0-7934 GCA_964493575.1 uncultured Candidatus Saccharibacteria bacterium | reverse complement strand
ATTGAGACTGATAATTTGCATCACTACTTGGAGTCCAAAGCAAAGTGAATAGTTTCAATCTGCTCTTGTAGATATCCAAGAATGATAGCTGTTCGGGTATGTCTGAGGTAAAACCTTTCAACAAAACTCGATTAAAATCAACCTTAATACCTAACTCCAAAGCCTCGGTAACTCCTAAGATAAACTTTCGATAATCCCCATAACCACCTGAAATCTCTTTAAAGATCAGCGGGTCTGTAGAATGCCAACTGGTTCGAATCAGGGATAACCCAGCCGTCTGCAACTTTTTCGCATAACTTTGAAGTAATTGTCCATTGGTAGTCATCGAAGTTTTAAAACCTCGTTCGACCAGGGCTTTCACAACATCGTCAATGTAATAATTGCCGTCTCGCCATAAAAGTGGTTCTAACGCACCGATCTCGACATTGGGATTACCCCCAATACTCAACCAATTATCAGCCACTTTCATTATATTTTCAAACGAAAGTGGGTTCATGCGTTTACCCTCCCAGCAATATACTTTTGATCAGATCAACAGTTTCTAACGCCGTAATAACTCCCTGAACTGCTTCTGTCTCAAGATACTCTTTTTGATAATCATCACAAAAACGACCCAAAATCATTTTGAGCACACTTATTTTTGGTCGTTCTTCAGTAAGTAACCAAATATTCATTGATTGATCTAATTTTGCTTATTATACAAGAATTTTGGCATTATCAACTTGAGTTGTCAAAATATAAAAAACCGCCCCTACGGCGATCTTGATTGACCCATCTAGGTCACACGATAAAAAAGTTTGGTGGCTGGACAGTCTGGTCTAGAACCCACCCTAGAGGGGGTCTGTTGTTGATGGTATAGGTATTGCACTACCGACTGGGTATAACCTGACGAGTTGATCTGGAAGTGCTTGACCTGTTGAACTGTAAATATGACCTGTGAGTGAAACAGGGGTCGGTAAGACTATGGTTTGCTGTGAGTCACCACTAACCACAACATTAGTTAAGTTAAATGTTACCATAGAAAATACGAGTTCGAGCCAGCAATATGTAACCACACTTGGACAAATGTTTGTCCGAGATGGTGAAAGTAATAGCTATCAGATAGCGGTAACAAATAAAGCCTTAGAAAATCCTGGATTAGGATTAGACGGTGCTGTGATTGCTAAAAGCAAGAAAACTGGTTGGGTGGGATTTGAAATTAAGAAAGGAGCAACCGGCCTTCAATTTCAGTACAACGCCAGTATGTGGGGCAGTAAAAACATATTGGTTGACTTAGGAAGGTAGTAGAAATATAAAAGCCGGTTTTTACACTGGCTTTTATTATTCGCTATTTTCTCTGTTGATCCAATATTGATTTAATAGTTTTTCTTTCAAACGAAAAGAGTTGCCATGACTTATTAGCCCAGCGTATGAAGCCAGGGTTGCAGGCTTTGGACTTTCATGAATTCTGCGTAGCATACGAAGTTTCGTAGTTGTACGCAAAGTCCTGTAATTAGGGAATTGTATCCAACCTAAAAAGTCTAGACCGGAAGCAATGGTTTTGGTAAAAATTTTATTCGGATGCAGCGAGAGTTTTAAGGAGTTATTCAAAAACCTAGAAATTTTTGTGACATAATCTCCAAGCACCTCTTTGCTGTCCGCCAAAAAGACGAAATCATCCGCATAGCGAATATAATATTTGCACTTTAAGTTATGCTTCACGAATTGGTCGAACTCATTCATATAGACATTACAGAATAACTGCGAAGTCAAATTGCCTAGCGGTAGACCCACTCTAGGAGTTGTACTGCTAAAACTAGAAATCACTCTTTCAAGAAGCCAAATGATATTTCTGTCCGGAATGTAAAAACTCAAGATCGTCAGTAAAATTGTATGGTCTATGCTTGCGAAAAATTTTCTGATATCGCATTTTAATACCCAGGCAGGCTTAGTATAGTTCTTGCTGACCTTATTACCGAAAGAGCGAAACTTATTAATTGCCCTATGGCCGCCTTTATTGTTTCTGCAAGAATAAGAATCAGCGATAAATGTTTTATCAAAAAACGGATACAATAGACGATATATTGCGTGGTGCAGAATCCTATCTCTTACCGTGGCCTTATGAATATTGCGAGGCTTAGGATCAGTAATAGAAAAGTGGACATAACCGCCATGCATATAGGTACGGTTTGCAAGGTCGATATGCAAACTAACAATATTATCAATTAAATTGCGAGAAAATTGCTGGACATCTTTTCTTTTGGATTTACCGATTGTAAATTCGTGCCATGCGGTAAATAGATTGTCCAAGGAAATAACATCAGAATAACTATGACTCAATTGCCTTTTCATACGGATAAAAATAATACAAAAATCAAAGGACTCCCCGAAACTACTGATTTACCGGTACTACAAAAATTAACCTTGGCCTTCAAACTATGGAACAACGCCTTATCGGATATACCTAAGGTCAGCCGGTACTCTTTGGGAGAAAAAATCAGCAATATGTTTATTGAGCTAATCGATCTCATTCTTATAGCAACCTATACTGGTAAAGATGAAAAATTGCCCCTAGTGCAGAAAGCGAGCATTAAACTGGATAGTCTGAAATTTTTTGTTCAGATTGCATGGGAGCTAAAGGCAGTAGATAGTAAAAAATTAGGGACTATCAGCTTGCCATTAGGCGAAGCCGGAAAAATGATCGGCGGATGGAAGAAGCAACTCATAAAATAGGTTCCCTCAAATACATGAGGGAACCCAATGAAGAAAGTTGCGGCGGGCAGCGAACCACCAATTGTCATTCCAGTCGTTGTCATCCTGATTCACGTTCAGGTTACGCTCATCGTCGTTCTCGTTCAGATAGACCGAATCGTACGGCAAGCCATCCGTACCACTGTCCGTAGAATACTCTCAGGACTGCATTTTATTTGCGGGGATTTAACCCGACCAGCTTGTCGTACCAAGTTTCTTCATGAAACGTCATACCAGAACTCTCTACTATGCAACATATCACATAGTACTCTCGTTCAACAGTAGTGCGAGTCATATGACCAACAACCGTAGCCATTGATCTGATATAACTTCGGGTATAGTAGCTTAAAAAGAAGAATCCTGCAAAAGCCGAAGCAATCGCAGGATTCAAAAAAAATTTTTCGGACGAAGTGTCCAAAAAACAGAAGAAGACAAGAACCAATTAACCTAGCCCGCAAGTTGCTTGCGGCGGGCAGCGAACCACCAACTGTCATCCCAGCCGTGGCCATCCCGAGGCACGCGCAGGTTACGCCCATCGCCGCGCTCGTACAGACAGACCGAATGATACTGGTCGTCGGAGTCCTTCCACGTGCTGGCGTAGGGCTTACTGCGCTGGAGTTCGGGGAACTGTGCGCCGAGTGCCAAAGTCGCCATCGGGTCAAACTCCAAGCCACGCTTTTCGAGTTCAGCGTCAAGCTGTTTCTGAGAAACATACTCGCCGATGCTGAACAGGATGAGTTTGACTTCCTGAGTACCGGAGCCGTTGCGGGGAATCTGGTCGTTGCTCACGGACACATATTTGTAGTCCGGGTTGACCGCCTTGACTGCTTCGTCCAGCGTCTGGTCATAGTTGACCGTAACCGTATAGGTGTTGGTCAGTTCGCCGACGAGTCCGTCGAGCATCGCATTGAAGCGGCGTTGGAATTCGCCGCCATCCTCGATGATCGGCTGAATCTGTTCATTATCGAGACTGCGGAGTTTGCCGGTAATTAAGTCTTTGACGTGACCGACCTGTGCATCCGTAGCCTTTACTGACGTTTGTTCTGAAGTGTTCGTTGTCGACATCTTCTTTTTTCCTCCCAATTTTTTCTTGAACTATTCCGCAGGATTGCGGGGTAATCCCATCTCCGAATGAGACGAGCGTTTTACTGGCCATTATTGGCAGGCAAAACGCCAAACTCATTAATTAATTTTACCCATTATTATACACCTTTTTGTCAATTTTGTCAAGGATGCCCTAAAATCAAATATAAACCAATCCCCATAATTCCGAACAGGATAAGCTTTTGAAAAACTGAAGAACGATCAACTTTTTCTTTAAAAATGGCAGGAAACTTTTTGCCAAATATAACAGCGTATAAAAGCACAAACGCTGGCTCGGTGGCCATAATAGATTTAACAATGCTAACCGGGGCCACAGAGACAGCATAAGTTCCCGCAGCTATTCCTAAAAATGTTGTCAGTTCCTCGGCTCCAAATATATGAATATTCTTTGTGAAGTTTTTCCAATTGGAGAAAATATCTATCCTAACAGACTTAAATAGCAATAAGACTAGAGCAAAGAAGAAAGAAAATATTACCGGCCAAGTAAATCCAGTTATCCAATTTACGCTTTCAAACAAATACTTATACAGAACATATTCAAATGAGAGTATAAAAGTGCAAACAATCATCCACCATAATGAAGCATTTACCCTTAACTTCGATCCCTTTTGCAAACTCAAAGCTAAGCTGGCAATTATAATAATTGCTATACCCGAATACTGAGTGAATGACAGAACTTCATGCACCATGAAGTAAGCTAAGATGGGAACAAATACCTGACCCAAAGAAAACAATGCCACCACTGTGGAGGTGTCATTCTGCTCCAATGCTTTATAATATGGGTAAAGATAAAGGACGTTGATTAAAGCTAGTCCTAGAAATGTTAAAATTGAGTGGGAATTCGGTAGCTGAGGTAATCCTACGAATATAAATAAAAACGGTAGGAATACGAAATTTAGCAATGCCGCGTAAAAAATAAGGGTGGTCTTCTTCTCGAAAAGCTTATTCGTAAGATAGTTATCTAAAACATTAGAAAACGCGTGAAGTATTGGGTTAAGGAAGGCTACTAAAATCCACATTTATTTCATTATTTATAGCTTACTATCTCACAAGACTCCATTGCTTTCAGTAAATCCTTTTTCAATTCAATAAACGTATTATTCCTATAAGATGGACTTGTAATAACACCATTCCCATATAGGACTATTTTTACTTTTGGTGCTATATCAAAAATTGCCACCAAGCCCTTGAGATCAAGAGGTTCATAAACATAGCCCGAGCTCTTGGGCATAAAATCATTTGGCTTTAAGTTCAATGTTGGGTTGGCAAGATTATATAAAGCTGCCATACCATATATACCATAAAGAAGGCTAAGGGTTTTAGGATTAACACCAACATCACTGTGGGTTGTACACCCAAATTCATAAAGAACTCCCGTATAGTTGTCGAGTCGTATTTTATCTATCTGCACTAACTTCCAACCTTCTATGGTTGTGTTAGGGTTCGGGTCGCCGTATCGTCTGAGCCAGCTATTTTGATCAGCAATGGCTAGTTTAAAATGATCATTAAAATCCCATTCACTATCTGACGCTAATTTTACTGTATACCCTCCAAGCCATGATTGATATTCAGGAGCGTTACGATCAAACCGAGAAGACATACCATCTATAACCCGCCCCATTGTAAAATGATTTAACCCTTTTTCTACATTTAGCCCAAAGTTTTTCCACGTGTTGGTCATTTCACAGCTCATAACAGCAGGAACGTAACGTTCAGGAATGTAGTTGAATATGAGTTTACATCCAATCTCTTTTTCAAGTCTTTTTAGTTTAGGTAAGTAAATGTATTGTGCGAGTTTTTGGAATAATTTCATAATTTATCTATTGAAATAGTAGATAATGAAGACGCCGATAAAAATAAAAGCACCCCCAATAGCGGTGGGAAGATTTAGTTGATTTTCCCGGTAAAGCAAGTATGCAAATAGAGCGATAAAAATTGGGTAGGATATTTCAATAAGTCCTGCTAGTGTTGCATTTTTGCTGGTGATGGATAATCCAATAAATAGTTCAGCTATAAGCAAGACAGCCGTCTCCGCAATCACTAAAAATAATAAGCTGCGTGAATCTGCGATAGTATTAAGATCCCGCCTCAATAATCCTGTGGCGTATGCTACCAGTAGCATTATCAAACCAGTAGCTAGCGTAGTTATACCGAGGGAAGTAATAACTGATATTTTTTTATAAACTTGCTCGTTTATAACATAGGTCAATCCCCAAAAGACTGAAGCAGTTAGAGCAAAAATGATCCACATAAAAGGAGGATTAATTTACCCTTATTTTAGCAAGTTTTGCTTTTAAAATGAAGCGTTTTCTAGTGGTTATTGGGGCTAAAAGTTATCAACTTCTTACCTGGACTTCCTCTACCCCTTGCGTCATTCATTAGGTATAACCATTAACCTAATAACCAATGAATGCAGCGAGTTTAGAGGGGGTTCTGGAGCGGACCATAGCCGATAATCCCGTAACGGTGGTAGCCCCAGAAGCTTTAAAATACTGCCTGTACGCTAGAAAGTCTACAGAGCAGGACGAAAGGCAGGCTTTGAGCATAGACAGCCAAATCAAGGAAATGCTTGAGCTGGCCAATCGGGATGGCTTGAACATTACCGAAGTCCGTAAGGAAAGTCATTCAGCTAAAGCTTCTGGAGCAAGGCCAGTATTTAATGAACTTATAACTGATCTTAGGTCAGGAAAGTTCAATGCCATACTAACTTGGGCACCCGACCGACTATCTAGAAATGCCGGAGATTTGGGATCGCTGGTGGACTTGATGGATCAAAAGTTACTTCATGAAATCAGAACGCACGGACAAAAGTTCGGCAATAATCCGAATGAGAAATTCTTGCTGATGATTCTTTGTAGTCAAGCCAAACTTGAGAACGATAATAAAAGTATTAACGTAAAGCGAGGGTTGAGGGCTAAACTAGAGCTTGGATTATGGCCTGGTACACCACCAACTGGTTATTTGAGCGAACATCGAACTGATCGAAAAGGTCACATTTTAACAGACCCTCAAAGATCACCAGTAATCAGAAATATGTTCGAGAAAGTAGCTAATGAACAATATAGCGGTAGAGATGTATATAACTGGTTAAAGAAAGATTTAAACTTTAAAACTAAAGGAGGAAAATATTTAAGCCTCAGCAACATTTATATAATACTTAAAAACACTTTCTACTACGGAGTAGTGCAATATCCGGAAGGGAGTGGTAAATGGTATACTGGCAAGCACGAGCCGATAATTACTAAGGAACTATACGACAAGGTACAGGAACGAATAACTCGAGGAAAGATTGTCAGGGTCAGCAAAGAATTCTCATTTACTAAACTAATGACTTGTGGTTTATGTAGCTCAGGGATATCTGCCGAAGAAAAATATAAGGAGCTGAAAGACGGGACTAATAAAATATATGTTTACTATGGATGTTCAAGATCTAGAGATCTAAACTGTAAGTCTGGCTACATTCGAGAAGAAGGTCTAGTAGACCAACTGGCTAAAATAATTGACCAAATAGATATCAGCGAACTCGGAATGCGAGCAAAGCTGGAAGATGAGATCAAACGACTTAGGCTTCTACAAAGTAGTGTGCTGGGTATAGAACCGCCGGAGAAGCAAGATTTAAAGCAGGTAGATATCAGGAACTATGCCAAGCATATTATCAAGCATGGGACGATCACAGATAAGAGAGAATTACTCGGATGTCTTAAAAGTAAGTTAAAACTTGCGAATAAACTAGTTACCCTAGAATAAGAAAAATATAATAAAAACACGGCATGCCGTGTTTTTATTATTAAGATTCTTGTACTTCTTCTTGGGTTATAACGTATAGGCCCGGATCTCGGTCTGGGTGATCAATCTTTAAGTAAAATTTATCGACTGTAAAAATTTGATTTTCAAAGCCCTTCACATGTAAGCCCATACCTCTAGAGACTGGAATCAGGCCGGGTAGGCTGCCAATCCTGCGGCCGTTTTTATCTACAAAGTAAGTATTATATTCTTTCATTATTGGATCCATAAAATCTATAATTAATAACGCTGCTCGGTCTCCACGATAACAGGTGTTGTTGGCTGGGGTACTAGGATTCGAACCTAGGAATGAGCGG
>CAZBOT010000074.1:0-8034 GCA_964493575.1 uncultured Candidatus Saccharibacteria bacterium | reverse complement strand
CCCCCCCCCCCCCCCCCCCCCCCCCCCCCCCCCCCCCCCCCCACCACCCCCCCCCGGGGGGGGGCGTTTTACTTGACTCTGACCGCAGATGGTTTATACTGATTCTGGCGAGTTTCGGCATCGGAACGCATCTCGCTGCTTCTGGGGCTCTCATCATCATCGTGGATCGGGGAAGAAACGGCGCCCTTGCTGCGCGCCCAAGCTGGGGTCTGCCTTTGGGGCGCCGTTGTGTGGCCATCAAGGGTGCTCCATGACATTCTCGGTCGACGAGATCAAGCTCATTTCGCTCTACCGTGCCCTGCCTTCTGATGCATACCGGATCGGATTTCTGCGAGCTGTTGAAGAATCTGCGCGAATTGCGGCGCTACCTGCTCATGAGCAACTGCGGCTATTGCCGTTTGGAACCAGTGCCGCACCTGCTCATCCATGCCGTGCATCGCCAACTCCCGGAGATCAGGGGGGGAACCATTGATAAACATACGAATGGCGCCGCGAACGGCCAACTGTAACTCGTAGCCGTTCGCGCGACAGAACGAGTCAAACTCCTGCTTGAGAGTGACCGGCAGCAAGTAGGTAGATTTTTTTTCGCTCACAAGTCCATTATGCAGCCGGACTTACCAAAACCGCAACCATGTTAAAACAAGGTTTAACTTGCTTTAGCTTGCCAAATGGGGTACATTGTTCGCATGGGTGTGACGTCGATCACAATTAGCCTTAGGACGCTCAACGGCCGCTACCGCGACATCTTGGAAGTCGCCACTGAGCTGAGTGGACGGCACGGCAGTGCCACCAACGCCATCGCCGAAATGGTGCGCGAATCGCCATCTTACCGGCAGGCGAAACAAAGACTGGACAAGCGGAACAAAGTTCCACGTGGAACCGAGACCGGCGGCGGCGTTGATCTGGTGGCGGATGTGCCGGCGGGTGGCTGATCGCAGATCGGACCATTACGGAGCGACTCCACGGTCCTTTCATGGGGTTCAGGCATGCAGTGTAATTCGATGAGCTTCGGCCGCGTCGGCGTGTTCTTCCGGGACGTCGACGAACTGCAGCGGCTTCTGGCCCTGGTGGCAGCGGCGCAGGACGCGGGACTGGACGGAGACGACATCGGCCTGGAGTTGATGCAGGCAGTGGTGGCCGGGCGAGTGTTGGAAGAGTCGGCGGCATCGCCGACGGCCGCTCAAACCGGCCTGGGAACGTCAGGCGGGCACGCAGAGGCGACGGACGTGAGGGGATGCAGCATTGGAGCCCAGTCATGAACTGCTGCGACACGGAGAGCCCTATTGCGTCGGGCCGGTGCGGACTGCACCGGCCGGTTCGTGTGCCGCCCGGCCAGGAAGCGACGCGGCCGCTGGGGGTGTATGAGCCGGTATCCGGCCCGTTCGCCGACCTGCACCGCGGCTTCCGGACGGACGCGATCGCGGAGCGGATGTTCAAAGTCCAGCGCCTGATCGGCGGGCGGTGGCACACCGCGTTTGTCACCTCCTGCGAGATTGAGGCGCTCGAGCGGGGCCGCCAGGGATTCGAGCAGACGGGAACGGTGCATCGGGTGGTGGAGACCGGGTTTGTGTCGGCGCGGTTTTTCGTCGGCCTGCCCGAACGGGAGATGTGATGGACGGCGTCGCGGAGCTGTCGCTGAGCCTGCAGGATCGGTGTGATGCCCAGCGACTCGAAATCGCGGCCCTGAACGGCGTTCTGGACGCGGCAGAGCACGCCCTCGAGGCGCTCGAGCATCCGCGGCGGGTGGATCGGCAGGACGCGATCGACCACCTCTATGGGGCGATTTCGGCGGTCAAGCTGTTGAGGGCACAACATGGCCACAGCGGTGCGTGAATCGGCAGTCGATGCCCTCCGGGAACGGGCCCGCGCTGGCGACGGCGGCGGCCTGACCCTGCCGCAGATCCTCGAGCGCACCGGCCTGACCACCGGCCAGGCCCTCAGCGAGCTGCAGCGGGCGATTCGCCGCCGGCGGGTGAAGGTCCGAGAGGAGAGATGGGACGTCGGCAGGCTTCGGGTGTACCGGTTTCGCGGTTCACCCTTCTGACGGGAGCGCTGGGTGGCCGGCGGAGCCGGCCGGAGATCGCATCGGAGGCGCGGCCTGCCCAACCGTGACGCGGGCAGGATCGAGTGGAACCCGCGGTCGGGAGCCGCGGCATCGATAGCACGGAGGCGTGGCATGAACGCCATTGTGACACGGACGTTGATTCTGCCTATCGCGATTATCCTGGCATTTCTCGCGGGTGGCGGACAGGGCCGTGGACGAGGCGGTGAAAAAATCGCGGGGGTCGCGATTGAGCATCTGGACGGGGGCACAGAAGCGGGCGGCGGTGCTGCTGGGCCAGCATCCGGGCAGCGCCACGCGGACATGGGCGCCGATGGCCAGGCTCGCCAGGCTGATCGCCGCGGACCTGGGCCGGTTCCTGTTGATCTTTGTGCCTTACTTGCGGGGCGAGCCGCTGGATCTGGCAATCTGGCCGGAGTCGCAGCAGATCGCCGGCTACGCACATCTGAGCTGGGATGCCTATTGCCTGGCCATCGCGCCAGCCTTCCGCAAGCTGAGGGATCTATGGATCAAGGACGATCAGACCGCACTCGAGCTGATGATTCCATTCCTGCGGGACGCGATCCACAACACACCCTCCTTGGTGCACTAAGGCCGCTCCTGGACGCTATCCGCATCGTCGAGACGGGCGGCCAGGCCGATCCGGCCGGCGCCGTCGGCGACGGCGGCCGGTCGCTGGGACCCTATCAGATCTCCCGTGCCTACTGGTTGGACGCCTGTGAACGCAGCGAGTCGCTGCGAGGGCAGCCGTATGCGACGGTGCGGGACGTCGACTATGCCGAACGGGTCATGATTGCCTATTGGCAGAGGTACTGCCCCGTGACGCTGCGGATGGTCACCTGGCAGGATCCGGCGATGCGGTGCCACGCATTCGAGGTGCTGGCCCGGATCCACAACGGCGGCCCGAATGGAGCCCACCAGCCAGCGACCCTCGATTACTGGCGACGCGTGGAGGCGGAGCTGTCGCGGAGGTCGTGATGGCCCGGACTTATCCGCGACGCGCGGCCAGCCGGCGGCGGGTGCTGCGGTGCTACACACGGCGGGGGTTTCAGGTGGCTATTCAGGATGCGGCACGCGGGTGCACCGAGGCGAGCCGGGAGGCAGTTGATGCCTGCAACGCGATTATCGAGCAGGTCCGCGGCTTGCCGACATTTGATTCCATGCGCGGCCGGCTGGGGTACCTCAAGGCAGAACTGAGGGAGCTGGATCGGTACGTGGCCCGGGCGGTCCGGGCGAGCGAGATAGTGATCGAGGCATTGCCGGCAGGGAGGCCCAACGATGGCGAGGCGCAAACTGTCTCTCAGGTCGATCTGCGACCTGGGCCGGATCCGGGATGACCGGCCCGGCAAGATCGAACTGGCGTTTGACCGGGAACTGGCCGCGGCGTTCAACGACTGCATGAACCGGCCGGAAGACGGCAAGTCGCGGAAGATCGAATTGGTGGTCGAGATCCGCCCGTGCGACGTGGAGCGCGGCGCGGCGGACAGCATCGAGGTGGACTTCCGTGTGAAATCATCTATCCCGGAACGCCGGAGCGTCGGCAACCGGATGCAGGTGATTGACGTGGAGGGCGAGCTGCAGGCGGTGTTCAACGACGAATCACCCGACAACCCGCGACAGGGGACGCTGGATGAAGTCGCAGGAGCGAGCCACAGCCCAGCGGACACGCCGATCACAGTGAAACTCGCCAAGGCGTGATGCCGGACGGTATGACGCCCGAAACAACCACACACGCGGCCAGGCGGCCGGGAGAATGGAATGCTCAAGGAATGCTTGTTGGAACTGGTGACTCTGGCGCGACTCTCGTGCAAGCCATCTGTGCTGCATCCGGATCCGGAGCCCAAACATCTTTACCGGATCGTCGGCGCCGACGGCGGGATCTCTGAACTGATCGAGGCCCGCCCGTCCGATCGGAGCTATTCGGCTGCTTCGCTCGATGATCTGGCAGACTTGGTGAAACGGCGGATCAAACAGGGGGTTCGACCCGCGGACGTGTTGGTATTCTGCGGCCGCGGCGGCGTCCGTGTGAGCATCGATGAGCCGGCGGGCCGGCGTGAATGGTCGCGGATCGACCTGCCGATCAGCCACGAATTCAAGACGCTTCAGGAGCTGGAAGCGAAGCGCCCAGCGATGACGCACCGCGAGCTGCTGCAACGCCTGCGGATCGATCTGGCCGGGGCGGTGGACCCGTCGGACTTGGCTAAGTTCCGGTCACTGAGGTTCAAGTCGGCCGCACAGACGGCGTCCACCAAGACAGTGGCGCAGGATTCGCTCGGACGCGACGTGATGCACGAGCTGCTATGCGATGGTGTGCCACCACCTGAAGAGCTGATCCTGAACACGTGTGTCTACCGTGATCTCGTGGCGCCGGCACACCGGATGGTGGTCCGGGCCGCGGTGGACACCGACTTAGCGACGGCAACGATCGCCATCATCCCGCTGGCCGGCGAGCTAGAGCGGGCTCACCGCGAGACGAATCTCTGGATCCAGGAGCGGTTGATCGAGCTGCTGGGCACGGATGTCGACGTGATCTGCGGCCAGCCCGCCGGGGTCAACGATTTAGGCACGATCTGCGCATTACCAAGGACGACCTGAGTGCCGTTAGCGCATGCCCGCCCCGCTAGGACCGGAGTGATTGGGGCCAGATGGGTTGCAGGTGTCCACCCGAGAACAAGGGCGGCTAATCTCCGGAAAACGGAACAGGTCAAACGACGGTGGCCCGCCGGCGGCCCGCGACACCAGCCGGCACTGATGCGGGGATGTGCCCGGGTGGGCATGCCGGTCTCATAAGCCGGCCCTGGTGGGTTCGAGTCCCACCCCCGCTATGGTGGAACCATGAAGATCTATCGAGGTCACCGCGACCGCGTCACCGGATGCCACGTCACTGTGACTGACGGCCATGGGAGCCGCGAGCTGCCGATGCGGCGGGACCTGGCGGATCTGGCGCCGGGATTCGGTTGGGGCTACGCCGTGCATCCAGCCCGGCAACTGGCCCTGGCGATGCTCTGCGATCTGTGGGGCGATGACGGCCGGGCTCTCTGCTACTACGAAGGCCTGGCCTTTGGCCTGATCGCGGGGATCCAGACGCACGACTGGGAACTGACTGACCAGCAGGTCCGCGATGTGCTCGATCGCCTGGACTCGGAGGCCCGCGAGCGGGCGACGCAGACGGAGTTCCTCGAATGATCGCCCGCGAAAAACGCTGTGGATGCGGACGGATGATTGCCGTGGTGTCTGTCGGCACGCCGCGGCAGATGCTGGACATGGAAGTGTACGGACGGCATCTGCTCAAGGACTTGTCTGGCCGGCAACGCGGGCACCGGGTCATCGACGGTGCTGAGGTCTGGGGCACCCTGCTTCCGGTCGGCCAGACGCGGGATGACATTCAGCGGCGGCGGGCGGCGGGCCAGATAGTCGAGTGGGTTTACGTGAGGCACCAATGTGCGGGGGTGAAACGTGGCGTGCCGCAAGGACCTGCGGGCCTGGGGCCCGGATCTGCCACTGCTGATCGAGCTGTATCCGCGAATCGGACCAATCGCCACGGCCAGGAGGCTGGGCCGGACCGTTGCGGCCGTGCGGATGGCCGCGAGTCGCCGCGGGATCGGCTGCCCGGCGTTCCGCAGCCGGAGCGGGGGCTGGCGGGGCGGCGGACGAGGTCGGACGGCCACCTGGGCGGAACTGAACAGCGATCAGATCAGACAAGCCGCCGAGACACTGAGACACAGACGTTATTCGGATAATCGGCACGGGGGCTGATCTATGAAATGGCTGGTTTACGCGGCGATGATCGCATGTGGACTGTTGGTGCTGACGGCGATTTCAGCCACGGTGTTTTTGCGTCGGCTGTCCCGTCGCGAGCCGTGGCGCCGGCCCGAACACCAGGGGCATTATCCGCCGTACAACGATCCGAACTGGCGGCCGATGGCCGGCCGCACGATTAAATCGCCGCAGGACATGGTCGAGGAACTGCGGCGGGAAGATGCGATTCCCTATTGAAGGCTTTTGCCCGGAAGGAGACGGTGATGAAAACAGAGCCATATCGCGTGTTGGTCCAGCGACAGATTGAGCAGGTCCAGGATGGCCGAATGGTCCTGGGTTGGCATGACGTCGCCGGCTTCGAGGCGGCGCTGCCCGCTGAAGGCGAGACGCCGGAGACTGACGAAAAGCAGTTTGGCTCCGTGAGCCATCAACTCACCAACGCCGCCCGCACGGCTGCTGATCAGATTCAGCGCCGGTACGGATTGGCTGGGATCGACAACGCAGACAACATTCCCAAGCACTGAACAGCGGCGGGGCCCGTCGGGAGTATGGACATGCGCGACGAGCCGGCGGGCCTCGCTGTCTATGTCTGAGGCGTTTCATGAGTGCAAATTCCAGCATCGAATGGACCGATGCGACGTGGAACCCGGTGGCGGGCTGCACCTGGGCCTCGGCGGGCTGCGACCATTGTTACGCCGCGGCCACGGCGCGCCGACTGGAGGCAATGCGGCGGACCGACTACGCCGGGTTGACCAGCAAAAAGCACTTCAACGGCACGATCCGTCTGCTCGAACACCGGCTGCTCGAACCGATGTCGTGGCGCCGGCGGCGGCGGGTGTTTGTGAATTCGATGTCCGACCTGTTCCACGACCAGGTGCCGTTCGAGTTCATCGACCGGGTGTTCGCGGTGATGGCTGTTGCCCACCAGCACACCTATCAGGTGTTGACCAAACGCCCGGAACGAATGGCTAAGTATTTCACGCGCGGGTGCTTACCTATCGAGAGGGCTGCTCGCCCGATATTCGCGCAGTTTGGACGTGAGCCGTCGCCGCTGCGGCACGACCCTATTGGTAAGCTGATGCACGGAGAGGGCCTGGAGCACGTCTGGCTTGGCACTTCCTGCGAGAACCAGGAGGCGGCGGACGAGCGCATTCCGCACCTGCTTCGCTGCCCGGCGGCCGTGCGTTTCCTCTCGTGCGAGCCGCTGCTGGGGGAGATCGATCTGGGGCGTGCATCGCCGTGTGGCTACTATTGTGATGAGTCAGTGGGCCACATCGATCATCCCTTCGTCACATGTCAAGGCCAAACCAGCAGCGGCGGCATCGGCTGGATCATCGTCGGCGGCGAGTCGGGGCCGGGGGCGCGCGACTGCTGCGTAGACGAAATCGAGAGCATCATCAGTCAGTGCCGCGCGGCAGGTGTGCCGTGCTTCGTCAAGCAACTCGGCGCGCGGCCGATTCTGGGCGACCTCTCGCATCCGCACGGCTGGCCGACGTCACACATGCCCGTCAACTGGGAGACGGGGAGAATCCAGCTGCGTCACCCCAAAGGCGGCGACCCGGCCGAGTGGCCGGAGGATCTGCGGGTGCGCGAGTATCCGCGGGCACCGGGAGGGGATTAAAACCCAAAGGAGAACCCATGAAAAAGAAGGTGCAGAAAAAAGAGAAGGCTGTTGTCGTCACGACTGCAAGACACGGGGTGTTTTTCGGCTATGTGCCAACGGGCGCCAATCTGGAGGTCGATCGGATCACACTGAAAAACTGTCGAATGTGTGTGTACTGGTCGGCTGACGTGAAGGGTGTCATGGGCCTTGCGGCCACCGGCCCCTCGTCGTCGTGCCGGATCACGCCAGCGGCGCCCAGTTTTTCGATCAACGAGGTGACCGGCGTGATGGTGTGTACGCCGCAGGCTGCTGCTGCGTGGGAGGATGCGCCGTGGAAGGAGTGAGCGGCTTGGGCGGCGACGGCTACGGCGGCTACGGCGGCTACGGCTACGGCGACGGCGACGGCGTCGGCGGCTACGGCAACGGCGGCTACGGCGGCCACGGCGGCCACGGCAGCGGCCACGGCGGCTACGGCGGCCACGGCAGCGGCGACGGCGGCGACGGCGGCGGCGGCGACGGCGGCGTCGGCTACGGCGGCGTCGGCTACGGCGGCGGCGGCTACGGCGGCGTCGGCTACGGCGGCGGCGGCTACGGCGGCGTCGGCTACGGC
>CAZBOT010000073.1:0-8076 GCA_964493575.1 uncultured Candidatus Saccharibacteria bacterium | reverse complement strand
GACCGGGTTGCTGGTCTCGAAGCGTTGACAGATGCGGTCCACGACGGTTGCGGCGTCACCCGACCCGTGCGCGACGACCCTCACGGGCTTCTCGTGCTGCACGGCGGTGCGGGTGTGCAGGGCCTCGTTCGCGTACTCCGGCGCGGCGTCCACGCGGACCTCCACTCCGGATGCGACCCAGTCACTGGGGGGTTCCCCGTTGTAGATGGCCGGGACGGTGGTTCCAGACGGGAGCGTGTACGTGCCGAGCTGCGCCGATAGGAGGGTGGTGAGGGCCGTCACGAGTTGCGCGTTGGTCACAGTCCCCTGGTCCTCCTCTCCATCTCGGCCTGCGCGAGCTTGGCGTACGCGTCCGCGAACTTGAAGTCACGCAGGGTCACGCGCACCCACGGGCGGGCGGGCATGGCACGCACGGCGTTGCCCTTCCCGTCCTTGTAGAGGGCGCCTTCGTGGACGGCCATCGCGTACTCGGTGTTCCACGCGTGCTCGAACACGGTCGGGGTGATCGCCGTCGGCGTGTACGAGTCCCGCAACTGACCGTGGTCGACGATGTCCCTAGGGGACGGGCTGCTCGGCCACGCCCACATGTTGCTCGTGATGCGCTTCTGGAACTCCCGACCAAGCACCATGTTCGCCTCGTTGAAGGCGGCTTCGGCGCCAGCGAGGAGCTGCGCGGTGTTGAAGCGAACCTCGAAGTCGCTCACGGCAGGACGCGAAGGTCGGCAGCGAAGTACGACCCGAAGTCCACGACGCTGGCGAGGTCGTTCGGGATGATGTTCGTGATGACGAGCTCGCAGTCGTACCCGTTGAAGGTGCACGTGAGCCTGCTGCCGATGCCCACGCCGGTCGGGAACGTGAGGGGGTCGATGAGTTCGCCGCGGCCCGCGATGACCTTCGGGTCGGAGCCCGGTTGAACGCGCAACTGATCGAACCGGTACGGCGCGAACAAGACCGTGAGCGTGCCCGTGGTCGTGGCGAACGTCGGGTTGCCGTTCGCGTCCACGCCGGTCTTGGCGCCCTGCACGGTGTACGTGAGGGTCGTCTTCGTGAACGGCGCGGATGTGAGGACCGAGGGCATGTCACATCACCGGCTCGAAGCGCGCGGCGGCCGTGAAGCCCGCCGGGATGCTGCACAGGTCCCTGTCGAGTGCCGCCTGGATGCTCCACACGGCGCGTTGCGCCTGATGCGGGGTGGCGTACTCGACGCTCGACCCGGCGGCGGACGCGACGCTCTTGAACCGCACCCAGTTCGCGCCCATGAGCACACCGAGGACGTAGTAGGGGCGGTACACCTTCTCGGCCGTGATGCAGTCCTCGGCGGCGCTGGCCTCGAGGAGCGTCTCGGCGTCCTCCGGTTCGTCGCCGAAACGCTCGATGATGAGGGTCTTCGCGTCCGCGAGGACCTTGAAGTCGAGGGCGGCCATGATCGGTCACTCCTTCCTCGCGGTGCTCCTCGCGGCTCGCGGCGGCTTGCGGGCCTTCGACTTCGACGCGCTCGCCGCGGCCGGGCTGCCGCTGGGCGCGGGAGGCGTGGGGTCCTCCCGCGCTTGGGTCGTCTCGGGCGTGATGATGCCGCGCGCCACCCACAACGCGGCGGTGGCGTCGTCGACGGGGTACACGGTGCCCGCGCGGCGCTTCGGACCGTCAGGATGCGGGTACCGTTTCGTGCGCAGGAACCTGTACCGGTCCACTGGACTAGGCGCGGACGTACTGGATGTGCGCGGATCCCACCAGGCCCGCGACGGATGCCGAGGCGGTGAGGACCACGTACTGCCCGGCGGGCCACCGCACGGCGGCCTTGCCGTTCGTACCGCCATTCTCGACGTTGTCGAACACGCCGGCGGCGGCGTTCACGTCCAGGCCGTCGATCAGCGTGTCGCTGCTCACGTCCCCGCCGTCGTCCACGCCGCCGTCGACGGTCGCGGCGCCCGTGGATTCCGTGGTGATGTCCAGCACGAAGCGGGTGATGATCAGGTCGACACCCTCGGGGTTCAGGAGTTTCAGCACGCCACCGACGGCGTTGCTGGTGGCGGCAGTGAGGGCGGTCTTGTAACTACCGGTCTGAGCGCTCATGTCAAGACTCCTAGGTCTCCCCGCTTAGGGGACGAGGACCGCGACCGGGTACCGGCTGGCTTCGGTCTGCTGCACGCGGTTGATGGGGTTCGGGACTTGCCAACCGAGGCGCATCACGGCGCGCAACGCGACCATGTCCTGCTGCGCGAGGTTGTACACGATGTTCCCCGCGGCATCCTGCAGCGTCGCCTCGGTGAGCACCTTGTACGTGATGTCCTGACGGATGGCGTACACGACCTGGCTCCAGTCACCGCTGAAGAGCAGGGCCGTGGCGGGGTTGATGGCGCCGTTGCGGGGGAAGGCGATCGGCGAACCGTCGAGCATGTACTGGTTCGCGCCTTGCATGCTGGCGGTGAAGAGCGGCGCGCCGCCGGCGATGGTCGAGGAGCCGTCGTACACCTTCTCGCGCAGGCCGCGAAGCTTCCCGCGCATGGTGAGCGCGGCGACGTGCCCGTTGACCATGAACCCGTCGGCTTCGACGAGGGACACGACGCCGCTCGCGCCGAGGATGATGTCGTACAGGTCATCGCCGGCCGCGACTTGCGTGCTCTCGTCGACCACGTTCGACGCGGCGGTGGCGGCGGTGAGGATGTCGTCCGGCCACGCGCTGGGCGCGTTCGTGCCGAACAGCACCGCCTGGTCGATGGCGACACCGATCGCCTCGGCGACGCGGGGTTGCACCTCGCCCCAGATGTCGTAATCGGCGTCGTCGAGGACGGCTTCGGGGATGGGCACGATCACGGCGAGTTCTTCGGCGTCGATGTACTTGTTAGCCCACGCGACTTCGCTGGTCTGCTTCAGGCCGGTGTCGCCGTCGACGAAGTACGCCGTGGGGAGGCTGGAGAGGACGGGCATGCGACGCTGCTTCTGCGTCATGTTTGGCAGTCGCCGCGCGAGACTCAGCACGGCGGACTGCTCGACCGCGCCTTGGATGATCTCGCGACTGACGTCCTCGGGCATGAGGGCGGTGGCGCCGCTGCGGGAGATGAGGCTGTCGTAAGGCATCAGGCTCTACCTGCTTTCTGTCGAATGATGTGGTTCATGCCGGTGCGCCCGAAGTCGGGGTTGCCGCCGGCTGGGGTGGGTGCCGGGCCGGGTTTCGGTGTCGGCGCGGCGTTCAACGCCGGGTGGTCCTCGAGAAGCTTCGCGACGTTCAACGCGCCGTCGTCCCCGCGGTACTTCTGGGGGTCTTGGTTGGCGCGCCACACGGCGTAGTCGACGTCGATGACTTTCCCGGCGAGGGCGATGCGGTCGGCGGCTTCGCGCCTGGCGGTCTCGACCTCGGCGTCCTTGGCCTTGAGTTGCGCCTCGAGCTCGGCGTACCGCTGTTCGAGGGTCTGGTCGGCCTTGCGTTTCGCTTCGGCCTGCTCGGCTTCCCACGTCTTGCGGGCGGCCTTCTCGGCTTTGGAGATGCGGGCGTTGACGATGGCGTCGAGTTCGGCTTGCGTGAAGGTCTTCCCACCGCCGTCCACTGGGGTGGGGGTGGTGGGGGCGTCCGCGCTTGGGGTGGCCGGCGCGTCGGCGGGTTGCGTGGCTTCGTTCATGTGACTGCCCCGTACTTGCTAGGCCGCGCGGGTACGCGGCACCAAAGGCGAACGCCCCGAGCCTGCTGGCCGGGGCGCTGGTCGCGCTTGCGTGGTCTCTACTCGGTTGGGGGTTCGGTCAGGACGTCCTCGACGCGGACATCGACGGGGCGCATGGTCTCAACGTCGAGCACCATCGGTCCCGGCGCGAACGCCGAGGCTTGCATCACGATGCACTCGCGCAACTCACCGCTGGGGGCGAAGTACCACCCCTTGCGTTGCTCCATCCGCACGAGTCCATTCTACGGGCTCCACACCGGCTGGGGCGCCGGTCGGCCCTCGGCCTTCTCGAACGGCGCCGCGCCCGACTTGGGCTTCTCGCCGCTACGCTCGATGGCCTCCACCCGGTGCTGCCTGAACCACTCGTCGTCCGTCAACCCGAGCTCTTGCCACTCGGGTTTCCACGGGGCGTTGTAGCAACGGTCGTTCGGGTGGATCGCGGCTGGCGCGTCCTCGACGCGGTACACGTTCCCGGCGCGGTGGGCGCAGTACCCGCACACGCGCTCGTCCATCGTCGCCATGCGCTGCACGTACTCGACACCGTTCTCCCGGTACGAGTCGCGCCTGGCCAAGTCCGAGGCGGTGATGCTTTCGGTGCGCACGATCATCTCCGTCTGCCGGAGGGTCTTGCCAGTCTCGCGGCGGAGTTCGCGTGCGGTGCGTCCCCAGCCTTGCCCGCGGACGATGCCGTCGATGATGAGCTGCTCGGCCTTCTCGGCGAACGCCGTGCCGTGCTGTACGAGCCTGGCCGCGGCGTTCGTTGCCCGCACGGCCACCTCGATGCGCACGCCGGCGGACAGGCTCACGACCTGCTGCTGGTAGAGGCTCAACGCGGCGATGGCGTTGTCCATCCCGGCGGCATACGCTTCCCGAACCAACGCGGTGAACACGTCGTCGGCCGCGGCGCCCGCCGTGACGTCCAGCGACGCGCGCACCTGCTGCAGGAGCAGCCTGGCGCGCGCCTCGCGCAGTGCAGCGCCGCTCGTGAGGGTCTCTTCGAGGCTCACCATGTACAGGCGCCGCAGCTCGGCCTCCAGCCGCGCCTCGGAGAGGCGGAGGGCGTTGGCGAGGCGCGTGATCGCGGTGCGTTCCAGGGCGTCGAGGCTGCGGTCCAGGCGGCGAACCAACCGCTCGAGGTCACGACCCGACGCCATCGGTCACGTCCGCCCCGGGCGGCAGTGGCGGCGGGTCGACGCGGTTCGCCTCCGCCAGGATGAACGCCTCCACGTCCTTGCTCTCCCACGTGGGCACGAACACGCTGATGGCGCGCACTGCGGCCGCGAAGTCGATCAGGCCCTCGCGGTACAGGCTGGTGATGCGGTTCGCCTCCGTGTCCTTCTCGAACTCGCGGTTGATGCTCACCACGACCTGCCCGGGGGGCTCCTGGCCGAGGGCGCGGGCGTAATCCGCGGCGAGGCTCGTCAGCACGCGCGACAGGCGAGCCGCGTACCACTTGCAGAGGTTGATGAACTTCGCGTTCGCCTCGCGCAACGCCTCGCCGCTGGGGCTGTCGCTGCCGAGGAACCCACCGGGCATGCTGGCGTCCTCCCGCAACCGCTCGAGTTTCCGATCGTGATGCGTGTGCATCTGCGACAGGTCGCCGGGCAGGAGGAACTTCGCGTCGCCCTCATCGGTGACGGTGAGCACGTGCGTGGCGCTGCGCTCGGTGGTGCCGCTCTCGACCATGCCCTTCAGCACGAGCTGCGGGAAGGCGGTCGCCTCCTCGGTGCGGTCCCCGCGCAGTTGGCTCACCCAGTCGCTCTTGATGAGCGGTAAGAGGTCTGCGATGTACCCACGCGGCATGCGGTTCCTGGCTTTGCTCACGATCAGGAACGTCGGGACTGGGCTGCCGGCGGGGTACTCGTCGCTTGGGCCGACCACGTCCGCCTTGCTGGGGTCGAAACGCGCCGGGTCGGTGAGGCCGCGCTGCTCGCTCATGGTGCGCTCGATCAGGTCGTACACGCGCACCGTCCACTTCGGCGTGCCGCTGGCAGCGTCGTTCTCCAACCAGGCGTGCACGTACCCAGCGACCTCGACGGGGCTGTCCGCGGCGTAGATGGGTTCGGTGTACCCGACGAGCGGTTCGATGCGCACCACGTCGTCGCCGCCGCGGCGCGCGATGCCCTCCATCACGCCGCTGTACAGGCTGGCCTCGAGGAGCTCCTCGGCGAGGCCCTCGAGGTCGGTGGTTTCGATGAGGTGGTCGGTGGTGGTGTCGTCGCCGCCCCAGTTCACGGCGCCGAGGGTGCCGAACTTGATGGTGTTGACGATGCGCGGCCCTACGGATTGGCAGGTGGCGGCGAGGCGCTCGATGGTGGCGCGGACCTCCTCGCTGATGCTGGGGAGGATCTCGTCGGGGAGGGTGGTGATCTCGTTCTTGCCCCACCGTTCGGCGTCGGCGCGGAGTTGCGCTCGGGCGGGGAGGGTGCTGAGTTGCGTCTTGAGGCGTTTCGCGTCGATCACGGTCATCCTCCCTCCTACCTGTAGAGGCTCGCGGCGGTCCTGGGGTCGGTAGTGTGCCCGCCGTAGAGCGTGTGCAGGCAGTACCGTTCCTCGTCTTTCGTGTGGTCGTGCTGCTTGAGGGGCTTGTCCTCGCCTCGCTCCTGGGCCCTCGTGTCCCAGAGGTACGCGCCGTAGTCGCGGATGGCTTGCTTGTTGCCGGGGGTGTCGAGGAGCTTGTACCTGCCGGCTCGGAGCATCTTGGCTTGCGTTCGGATGCCGTCGATGACGTCGTTGTTGGCGTTGCGCACCGCCCACTTGCGCTTGCGGAGCTCGGTCTTGAAGCTCGCCGCGCTGGGGTCGAGGATCACGGTGATCCTTGGCTTGAAGTGACCGAACTGATCGTCGAGGTCCTGCGCGTACTCGGTGTCGGTCTTCTGCCGGCCGGTGGCGCGGCCGTCGTAGTAGTACCCGTCCAACCTGACGGCCTGCAGCCCGGACTCGAGGGGTTTCGCCCACGTGGCGTACAGGCCGGCTGAGGTGGCGTTGTTGGTGCCGTAGTCGATGCTGAGCACCAGCCGGTCCGGTTTCTCCTCCGGCGCCTCTGGAATCACGTGGTCGGACTCGTTGAAGAAGTCGTACACGGCGCCTTCGGCGGCGACCCAGGCTCCGTCGATGAAGCGGCGGTACCAGAGGCTGCCCTCGCCGTACTCCGTCTTCAAGGCGGTCACGTACGCGGGGTCGAGGGCGGGGTTGTCCTCGAGGTTGAAGTGCCACGCGCGCAGGTCCAACCCGGGTGCGTCGAGGAAGCTCGTCTTGAGCCAGTGGTACGGCCCGTCGGGGTTGGTGGTGCCGAAGAACATCGCACCGCGCACCGAAAGGCGGGAGAGGAGCATGCGGTAGAAGCCCTCCGGCCAGAGGGTGAGCTCGTCGCCGTACGCGCCGGCGAGGGTGAGGCCGCGGATCTTCCCCTCGCTGCGCAAGTCGTTCGCGCCAGCCAGGAGCACGCGGCGCCCGAGGATCCACGCCTCGCCGGTGCCGCTCGAGTACCGGAATGCCCGCGCGCCGACGATGCGCTCGATCTCGTCCAGGATGTTCCGCTTCAACGTGCGCTCGGTCTTCCCGACCATGAGCAGGTGCCCATCGGGGGCGGAGCGGAGGAACGTGAGCCACCGGATGATGCTGTTGATCGTCTTGCCGCTTCGAACGGCGCCGTGCCAGATGTTCAGGCGCGCCGTCGAGTCGCGGATGCTCCCCGCGGCCTTGTCGCTGAACACCCACTCCATCGCGGGCCTAGTTCAGTGGGGCGGGAGCCCCGCGCTCGGCGAGTGCACGCGCGATCGCGTCCAACTCACCGTCCGCGTCCGAGCCCGCAGTCGCGAACACGCCCCTAGCGCGAGCGAGGAGTTCCGCGGCCTTCAACCGGTCCCGCCACGAGATGCGCACGGGCACGACCACGCCGTCCTTCGTGACGTGATCCTCCGTGAGGTCATCGCCTGTCCCGTCCTTGCCTCGCATGGCGGTGGTGAGGAACTGTTGGATCTCGTCGGCGTCCGCGATGGCGGGCTTCGCGAGTTTCGCGGCGAGCTCGGCGAGGCGGCTGGCGACGTTAGGGTTTGTTAGCAGGCGACTCGCGTTTACGCGGGCCGATGCGCCGGTTGCCTTGTACCCGGCTTGGGTGTAGGCGTCTGCGGCTGGGAGTCCTTTGGCGATGCCTTGAGCGAAGCGCTCGTGGCGGATGTTGCGTAGCACGGGCGGCTCCTCTCTGGTTGTGTGTGTGGGCGCGTGCCGGAACCCGTGCGTGAGGGGTACACCAGCGGTTGGTGGGGTGTGGTGTGTGGTGGTTCGGCACGCGCCTGAAGATATGACGGGGCGTCCAGGTCGCTCACCTGCCCGATGCCTACGGTCAGCTCTGACTGCCGTAGCGTGCCCTGGGCTACGCCTTAGTGACGCGGTGCCCTCGATGCGCCCCGCAAGATAG
>CAZBOT010000072.1:0-8429 GCA_964493575.1 uncultured Candidatus Saccharibacteria bacterium | reverse complement strand
CGTAATTCCTCTCATATACTCAAAGTCTCCTTAAAAACGGCCGAAAATCCTCTCCCGTAGTGGGGATCCGGAAAGCGGATTCCCGGCCTCGATAGGGGAGGGGAATCTATAGGACTCCCCTCCCCGAGAGCTCCTCCCGGAGCTTGGGATTGATCCATAAAAGCTCCTTGGCAATTCGGCCGCTATTGGCTCGAGTCTCGGCCGAGACGGATATCCAATCATGAGCCCGATAGAGCTCCTCATAGAGAGGATCCTCATAAGCCGAGAGGAGAACATAACCCGAGAGCCCTCGGAGAGTCTCGGATAGTTGAATATGATCCTCATTGGAGAGCTCATGAGCATAGCTCCCGGATTGCATTATCCGGCTCCTCATGACATAGGGAGGATCAACATAGAAAAGGGACTCCGGATAATCGGCTTTCTGGATAAGCTCGAGAGCCTCCATATTTTCGATCTGGACTCCCCGGAGCCGCTCGGCTATCCGGAGGAGGTTCCCGATAGCAAGCGAAAAGCTAACGGGATTGGAGGTATATCGCCCTCCCTTGGCTCGGCTTACTTTCCATCCCGGCCTCTCCCCGTTCCCGGCTATGCTCTGCCAATAACGCACAAAAAAGAGCCGAGCCAATTCGAGATCATCCCGGCCGAGCTCGAGGAGAGAGGCTTGGTACTCCTCCCGGGAGTATGGCGTAAGCTCGAGAGCCCGGATAAGCTCCTCGGGCCTCTCCCGTAGGACTCGGAAAAAGGAGGTAACGGCAGAATCAAGATCGTTATATGTCTCGAGTATGGAGGGAGACTTACGTAAGAGAACCGAGCCTCCTCCTCCGTATGGCTCGAGATAATGGAGATCCCGATAGCACTCCGGAAAATGCTCGATAATCCAAGGAGCCAAGAGGAACTTTCCTCCGTAGTAACGGAGAGCGGGCCTCTCCCGATTGGCTCCCTTTTTGATCCTCATATCGGGGAGCTCGATAGGGAGAACCATATTAGGCTCCATAGTACTCCCTCCATTCTTGCCAGTAATCCCGGAGCGTAAGGAGAGGGACATAGATCCGGCCCATGCTCTCGAATTCCGTTACAAAATCCTCGATATCCGGCCCGAGATATACGATAGCACTCGGGAAAGGAGCCGAGCCTTGGATCTCCCCGAGAGCCGAGCGAAAGCGGAGCCTCCCCGAGACAAATAGAACCGGATAGGCATAGAGGAGGGAGAACCAATTTGTATCAACTCGAGCGGGAACCAAGGCAAGAGCGGCCGAGACATTCCCGGCCTCATACTCCGAGAGGAGCTTTTTAATCCAGAGCCCGATCTCCCTCCCGTAAGGAGGATTAAGATAAACTCGGCCGCTCCAAGGGAGGGAGAGCCCGTTATCCTCTTTGGTATAATGCTCCCCGGCCGGGATAACGGGATCCCGCTTGGAATTCGAGCAAGGATCCAAATCTATCCCTCCGAGCGTTCTTACTGCCAGAGAGACGATCTCCGGAGGAGTATAATGATCGGCCGTATGGCTCGAGAATAAGCCCGGATTAGAGCCCATGATAGACTCCTCTCGGGATCCCGGATACGCTCGATATCCTCCCGGAGCCTCGGCATGAGGGACAATTGATATACTCCTCGGGGAGATTCCTCATATCCCCGTAAGCCTCGATTATTTGGGCCTCATAGAGCGGATAAGGGAGGAATCCCTCCTCATATCGCCTATCCAGAGCCCGGAGGGAATCGGGATAATTCGGATTAGGAATTCGGCCCGATCCCGAACATTGGTTACACTTACTCATGCTTTTACCCTTTTCGGCTTTGGCAGAGAGTAAGGGATTATAAAAGCGTATCTTTGAGAGACTCCCTCGGGAGTATGGACCTCTATATGATTATGGGCTCCCTCTCGGCAAATGAGGAACCGCTTTCCCGGCTCTCCCCAATAGGGATCGCTCCGATCGGCTTTGGTATCATATACGGCCGAATCGAGCCGAGCTCCGCATATAGGGCAATTCCCGATAAAGATAGGGCCAATTGTCACGGCTTTTATCTGTTCCCGAGCCCGGGGATACTGGTACTATCCCCGGGCTCCTCTCTGCCAGTACTCAATTAATAAGCTTGCTTATCCCGCTCGAGAGCTCCGAGCTCATCCTCGGGCTCGGCATAAGGATCCGTATTCCCGGCCGAGGCTTTGGAGCCCTTATCCCATGCTTTCTCCCATGAGAGGAGCTCCTTTTCCCGGAGCTCTTGGAACCGGAGAAAATTCTCCATCCCTACAAATCGATGATCGAGCCCGGAGCCGTTCCCCGTAGAAAAATCGGCCGCAAAGATCGAGGCATATGTCCCATGCCCAAGATCGAGGAATGTCTTTTCGCCCTTATCATTCCGGAGGGGAATGAGATCCATCCAGAAAGAACAATAAGCCGGGATCTTGGCCTTGATCTCCTTGGAGGCAAGAGCGGCATAATCCCGGAGCATGAGCTCGGCTCCCTTTGGATACTTGGAATCCCGATAAGAACCGCTCTCCGGATTGATCCATGCTTTGCTCTTGGAGACTCCCTTAAGAGAGATTTGGAAAATCTTTTCTCCCGTATTGGGGAGCGCACATGCGATCTGAAAATGGGCCTTATAGCTCCCGGGAACTCGATCGGTTTTTTTCGTAAGCCAAGGATAGGAGTACTGTCCCCCATCTTCCCCGAAAATGAGAACCCTTTTCCGGATCCCTAAAACGCAAGCCCGGAGCCGCTCGGTTCTCCATACGGCCGAGAGCGGGGAGCTCGGGGAGGATCCGAATCGTACCTCTCCCTCCTCCCAATACGGGCCCGGAGCCGTCTCGGATTCGGCCCGATCGAGAGTCCAGAATCCCGAGGAGGAGCTATCCCCTCCCGAGTACTTACCATGCCAGACTATGAGCGGGAATCCGCTCCCGGAGCCCGTATCATAGAGCTCCTCATTCACTGCCTTACTATCGAATTTAAAACCAAAATCTTTACTCATGTTTTTACCCTCAATTTTTGTAGATTGGCCTCTCGGCAATTTTGGATCCGTCACAAAATCCCGGGGATCCGTCACAAATTACACTCAGAATGTTATATCTATTGTACCATTACATCATTTATTTTCTCTCCTTATGTCACGTTAGAGCCCAAATTGGGCCCAAAATCTGCTAAAAAGCCCGGATTTTGTGACGATATGACAGATAAACGGCGATCTCAGGTTAAAAAAAAAATTAATTTTCATTTTTAGCCTATAGGAAAAATCCGTCATACCGTCATACCGTCATAAAATCCTATTTAGTAGGGCTTGGAATCATAAAACTCCTTACTGTCAGAGCCGGGAGGAGGGGAGTTTTTCGGCCGAATTCCCGCTATAACTCGGGCCAATTTTCGCTCTCCCGTTAGCTCATTCTCGATATAGTCTCGGCATAGATTCTCATAGAGATTTGCTCCTCCGAGCCGGGATCTAACCTTTCTCGAAAAGTTGATTTTATTGAGCTCGGGAGCTCCGTTAGACTCATGCCAAGATTTGTAATCCGAATAGAGAATATCGAGAGGAGTATAGAACTTGGCTCCTTTGAGCTCCTCCCAATTCCCCATAGCCTCGGAGATCTCATAATGCTCCGAGAGGAACTCGAAAATATAGTCCAGAGACTCCCGAAAGGATTCGGTTCTTTTCTGGATAGAGGAGGGAGTTACTAATCCGTTCTCCCGGGAGTACCATCTTACGGAGCCCTCGATCACCCAATTAAGGATCCCCTCGAGGTTTCCGGGCTCCCGGAGGATCTCTTTTAATCGCTTATTCTCGGCTCCGGCCTTGGATATCGGGAACTCGATCGCTCGGAGCCTATACCAAGCGGCCGAATCCTCCGCTTTCATTCGAGGAGGCTCATTACTGGTAAGAATGACAGTAAATTGTGGCCTAAATTCAAAAAGATCTTTTTTCTTATATGCCGCTCGGAGCCAATTCCCTCCCGAGAGAGCCTTGATCTTTGCCGAATCGAGCCAATCTGTATCCTTACTCTCCGAGGCATGTACAAATCGAGCATTATGCAATCCCGCAAGATCAAAATTTTGATCACTGCCAGAGCGGGAATCGATAAGGCTCCGGATATTGATCTCCTTGGCCAATGGCCCTCCGAGATATTGGAGAGTCTCGGAAAAGGTTCCCTTTCCGCTCCGAGTCGGGCCCGAGATATAGATTACGATCTCCTCTCGAGTCTCTCCCGTAAAGATATACCCTAGCAACTCTTGGATATAATCCCGCTCCTCCGGGCCCGGGAGAGTCTCCCCGAGGAACTCCTCCCAAGCGGCCGATCGGGCTCCGGGGATATAAGCCGTATCCAGTCGATAAGTAAAGCCATACTCGGAATGAGCCGGATAGAGATCTCCGGTTCTCATATCGATTACTCCATTTTTACAATTGAGGAGCCCGGGAGGATTCCCAAATCGGCTCTCCGGAAAATGAGTATAATTCTCGAGCATTTTCCGAGTTGAATTTATCCGAGATACGCTCGGATAAGCGGCCTTGATCACTGCCTCATACTTAGTATCTCGAGTCTTAAGAGCGGCCTCTCTCCGTCTCCAAAGCGTATCCTCGATCACCTTATTGATCTTGGCCTCGGCCTCCCCTCCCATACTCCAATAGCCGCTCTCATAGAGCATTGCTCCGAATCCATCCGTAAAAGCTATCCTATCTCCATAGAGCCGGAGAACCGCTCGAGCATTGCCGGGATCGCCTACGGGATAATCGAGGAGATCCTTTTCATCGAATAGCTCTCCGGCCTTGATCGGCTCTGTACTCTGGATTAGAGCTAACGTCTCCTCGGGAGTATGGCCAAGCTCGATCCAATCGGAGAGATCCTTTCCCTCCGGGAGCTCGAGTACTGTTACACTCTTGGCAAAGGGAGCCACTGAATTAGCTACTTTTCGCCCATGCTCCCGGCCGGGAGGATCATTATCCGGGATAATGACTATCTCCTTATTGGCCAAGCTTTGAGAGTAGGATTGGCTCCAATTCCCGGCTCCGTCAAAATTGGTAGTAAAAGCGTATCCCTCGAGCCCAAGAGCTCGGCCGTTATCCGAATCCTTTTCTCCCTCCGTTATGATCACCTTATCGGCCGAGAGTACCTCGGGATATCGATAGAGAATCGGCCGATGCCCATTAAGCCCGGGGAGGAACTCTCCCGAGCTCGGATCGTAGGCATAGATCCGGAATGTCTTTGGGATATGTCTCCTCTTGATATACTGGACTCGGCCGAATTGGTCCCTATACTCATACTCTGCTACAACCTCCCCGAGAGGCTCCTCCTTGGGCTTTCGGAATCCCTCTCCCGAGTCGATCCGCCGCTCGATCTCCCGGAGTACCTCCTCGGGCTTACAACCCGCAAAGCAATAGAGATCGAGGAGTCCCTCCCTCTCCGTAATTTTGAGAGCCCGGGAATCCTTTCCCTCATGTAATGGGCAAGGAGCCCGAAAGCTCTCTCCCTCGGGAATCGCCCTCATAAAGTCGACTATCTCCGTTACAGAGTAAGAGCTCTCGAGGTAACGAGATCCGGGCTCCTCCTCGGGATCCCGGGGAGCTTTATCGAGGCTCTCTTTGAGTCCCTCCAATACGGCCGAATCGATAAGCCCGAGGAGCGGAGCCGAGCTCGAGTATCCAGTAGGAACCGGCTCCCGAGTCTCGATTTTGTCGATTACTTTCCGGGCCTCCTCGAGATAGAACTCCCTATCCAAATCCTCCGGAATCCCGGCCGGGAGCTCCCCGTTAATGAGGATCATCGGCTTTTTACGGACCTCTCCCCGGGATTCCCCGGAGAGCTTAACCAAGGTTCCTCCGCTCCGAGCGATATAGTACCTATTGACTCGGGGAGCCGGGATCTCCTCTCCCTCGGGAGTCGCGTATATCATGCTAAACTTTCCTCCGGGCTTAAAGACATAGGCAAAGCTCATAAGCTCTGTCTCGGCCGAGATCGTCTCCTCCGGAGGAGTCGACTCGAGGAACCAAGCCCGGATCGCTCTGGCAATAATCGGAGCCCGATAAGCTCCCGAGAGCGGCCGATCCTCGATAAAGATTCCCTTGGCCTTGATCTTTCCGCTCTCCGTTACTGCCAGATAATTATTAACGTCTCTCCGAACATAACGGGAGTAATCCGTATACTCGAGGGAGAATCCGGTTCTCTCCTCCCAAGCCTTACAAACGGCTCTATAAGCCTCCTCGAGCCCGGGAGGGATAGAGGATAGGATTCCATCCGTATTAGCCGAGAGAACTCGAATTCCGGCCCTCTCGAGGGATTCTATAAGCGATAGGAGGAGCAATTGACCATTAACAGTAACGGAGAGAAAAGCCTTGGGATCGTAAAGCCAAAAGTACTCATAGCCGAGCTTTCCGAATACGGAATTAACGGCTATTTTTAGAGCATCGGCCGTTACCTTATCGCCCTTGGCCTTGGCCTCGATCCGTCTCTGGACTATGCCTCGATAGAACTCGAGAAAGCCCGGGCCCAAATGCTCGGGATATATGCCGAGCTCGAGCATGATAGCCGGATAGTATGAGGTTACGTCACAATCCCGGAGGAGAGTCTCGGAGCTCTCGAGGATTCCGGGATCATCCTCGGAATGTAATCCTCCAATGCCGAGGGAGTAAGTATTCTCCCCAATGGCGATCGACTTGGAGAATCGGAATCCTTTCTCCTTGGTAAGCTCGAGCTCCCGGAGATCCTCGAGGAGTCGACAGAGCTCCGGGCTCTCAAAGGTAACTTTTCGGGAGATAATCTCGGAGAGCTTAACAGAATCCCGGGGAGTACTTTGGCTCTCGGGCTTTCGATAGAGCTTATTTAATATGTCATTGGCTAAAGCCGAATCCGTATTATTAAGAGCATGGATCCCGAATAGCTCCCCGATCTCCCTCCGGGCTTGGATTACTGGCAGTAACCTATGGTATAGAGCGATCGTAGCTCTAACATCATGCCGATTGTATTCGAGGAGCTCGGGAACTTGATCGGGCTCGATCTCGGAATCGAAAGCAAAGGGGAGCTCGATAATCGGGAGCCCGAGCTTGGCCTCGATCTCCTTAAGGGAGTTATACGTATTCCCGAGGAGCATCATGAGATCAATAGAGCGGAGATTCCCGGCCGAGGCTTTGAGCTCCCGATAGGTATTAATCTCCGAGTACTCCCTCCGGATTATTTTCTGTCCAAGATCGTAAACGGCCCGAGGATCCTTATTCGGAGCTCGGAGAGTTGCCACTAATAGAAGATCATCGAATCCAGAGCAATTAAAGCCGATAAGCTCCGGCCGCTCCGCTCTTATCCACTGGCCTAAGCTCGGCCGATCGTCTCTGTCTCCGAATACGACAAATTCCCGGATCTCCTCCGGTTCCTCGGGCTCTCCCGGCTCCGGGATTCGGATAAAAACATAGGAAAGAAAATTCCTATAAGTCTCTATATCGTAAGCATATCGAGCCATGATACTCCCATACTTGGAGCCCGGGAGGATTCCCGATAGGCTCCAATACGGGGAGCGATCTTGATTTTTCCAAAATAGGGCTTAAAATGAGGTTAGATAAGTACTCAGTTTTTACCCTTTTGGAAAGCCCGGAGAAAATCCCCTCCGGGCTTTTCGCTCCCTAGCAGATATCCAAAGTATATACTCCCTCGGGCTTTTTCCGATTGGTATAAATTCTATTAGTTCTCATTTTTTCGTACAAATTCGGGATCCTACTCTTGATCCCGGAATTCCGGCCTCAAATAGAGCTTTTTAATCTCCGAGATTCTGGACTCGGCATAACCGAATCTCTCGGCTATGTCTTTTTGTTGGATCCGCTCCGGGGAGAGCTCGGCCTCGATAAGAGCCCGGATTACTTTCCTATGATTCGGATTCCGAATCTTTCCCGGATCGATAAAGCTATGCTCGAATACGGCCGTAAGCTCGAATCCCGTCACGTCTCGGATCTCATAGCCGCTCCGCTCCAAGTCCCTCCGAACCTTTGGCCATGCCAGAAAGGGAGCGGAGATATCATCGGCCTCGGTTCCCTCGGGATACTCATTATTTAGCTTAACTCTTACGGAGTTCTCTTGGGGAAAGATAATAAGCCGAGTCTTATAGGAGGGATACTCCTCGGATCGCTCGGCCTTGGCCCAAAAGGAGGAGCCCGAGAATCCTACGTTAAACAGATCCCGGAATTCCCCGGCCTCCTCCATTGCCTTAATCCGCTCCCGGAGCTTTTCGGAGTCGATATTGATTGTATATTCTATGCCTTGGCTCATGCTCTGCCTCTCTAGTACTGGATAAGGAGCTCGGGAGGATTCTCGAGCCGATCATTCTCATGGATATAGATTTGCGTAGTATCCGGGCTCTCATGCCGAGCAAAGCTTTGGGCTTGGAGGAGAGTCCCTCCTCCCCTGATAACGGCCGAGATCGCGCTATGGCGTAGGCTATGAGTCGACTTGGAGAGATCC
>CAZBOT010000071.1:0-8503 GCA_964493575.1 uncultured Candidatus Saccharibacteria bacterium | reverse complement strand
CCTCCAGGATTACTGATTTGACCATCACTGGTGATACACTTGGTACCAAAGCCCACAGCTTCACAGCTGGGCAAATTCGTAGCGGTAAAAATTGGTGGTTGGATCGGTTTAATCTTTACCAAATCTGGATTCACGAAACTTAGCAAAGCGTAGCTACCAAGTAAAATCCCCATTCCGGTTAATGACGAAAGCAAAATTCCTTTGGCTTTCCCCTTCCCTGCTTCCCCTGATGTAATATAAAGATATCCTGCAATTACCAGAAAGAACACCAGTGTCACTCCCCCAACAGTAATACTGAAGCGGTACAGTCTACCCACACAATCCACTAAAGCTGTAGACTGCTCAGCTTGAGTGTCTCCTGGAACACATAAATAATCTTTTAAGCTCCCCTCTACCCCACTATACACCGGCAAAGGTTGATTAGAAGTGGTGCTTGGGTCTTTAATCTTTAGCTGAGCGGCCGCCTGGTTGGGCACAAAAAAACCAGCCACTGTAAAAAACAGAAAGCCGGTTAATAATATTATTTCGATGCGGCGCAAGATGCTTTGCATTCAGTTTTGTTTTTATTTATCGTTATTTACTCAAGAAATTCATTGGGTTATATGTCACACCACTTGGTACAGAATACGCTCCGTAGACACTAGAGTATTTACCAGCTGTAACTGTGTAACCGTCACAATCAAACACCGTAAAGTGAAGGTGATATCCTCGCTCAGGTCCATACAATAAGCGCGTGGTGTTGCCAGTGTTGCCTTCATACCCTACTAAATCACCTCGCTTCACGGCCTGGCCACGAGAAACTTTTATACTGCGCATATGAGCATACAAACTCACCACACAACGATTACCAGAAGCAGCTTCAATGTTATGTTTAATGGTACACCAGTTACCATAAGCAGCCTCTCCAGTATCACAAGTGGCCACGGTTCCGTCAGCAGCTGCATAGATCGGCTGCCCAGCTGGCGCTGCAATATCTAAGCCATTATGAAAATTATAACCAAGGGAGGTGAAACCAGTATTACCATAACCTTGAGTTAGAGTTCCATCCATTGGCCAACCAAACACACCTTTACTTACAGAAATCGATTTGTTACCGGCACGGCCACGGGCTGCTGAATCTAAATCATCAATTTCTTCGTAAATTTTAGCTTGTTCGTTTTTACTCGCCGACAATAACTGTTGATAGTTACGTTCTACACCTTTGGTTTGGGCTAATAACTGTTCTTTATTCTTTCGTTCCGAACTTAAGCTTTCTTGAGAAATAGCTAATTCTTCTTTAAGTGATTCTAACTTTGTAAGTTGAACTTTTAAGTCTTGTTCCTGAATCTCAAGTTTAGTTTTGATTTCTTTAATCCGAGAGACTAATCCATAAACTTGGTCTTGGATATTTCTGACGTATTGAATTTCATCTAAGAAACTAGAAAAATCGTCAGTACCCAAACTCATCTTGATAAAAGAATTATTGTCCAACTTAGACATCTCCACAATGAGTTCGGCTAAAATTTTACGGTTATCTTGTATTTCCTTTTCACGCCGTTCTATTTGAATCTCTAACTCACTAATTTGTAAGGATGTGTCTTGCTGCTGGGTATCATTGGCTTCAATTTGCAGCTCTAGAGATTTGATTTGATTATCATAAATACTAATCTCGTTCTGCAAAGTTGCGGCCTGGTTTTTAGTCTGAGAGATTTGTTGTTGGTAAGAATTAATTTGACTCTTAATTTGCTGTAAACGCAAATTCAAACGATCACGATCATTACTGGTGCTTTGCGCAAAGGCTGGGGTGACAAAAGAATCGTTAAAACTGGTTTGCCAAAGGTAAAAAAAGCCTAGTCCGGCTAATGCTGCGATTACACCAAAACTGCTGATAATTAAGGTAATCTTTTTCTTTATTTTGGTTTCTAAATGAGGATCTTCCATCGCCCGAATTATAACATATTTTCAATAATTTCCCTAGAAAAAAACCCGCTCATTTTAAGCGGATTTTAGAGTTTATTTATAGCTTCATCCAATCTCGAAATCACATTACTTATCCCACCATTCTTTGACAACACCCAGATTAGTTCGAACGGACTAGGGCTCTTTTCTAAACCAGACAAAGCCACGCGTAATGGCCACAGTACAGCACCAGTATCAAAGCCCTGTTCGGTAATCCAATTTTTTAGACGGGTCTCAATTAGACTAAGATCATCTGGGACTTCCGACCAGGTTTGCAATAATTCTTTTACTGCAGAAATTTTCTCCTTTGCATCAGCACGGTCAGATTTTTTCCAAACTAAGATTTCAGCAGGGTATTGTGGTTGTGAGAAGTAAAATCCAGTGTGTTCTGTGATCTGATTTAAAGTTTTCAAACGTTCCTTTTCAATTTTCACCATGGCCAACAAAAATTCTTTTGACAAAGCAGATAAATCAATTTTAGCTGATTGCAACAATGGGGCAACTAAATTTAATATTTCCTCATCTAATTTATTGCGCAAGTACATCCCATTCATCCAATCAAGTTTGGCAATATCAAATACTGCACCGGCTTTATTAACCTTCGCTAAATCAAACTGCGCAATTAATTCTTCCATAGAAAAAATTTCTTGTTCAGTTTTTGGATTCCAGCCAAGTAAAGCCACGAAATTAACTAATCCTTCTGGTAAATAACCTTTGCTTAAATAATCTTCAACAGCCACGTCGCCCTGTCGCTTGGATAACTTAGTTTTATCTGGATTAAGAATCAAAGGTAAGTGGGCAAATTCTGGAGACTCCCACCCAAAAGCTTCATACAGCAAAATATGTTTTGGAGTAGAAGGAATCCATTCCTCTCCTCTAATCACGTGAGAAATCAACATATGATGATCGTCCACTACCACCGCCAAATGGTATGTTGGAAAACCATCACTCTTCAGCAATACTTGATCATCAAGCTGGTTATGCTCATATTTAATTTCTCCATACACTAAATCCTTGACGACCGTCTCCCCTGTTTCAGGGATGGCTTGCCTAACCACAGGTCGTTTGTGTTGCGATTGAAATTCTGTGAGCTTGGCTTGAACTTCCTCAGCGGTTAACTTACGGCACAATCGATCATACATTGGCGGTTGCTTCAAAGCTATCTGTTCTTTACGAAGTTCATCAAGTCGTTCGGGTGTGCAGAAACAATAATAAGCTTTTTTATTACTGACTAAATCCTGAATGTGAGATTGGTAAATATCTAAGCGTTCTGACTGCGTGTAAGGACCATAGTCCCCTTTCTCGACGAGTTTACCATTCTCATCTTGAACACCTTCATCAAAATGAACACCCATCCTCTCCATCACACTGATCATATTTTCTATTGCGCCTTCAGTTTTACGAGTCTGATCCGTATCTTCCACACGTAAAATATTTACCCCATTGTTGTGGCGGGCAAATAAAAACGCAAACAAAGCTGTGCGAAAATTACCGATATGAACAAACCCAGTCGGGCTTGGCGCGAATCTAGTTCGAACTTTTTTCTTTTCTAACATAGTTAAAATATACCTTATTTAGGCGGATTTCTCAAGCAGGACACGCAACTCCCCTAGTACAGCCTCTGCGTGCTTGCGGCGCTCTGGGGCAATCCGCATTAAAACCTCTCTGGGTGTTAACCAAGCGTAATCTTCAAACTCTATCCCATCAACCTGGACTTCATCGGTGGGTCCTAAAAATCGGAAAAATACAGTTTGCTGTTCTTGCCCTTTAAAGACCCGACTGTTGAACCAGACTCGACGACCACCATTTAACCACTCGTAAGTGTGTTGAAACTTTGCGATTCCGAGTAGTTCAACTGTTTTGATCCCAGTTTCTTCAAAGAGTTCTCGCTGAGCTCCAGACACAGTCTCTTCGTCTTCATCTAAACCACCTTGCGGAAACTGCCAGTAGTTAGAGAGAAAAACTTTGCTTTGTCTATTCTTCGGTGGAGCAGGAATACGTTTGCACAATAAAATTTTATCGTCTGAGTTTACTGCTATAGCTACGGCATTGTTGCGAAACGGATAAGTTGAAAAGACTTTGTAACGAACTAATGAAAGAATTAAACCGAATGTTGCGCGATAAATCCGTGGGATACGGCGCGGCTGAGTGATTAAACGGAACAACCATTCCAAACCAATATCCCTCACCAGTTGTGGCGGACGAAGCTTGTTACCTGCGGCATAATCAAATGTTCCCCCGACCCCAATAGCGATTAGGGAGGGCACTTTTGAAAAATGCTCCGCAATCCATTGTTCCTGTTTAATCGGTCCGTAACCCACAAAGATTAAATCTGGGTTTGCTGCCACAAGGTCCGCAACGACACTTTCATCATGACGTGTCTTTTTTGAAATCCCGGCAATTTTAATGGTTGGATAACGCTGCTTTAATAACTTAGCGGTTTTTTCTACTGAATCACTCCAGTCATTTAACAGAAAAATGGAATGGCCAGTTTCTGCTGCAAGCTCACACATTCCAAAAAATACTTCCGCCCCGACAAGCTTTTCGGGAATTTTCGTGTAAAGGTATTTTGGTGTGAGCAAAATTTTTGCCCCGGTAACAACAACCTGATACCAAGCTTGCAATATTTTTAAAACATGAAAGCGAGCTGTAAGCGGACGACTTAAAAATCTCTCTGCCCAAAAGATCCCCACACCATCCGCAATGGCAATGTCAGCTTGGGCCAATAAATCACGCGCCTCACCACTGCGTAGCGCGGCATATAAAAATTCCGAGTATGGCGTAGTAATCCAGGTCTTCTGTTTAATCTCTAGGCGCTTTTTTAGCTCAGTTAAAAATTCCGCTCGTGTGACAGCGGAAATTTTAATAGGTCCAATTGTGACTGGTTTAAGCATTCTTCTCCAAACACTGGTTAAAGGAATTTACCTGTTGATTGTATTCATTCACCAAATCTTTTGTGAGTTCCACTAAACTATTTAATCTTCGGGCCAATTCATTGTATTCTTCTACAGCATTATTATACTCGTTCCGAGTCTTATAACGATTACTGTCAATCGCGGATTTCTTCGCGGCTAACTCTTTTTCGTAAATATCAATTTGCGTACGGTTGTTATCAATCTGTGATTTGAGCGTGCTTTGCGGCGAAGGACAATTAGATAATGGGGTACCAAATTCTTGAACAGCCATCCAAACTTCTTTGCCTTCATACATTCCTTTACCAACTGCTACCCCGATTTCATTAAACTTTGCATCTAGGATATTTGCTCGGTGCCCAGGACTGTCCATCCATGCTTCAACTAAAATCGTATCGTTCTTATAATTTCCTAAGGCTAAATTTTCTCCTACTACCAAAAACTCATAACCTGCGGCGGAAATCACATCAGCGGGATTCTTTCCATCTGGAGAGACGTGTTCAAAATACTGTTGCCGGAACATATCATCCAATTTAGCTTTAGCGGCTAAATTAAGCTTTTCATTCAGATGCAACGGAACCCGACCGTTAAGTTCGCGTTGATTATTAGTTTCTGTGATTACCCCATCGCGAGTTAATTCGCTAGGCGCTAAGTCGAGCGGTCCCAGCAGTGGGCCAGGTAAAGACTGGGGCAAATTTACTTTCTCAAAGAAATGTGACCAGTTTTGGTCACTTTTAATCCAATTGGTAGCGCGTTCTGGTAAACCTTCTAGCACTGCCACAATCAGAAAACCACCTAATAATAATGCTGCTAAGAGTTTATTCTTCATGTTATTTAATATTAGTATTATAGCTGGAAATTGTCGATTTTTCTAGCTATACTTAACCTATGGATTCTTTAAAAAACCTAGCAAAAAACAAGAAATTTCCTAACAAAAAGGATCCAAAACTTCATTCTGCTAATCATGTTTTAGCTGATGAACTAGCAACCATGTTAAATGACCCAAAACATTTTGGTTTCTATCTTAAGATGGCTGCTACTGTCCCCCACCCGGTACTCCAAAGATTAGCGGGAGAGGTTTTGGAAAATCCAAAAGTTCAACATAAGGGCAAGTTGTTCGCATACTTAATTAAACAATATAACCAAACTCAAAAGTGATACTCCCTATCTCCAAACTCCCTGCCAAAGTGCTACGCACTAAGGTTCAAGATTTAAATTTACCCGGCGACAAAGCTTTAATCAGATTAGTTAAAGATATGTTCGCAACTTGCAAAGCCGCTGATGGGGTTGGTTTAGCTGCGCCACAGATTGGAAAAAACTTAAATTTAGCAATTATATTTTTGGAAGAAGCAGGCTTACCGGCCTTCCCAATTATCAATCCAAGAATCGTTAAAGTTTCAAAAGAACAGACTGAAATGGAAGAAGGCTGTCTCTCACTCCCGGGGTTGTTTGGCAAAGTAAAACGCCCCAAAAAAGTCACCATGGAAGCCTACAATCTCGCTGGAGAAAAATTTACCATCACAGATGACACTTTTTTGGCGCGGGTCTTGCAACACGAAATCGATCATCTTAACAACACGTTAATTATCGACAAGTTTGAAGAAATTACTGGCGGAAAAGAACTTCTCTCAAAATATCAGGAGAAATCATGAAGCTCATTAAAGACCTCCTAATTATTCACTTAGAAACTACGGGTAACGATCCAGACCGCGACCACATCATTCAACTTTCAGCTGTTCTGCTCGATAAAGATAGTTTATTAGAAAAAAACTTTTTTAATTCCTATGTGAAAGTCAGTTTTCTTGATGGAACTTTACATAAACATTCTGAACAATTGGGTATTGAATTTGATACCTTAAGAAAAAGCAGTAAAATAAATGAAGTTATTAATAATTTTCTGGATGTCTTCGGGTATGAACCATTATTGGCCAGCAATTCTGTTCAAAATTATTTATTTTTACGAGCAGCCTTTAAAAAAACCTTGACTCCCTTTAAGTACGATCGTCATTTGGTAGATATCTGGTCATTGGGTTATATCTATGCGTTACATATTGGAATCAAAAAAATGCCAACTCTCACGACCCTGGCAGATCATTTTAACATCCAACTAAAAAACAGCTCTGATGGCTTAGAAAAAGCTCGGGCAATTGCAGCAGTTCTCAAAAAAATTATTAACGGCTGATTATGTTTAAACACGACCTTTTGTTAATTGACATTGAAAGTACTGGCGTAGACATCACCAAGCACGAACTCATTGAGCTTGGCGCGATTTTATTAGATAAAAAAACCCTCAAAGAAAAGAAAACTTTTGAAGCTTTTATCAAACCCCACAAGTGGTCTTCTCGCGACCCTGAAGCTATGGCTGTAAATCAAATCACCTGGGATCAGCTAAAGAAAGCTTCAAGCCTAAAATCTGTCCTAACTAAATTTCAACAAACATTTGGAACCAAAGTCACCCTAGCTAATTACGGCACCATCTTGGACACTGCCATGCTGCGCACAAGTTACAAACAGATCAACAAAAATTACCCATTTGATTATCATGTATTTGATATCTGGCCTTTGTGCTACACATATATGGCCCGCAAGAAAAAACTCACCAACCCCAAAAAGTTTCCAGGATTTTCATTAGAAGATTTAGCCAAGACTTTAAAAGTTACTGTTCCTGCCAATCGACACACAGCTTTGGCTGACTGCCGTTTGGAAGCCGAAATCCTGCGTAAGCTCCTTAAACAACTCAAAGTATGAAAATAGTATTTTTTGGAACTTCAGAGATTGGGGTACCGATTTTAGAGACTCTGCAAAAACATTTTGAAATCGCTGCAGTAGTAACCTCGCCTGATAAACCGGTGGGTAGAAAACAGATCCTCTCCCCTAGCCCAATCAGCAACACAGCAGAACGTTTAGGAATTTTTTCTTATAAACCTGAGAAAGTAAAAAATAATCCAGAATTCCTACACCAACTTAAACAACACGGCGCAGATCTGTTTGTTGTAGTTTCTTATGGCAAAATTCTTCCTCTAGAATTACTGACTATCCCTAGACTAAAAACCGTTAACGTGCATTTTTCCATTTTGCCTGCTTATCGAGGACCAGCTCCGGTACAGTTCGCTTTGTTAAATGGTGACACTAAAACTGGCACTACCATCTTTGTATTAGATGAATTAGTTGACCATGGTCCAGTTCTGGCAACAGCAGAAATCGAAATCGCACCAAACGACACAAACCTAACTTTGCAAAGCAAGCTTTCTCAATTATCTTGTGATCTAATAATCGATACCCTAGAAAAATATGCTGCTGGCACCATCTCGCCAGAACAACAAAACCACCAACTTGCCACGGTCAGCAAAATTATCACCAAAGAAGATGGTTTGGTTAACTGGCATGAATCGGCCCAACAAATTTACAACCGTTGGCGGGCTTATCAGCCTTGGCCTGGCATTTACACGACTTGGCAAGGAAAGACTCTCAAAATTCTGGCTTGTGAACCTGAAGCTAACTCTAGTCTTGTCCCGGGGCAAACAGTTGATGGACTAGTTGGCTGCGGTGATGGTTCAGCCTTACAACTGTTAACAGTTCAGCTAGAAGGAAAAAATCCAACCGATATCCAGTCCTTTCTCAACGGTTACCCAAATTTCAAACACACCCAACTA
>CAZBOT010000070.1:0-8993 GCA_964493575.1 uncultured Candidatus Saccharibacteria bacterium | reverse complement strand
GGTCAAGACGAATGTCCCAAGCATTCTCTTGCACTTTCTGACAATTTCGATTGTCAAGTTATTGTCAACTTTAGTTGGCACCTCATCTTTATAGAGCCAAAACTCAACACATGGAGGATCGTATGTTCATTTTGGAGTATCCCAAGAAGTCGAAACTAGGTGGCGTTATCGAGTGGGTGCAAATTCCCAATGAGGAGTTTGCGACCGCTGAAGAGGCGCATCGTAGGGCTGCGGAACTACAGCCCCATTATCCATTTCCGATAGTCGTGGTCATTCCCACAAAAAAGGAGTCGAAATGAGCTGGTACTGGGTGGTTGTTGTACAGCGTGGCGACACGCAATATGAAGTACGCTCACCGGTCGGCTACTCGTACCAACAGTACGCACAGCTGAATCTGGAGGCGCGCATTAACCGTGACGTCCCCAATCTGCCAGGTTGGCGGCAAGGGGACCACATCGTATCCGCATCACTGGAGCTACGATGAGCACGCAAAAACTCAAGTGCTACTGCAATATCTGTAAACGGCGGCGCGAGCTAGGGCTTGACCCTGCCCACGTCATTGTTGTGGACGAAAACGGCAAGGAAAAGTCCACGCCCGTCGAAGAGAAACGGCGTAAGCGTAGACGTGTACGGAGGTAGCTATGAAATGCTGCGAGCTGTGTCTACGTAAGCCGCGGGAGTACGGCAAGTACTGCTATGAGTGCGCTGAGTTGATGGATCAAATCATCGACGCAAAGGCAAAGATGAAACGCTGGAATCGGCGCGGCAAGCAGTGCGGCTGTTCTACCTGCGAGAATCAGAGGGAACGAGACAAAACAGCCCTCGATGAGCTCATCGCCATCGGGGCGGAGGTCAGGAACAATGGCTGGTAATACCTGTAAGTGGTGTGGTCGGCCGAGCATACGAAAGTACTGCTACCGGCATATCCAACTGGGCCGTGTCCTCGACGACCTCGACGACAACATCCGAAAGATCGACACGATACTTTCTGAGCGGCCGAGCAAGGACCTAAGGACGGTGCGAGCCAACCTGGTTGCGTCTCGCGTAGCGGTCACTGATGAACTGGAGAGAACGTAATGAGCCGCGACGATATCGCAATCGGCTTCACTGATTCGCAGCGGCGCTGGATTCTCGAGCGAGACGGCTACCGCTGCCAGTTTCGGATGATGCAGCTGGGGGTATGGGTGCGCTGTAGGAACACAAAAAACCTACACGTGCACCATATTGTCCCCCGATTTTGGGCATCGCTTCACTACCCCCACGATTTTGAAATTAATGGGGTATCAAACGGCATCGCCATCTGCGGGGGGCATCACGTAGGCAAAGGCCTCGAAAACGAGAACGCTCCCTACGTCATCCACCAAGACAACATCCGCGCGTACCTTGCGTATCGGAAGGGCAATCGTAACGCCTTTAACGAGATGCTTGAGGCGCGGGGTGATCTTGCCCGCCGTGGTATTCCGTACTGGATCACGACGTGGGATATGATGCTCCTACGGATTGCACAGAGAGAGGCGGCGAAGTTCGAAGGACGCGACTATCCGAGGCATCGGATTTTTGGGTTCCTTGGACGATAAATTATGGGGGCTGGGCAGAAGTGCCTAGTCCCCTTATAATATCTGGGTGGATACGTTATCAGTAAAGCAGCCGAGCAATCAATTCACACCAACACATATTGCACAAAAGTGTCCGGTGTGTAATGGATTCGGTACGGTTGCGAGTGGCAGAAAAACGTGCCAAGGCTGTAGTGGCAAGGGATATGTAATAGTCGCACAGGCGGATGAAGTTGAAACGGACCCCCACAGCGCCCGTATTCCGTAATTTGGGGCAAAGTAATATGTTTATACTACTCTTGTAATACAATCGCTTCTAGGGCACTTGTAGGGCCCTAGAATTGAAATCGGGGCGTGTGGTGTTGACGGTATTTTGAGGATGTAATTTGGTGGGCTAAAATTGGCGGTTTACATTCCACTCGAAAGGTATATTATATAGAAAATCGAACACTGACTTCTGAGCTTAGGGGAACCAGAAGATTTTTTATAAGAGGTCTAGGTTCGGTCATAGCCCTAAGCTGTGGCCGATCTTGGGCCTCTTTTGCATATATGAAAACACGAATAATCCAAACTAAATTCTGGGATGACAATAAGGTTCAGGGGATGGATAAAAACTCCCGGCTTCTGTTTATGTATTTGCTCACTTGTCCGTTCGTCAATATATCTGGGGTGTTTGAATTATCGGATGCGCAGATAAGGTTCCATACTGGATTGACTGAGAAAGAATTAGAAAACTCAAAACAGATACTTCAAAAAACAGGCAGGGTTATTTTTTATCAGGGTTTCGTCAAGGTTGTTAACGCAGAGAAATATAATAACTACAGAAACAGTGAAAGCAATGAGGTTGCGTACAAAAAAGAGATTTCCCTTATACCAAAAGAAATTAATGATCTCTTTGACAGTAGTGTAGACAGTAGTGTGGGGGTACTGTCCACAGTACCTATAAATAATAAACAAGAAATAATAAATAATAAATCAGAAATAAAAAACCAAAAACAAAGTTTTATAGATTTAACTGAAAAAGAGATACAAGATAAGTTTGGTTCTTTAGGTGGTGTTGATAGCGGCGTGGATGTTTTGCTGGAATATGAAAAAGCTATTGATTGGTTAAAGGCTACGGGCAAGACTTATAAGGATTATGATTCGTTCTTCCGTGGATGGCTTCGTAGGTCGAGCGGATCAAGTACCAGACGGAAAAGGGAAACGGTGAAGTCTACATTCAAGGAAGAATATAAGCGAGATGATAGAGGAACGCCGGAGGCTTTGGTAAGGGCAAGAAAGGTGTTAGAGCAAAAGCTAATTATTTAACATATCAATGTAAATTGCCTATTTACAAATACGGGATAAAGTAATAATATATACCTATGAACACAAATATTAATCCCGCACAAGTTGGCGACATTCTTGACTCACTGTGGGGATATGAACAGACAAATGTTGACTTCTACAAAGTAGTTAAGGTTACGCCGAAAACCATTAGCATTGTCCCGATAGGTAAGAAATTAGTTGAATGTACCGGATGGGGAAGCACGACCGTTATTCCTGATCCTGAAATAGTTAAGGGTGAGGCGATTCAAAGAAGGGTTAGGGCATACGATGATACATATTACATTTCGCTTGACTATTCGAGTGCATCTAAGTGGAACGGTAAACCAATAACCGAAACAAGTTACGCATAATAAAAATGTAGAAAGGAGTGAATAAAAATGGATGATCCAAGAGCGGAACAGCTTTCAAATTACTGGCAGTGTGACAAGTGTGACGGATATGACTATGAGCACGATGATGAGGGGAATTGTCAAAATGAAGACACTAAACCAGAACAACTAATGACACTTATTGGAAGATTGGGCGGGCAAATATATTTACTTGAAAACAAGCTGGAAGACCCGGAGATAGTATCTGCAAGAATGATGGAAATTTATAAAGAAATAACAAGCTCTTAAGGTAAGTCAGTGCTTTTTTAGGGGATTGGCGGGAAGGTGCAAACTCCTTTGCCGCCTGCTGCGCCCGCTAATCCCTTGAAATGAAGCGTACCAATCAACCCTATAGAAAGCGAGGAGGTATATAAGTATGGCGATTAAAATTGACAAAGCAGACAAGGTGTTTTCTCAATATATACGATTGCGTGACAAGCACTGTGTGAGATGTATGAGCAAAGTGCAAATTAATTCTAGCGGACTGCCGATATCACATCAGGCGTCACATTACTTTGGCAGGGGTAGAGAAAACACAAGGTTTGATCCACAGAACGTAGACACTCTGTGTATGGGGTGTCACAGAATATGGGGAAGTGACAACAGAGAAGAATACAGGGCTTTCAAAATAATGCAGCTAGGGCAAGAGGGCTTTGATCTTTTAACACTTCGCGCAAACACTACGAAAAAAAAAGACCGGAAAATGGAATATATTATTGCGAAGGAATTACTTACCGGTGTTCTGTAAATTGCCTATTTACAATGCGGTGCGGATGGCATATATATAACCTATGACAGACGGAAACACATCAATCGTACAATTTATGTCAGAAGAAGCGGTTGCCGAAAATATCAAGAATACGCTTGGCAAAAGAACACCTCAGTTTATTGCATCAGTTGCTGCACTGGTAAATTCAAACGTTCAATTACAAGAGTGCGATAGAAAATCACTATTATCTGCGTGCTTGGTTGCTGCCTCTCTCGACTTACCGATTAATCAGAATTTGGGCTTCGCATACATTATCCCGTACAAAGACGAAGCAAGGGGCAAGGTCGCGCAGTTTCAAATGGGCTGGAAGGGATTTGTGCAGCTTGCACAAAGAAGCGGGCAGGTGAAAACAATCAACGCTACGGATGTTCGTGAAGGTGAAATTGTAGAACACAATCAACTTACTGGTGAAATGACCTTCGAGTGGAAGATAGAAAGAAACGAACTACCGATTATCGGATATGTGGCATACATAGAGTTACTAAATGGATTTACGAAAACACTGTATATGGGTAATGAGGAGCTAAAAAAGCACGCGGGCAAATATAGCCAGAGTTTCAAATATAACAGTGCAATGAACTTATGGCGTGACGATTTTGATGTGATGGCGAAGAAGACTGTTATTAAATTGCTTCTAAGTAAATATGCTCCAATGACTTCAGATATACAAACCGCACTGCTAGCAGATCAGGCATACATTACAGAAGATGGAGAATATGAATATGTAGATAATCAACTGCCGGAACCAGAGAAGATAAAGCCAAACCCGGAAGAAGTCAAAGAGGTAATGGCAAGAATATATGAAAATTGAAATAGACACAGAAAAAATTGATGTTTTGGTAAATGAGTCGGGCAACATTATATTTACGCCGGATGCGGAAAATGCAATCTTGCAACTGCTAGAATTGCAGGGAAGTATTGAAGAAGCTATTACTGCTGCAAAGGGCGAGATAGAGAAAAAGGCACTTGCGCATAACAAAAACTTCAATAGTGTATCAAGTAACAAGTTGCGAGTCGGATATAGGGTGTTTGGAAACAAGTACCGAATTGACGAAAGCAGACTAGATTCTATCCCAAAACATTTATACAAGACCGAGGTTAAATTTTCGCCGATTAGTGAAGAAATAGACAAATATGTAAATGAGGTTGGATCGGTACCGCTTGGCATTGAGGAGCCGGAGAGAAAAAAGCAGATAACTATTACACTTAAAACGTCACCTAGCGAGCCGCAGGGTGCCTAGAAGCGATTAAATATGGAAAGTAATATAAACACGCTACCAGACCAGCTACGCGCCTCATATTCAATCCTAGGGGCCTGGGCAAGGGGCGAATATCAAAGGGCTATAGATATGTATTTGGGGGTTGAGGTTGAGGCTACGCCCCAAATGTTGGCGGGTAGGGAATTCCATAAGCAGTGGGAAAATGAAATACGACAAACAAATTGCTTGCCAAAAGTGTTCGGTTCGATGAAATTAAAAAATCCACAGCCGGAATTGAAAATCTATAAAGATCTTACTCCGTGGCTCGGTTTGGTTGGGGTTATAGATTTATACGACGACGGGGTTATTTATGATTGGAAGACCGGGAGAACAGTACAAAATGCCGATGACTGGCAGTGTAAAGTGTATCAGATTTTACTCCCTGATGCTAAGAGGGCGGAAATACACCACTATGACCAATATAGCAATGAGGTAAGTGTGAGCATTTGTCACCTTACAGAAGAAACATTAATGGATGCGGTTGAGTGGGTAATTACGATGGGTGGTGAGATGTATCACTACCTACAAAAAAATGACATACGAAAAACAAAGTAATTTGGGTAGAAATGGCAGAATATCTGGCGGTTCGCTAACCATAAAGCAGTTAGATGATTATATTGAGCGGGCGGGGCGAATGGCCGAGCGTGACGCACAAGTCTATATTAGACGCTCAAAACAAGTAGCCGAGCGTGACGTTCAAATGTATATTGAGTATTTTATAAACAAGAAGGCATTGAGGCGTGTTGCTGAGGAGATGGGAGTATCGCATACGCTTGTTAGACAAAGCATTAGAAAACTGATAGGTTCAATAGAGGAATAAGTGTAATTTGCTTGTTTACAAATAATGTAATTCGGTATAAAATAATTACAGAAAGATAGGGGGTGTATAAAAATGACAGAATACAAAAGACAGACGGAAGATAAAATAATGAAACTTATATTTACCGCAGGATTCTTATACATTGGTGCGATATTGATATTGTTTCCGCTTCTAACATACATTTTCTCGTAATCCTTGCCCAGTTTCTGGTCTGAGCCGAAGCGGAACGGGCAGAGGTAAGGGCTGGGGGCTTGGCTAGGGTTATGCAGAAATTTTACAAACGACACATAATTGAAAAAATAGTATCGGATATGGATGAACTTGATCGTTCATATAACCTCCAAAAGTTTGATGTTGGGGGCATTAAGGGTAAGAACAAGATATTCCGTGGCAGTATTTTAGCGAGAACGATTAAGGATTTTGAGAAGTTTGATAGTGATTACCAAATGGCAAAAAGCCCTACCGTTAACAATCTAAATATGAGTATCCGATTTTATGATGTGTATTTTCTTGGATTTAAGATATTCGAGATCAGAAAAAGATGAAACAAAGATTTTGTGCGTGGTGCAAAAACCCGATTGTTGTAAAAGCCAGCCTAAGATGCGGTAGGTGTAATAGTTTACCGTTGCCGATAAAAAGGGAGATTGAGGAAAAACGGCTAAAAATGGAAGTAGAATTTGCAGAATATGTAAAAACATATCACACGAGATGATAGAGGGTTACTCAAGAAGTGTACAAGAAGAATTTGACAATAGTATCGAAACTACGCGCGCGGCATTAGAGCTTTATAAAAATTGGCTCATTAACCATAAATACGGAAACGTAACAGTAGAATTTAGAGAAATGCCGATGTATGCAGACAGCGATTACGCGGTATTTGTCAATTTGTCGTTTGATCATTTTTTAGAGGTAAAATGTAGAAGGCACGAAATGGCTAAATATGACAAAACAAAAGTGCCACTAAGAAAGCACGCGACCGCAGAGCATTATAAAAATGCGAAAAATATTAATACATACTTTCTTTGTAGCTGGACTGATTATGTAGGAATATTTGATTTCAGGCTTCATCAAGCCAGTTGGTAGCACGTTAGAATATTTAGTGGTGGGGTTGGGCAGAGTAGCGGAAAAGTTCCCTCAACGCCTTCGTGAAAACCCAAGAGGGACCCACCACCAAGTATTTTAACTAAGTAGAGACCAGAACTAATATGACAGACAAAGAAAAACTAGAACAATATGAGTTTATTGATGAACAGCTTACTAACCTTGTCGAGTCCATTCGGGAAGATGGCGATTTTTATATCTACAACCCTCACACAGTAGTTAGCGAAATCCTTGACTGGCACAGGGAAAAGGTGGCGAAGGCGAAGCGGGAGCTAGTGGAGAAACTGGTGGAAGAAGTTGATGACTGGTATTCTTTAGCACCTGCTTATCGTAACAAAAGTGAACTGGTTGGAAAAATCAAATCGCTTTTACTGGCCGAACTCTCAGATGAGGAGGTGGGGGTATGAGTATGCAATACTGTCACAATTGCGACAAACATATAGACACCGATTATGATGCAGAACACTTTGACGTGTGCGGTAAAGAGGAACAAATAGAAGACTTTATGATGAGATTTACCGATGCGTGGTATGGGTATGTCAATCAAGACCATCACAAAGACAGGGATTGCCATTTTTACATAACAAAGACGTGGTCGTATGGAGAGAAACCAACATACGAAGCGTCACACTGGGGGTATGTCGGCGATGTGTTTAGTGGAAAGTTCGATACGCACAAAGACGCAATGACGTTTATGATGAACGAAATAAAAAACATGCTACGCAAGCAAAAGGAGTGGTCGGATATGGTTCTTGCGGACGAGAAAGAGTGGGATGAGTTTCAAGTTAACGGTGCCAAGTATTGCCGAAAGTATTTATGCCCGTTACTGACGGAGCTAGAAGGCCACCATCTATGAAAGAAGAACCTATGAACGAACTAAGAAAAAAAATAGAAGAACGTGCCGATGAGCATAATTACGAGTGGATGAAAAGTAACAATGCCGTACGGTCTGCTAGGCTTCAGGCTAAAGTAGAAGCACTTGAATGGGTACTCTCTCTACTCGATGAAGAAGCTTACCCAGCTGAGCTTTAACACATGGCTTGATGGGTTTTGCCGATCTGTTTCGTGGAAGTTTTATAACAACAAGAATTTATGAAACAAACTAAGCCTACGGAGCATGCAAAGAAAAAGAAGCCAACCACAGGCAAACTAAAAGAGAGGGCATGGAAAGAGTTTAGTCGGTACATACGCTTAAGAGACTGCATCGCGACAACGGGAACGACCGAATACGGCACCTGTGTAGCGTGCCATAAGCGATATGCGTTTAAGGAATTGCAGGCCGGACATTGGATTCCTGGAAGGACAGGATCGGTGCTATTCAATGAGGACTTGGTACACGCGCAGTGTATGAGATGCAATGTATGGCTACACGGAAACCTGTCGGCATACGCAGTGTTTATGTACTCAAAGTATACGAAGAAGCAAATGGCTGAATTTGAGTTACTGAGAGCGCAGGTACTACCGTTAAAGAAACATGACTACATCGAGATTGCACAGAGGTACAAGGATAAGGCAGATAGGTTGTTAGAGAATTTTTAGCGCGTATGGCCCTGTCTCTGGATTAATATCGTGACGCACGAGCGCTGCAGATGGAGGTCTGGGGGCATGGCTATGAGCGCTAAAACAAAGGGTGGGTGGTTTACCGAAAAGAAGCCACGCAAAAGAACGAGAACTAAAGAAGAAATACTCAGGCAGATCGAGTGGGCCGACAACGAACACGAAAAACTGGGGAAGAACATAAGTGTCGGACAGGAGCATATGCCGGAAAGTACAGATTTAAACGTTACAGTTTCA
>CAZBOT010000069.1:5473-9066 GCA_964493575.1 uncultured Candidatus Saccharibacteria bacterium | reverse complement strand
CTGCAATGGGAGGAATGGAACAATCAGATTCTCCTCGATCCGATTCCCGATCTGTCCACCTATGGGATGGAATGGCGCGGGCCTATCGACGTGAGCCTGATTGATGAGACAGATCCAAAGTATACGCGCCTCCTCCGAGAATGGCGCACGGCGTTGCTGTACGGCGTCATGGTCAAGAAGCTGGAGCAGGACGATGATGTGCAAGGGGTCGGTCTCTATACGCAGAAGTATGAGGCTGAAATTTTGAACCTCATGAAGCAGGACCGCCACCGCATGCGCCGGGAGATTGGCTCGCAGATGAAGGGTTTTGGCGGGATGCCCTTGCCGAGGATGGTCTGATGCCAGTCAATGTCGGGCGGAATCAGAAAGAATTTAACGTCGCGCTGCAACCGGCGGGCGCGAAGCAGTTGGATAGCGTGGAGAATCTCGCGCCGGCACACCTGGAAATCTATAACGCCGTGCGGACGGATGCGGGGTACTTCAAGGGGCGGCCTGGCTATACGCAAGCGTTCGATCTGGGATTAGGCGCAGGCTGGTCCATTCCGATGCTGATTCCGGCTTCGCGGGCGACGACGAGCTTTGACGGGTCCGGCTTTGCCTTTGCCTACAATCTCGGGTCTGCCTCGTTCCGGGTGTTTGAACTGCTCAATAGCGGCTCCGTGCGTGAATATACCGGACCTGGTACAGGGGTGGTGCAAAGCAAGGTGTCTTGGACGATCTTTGACGGCATCCCGATCTGGCAGAACTACAATTTTCAAGGGCTGCATCGCATTCGCACCGACAACCTTGCCGGGACGAATGTCTACGACAAGATTGCGACGGCCCCAACCGCCTATTACTTTGTGGATATGGTGGCGGACCGGTTGGTGGTGTCGGGTGGAGGAGCCTTGCCTGAACAGGTGCGGTTTGAATGGTCCGATCCGGGAAGTGCCACGGTCTGGCCTGGGGCCGCCAATCGTTCGCAAGTCACCGGGGCCGGGGAGTCGATCCGCTGGATGAAAGTCTTAGGGACTGACCTCTATTTCTTCAAAGACTTTTCCATTGAAATCTGGGGGCATATCGGCGGGCGGGAAGTCTTTGGCCGAAAGGGCATTATTCCACTCGTGGATAAGTTTGCGCGGCATCGGCGGTTGATTGGGGAGAGCGTGGTCTTGGCCGGCGATCCGCCACGGTTCTTCTTCTATTGCGACAACGATTTCTGGGTGCTGGATGGCTTTGCGCCACGGCGGATTTCCGGGGCCTATAAGGCGCGGTGTCAAACCCTGTCCCAAACGTTCATCAACGACGCGGCCTATTTCGGCGGGGCGGTGCCGGGGTTTGACTACGCCAAGGAGCACGTCATCCGCTGGCGCGTGCGCGGGGTGGGCGTGTTTGTCTACGACTACCTCAACGATGTGTGGACGGAAGATGCGGCGGTCAATGTCCTGAGCGATACCATGTCCGCATCCATCCCGGCCCATGGCCGTTCCTATATGGAATTCGGCACCAAAGCCTATGTGACGGTGGGCGACCCCATTATATCCAATGGGACGGATAAGGTTTATGAGTGGACGAACACGGCCTATCAAGACGCCGGCTCGCCGTTCACCGTCTTTCGCCGGCTGCGCTTCCAGCTCGATCCGGTCAACAACCATCGCTGTCGCTGGAATCGGCTCTTGCTGCGCGGCAAGCGCGGGCGCGGTGCGGCATCCAGCAATCCACAACTCACGGTGCGCTGGTGGCTGGACCAGGATGCCGATTCCTATACCGGGGCCACAGGAGCCAAGGGGAAAGTCACGTTGCCATTAGGCGAAACCGGCGATGCAGACTTCTACTTTCCGGCTATCACCGGGCTCGGAGTGGGGCGTGATGTCACGCTCGAACTGGAACATGCCGCCAATGTGCCGCATGTGCTGACCCATGCGACGATTGCGGCGAAACCGTTGGGACGCTGATGCAATTTCGGTGGGAAAGTGTGCCGCCGTCGCTCAAGACCGATGAACTGGCCACGCAGTTTTTTGAGGACATCCGGCTCGTTCTCAGCCGCCTCTACTTGTTGAGTGAGCTAGTCGATATTCATGTCGGCAGCGGGAGCCCGGAAACGGTGGTGACGGCGAATGTAGGCAGTCTCTATCTCAGAACCAACGGCGGAGCGGGCACGACGCTCTACGTGAAGGAGAGCGGGACCGGCAACACGGGATGGATCGCCAAGTGAGGAACGACCATGGGACTCTTTAGCGGGATCGGCAGCATTATCGGGGGCATCTTCGGGGCCACGCAGCAACGGCGCGCCTACAACAGCGCGATCAATGACCTCCGGAACTTTCAGCAACAACAGGCGTTGCCGCAAGCCTGGCGGATGCAAGGCCGCTCCGATCAGTTGACCGCCCTTGGCCGCGACATCCTGACGAGCGGGGACACGCCATTTAGGTTGTCTGCCGAGGCGCAGGCCATGCGCCGGAACCTCATGTCCACCACGGGCGGCCTCTCGCCCGCCGCACAGATTGCGTTTGAGGACATGAACCGGCTCTTGAAAGAGGATGCCGTCTCAACCGGCAACCTTCGGTCTGGGGCCTTTGCCTTCGGACAGGCTGAGCTTGGCCGGCGGGTGGTCGCCGATGAACTGTTACGGCAAACGCAACTCTTGGATCTATTCGGACGGCAGGACCTCTCGCTCAATCAACTCGGGCTGGATGCTGGACTTGGACTCCTGCAAGCGGGCGGGCACTTTGGCAGCCTGAGCAATCAAGCCCTTGGGTTGGCCGGCAACATCACGACCAACATTGCGGACGCCACGATTCAGCGAGGGACCGTCAATGCGGCCCAACTCTACGGCGCGGGGGCCGCGATCGGTGGGGTGGTGGATCTGGGGTTGCTTGCATACGGTGGATATTCCGGTGGTGGGTTAGGCGGTCTCACAACGGCGTTAACTGGAGAGATGGTCAGGACCTCACCGTGGCAGCATTCCGGTGGTGAGTTAAGCGGTCTCCCAACGGCGTTCATTGGAGCGGAGATGAGGACCTCACCGTGGCAGCGGGTCTCATAAAACGGGACGTGTCTCACAACGGCGTTAACTGGAGCGGGGCCAGGACCTAACATGGCGACACCGGGGGAATTTCTCTTCTCACAGTTTGATCGCGGCATCGCCCAGATTCCAGGGCCGCAGGATCAGCTTGACGTGGCGATGAAACGGGCGCGCCTGCAACAGATGCGGGAGGCGCATGAACTGGAACAGAAACGGCAACGGAACCTGGACTTTGAAGTGAAGATGGGGCTGTGGGAGAAGTTCGGGGCCGAAATGCCGGACGGTGGCCTCGACCTCATTAACGGGGCACTCGACTCGATTGAGGCTGGGTTTCATGTTGCGCCTGAGTTTGTCAAGCAAGGCGGCAAGTACCTGTCTACGGCGGCGGAATATCTGCAAAACGGTCAAGCCGAACAGGCGCAACGGGTGCTGGCGCTCGGCATGGATCGCAAGGTCTTTCGGTCCACGAAAGACGCGCAAGAGTTTGTCCGCCTTCAAGGGATTATTGCGAAGGACCAGGCGCAGCGCACGGCTGAACTTGCCAAGCCCGTCCCGGATTATGTCAAGGCCGCCCAAGATCGGCTCGATG
>CAZBOT010000069.1:0-5373 GCA_964493575.1 uncultured Candidatus Saccharibacteria bacterium | reverse complement strand
GAACTTGCCAAGCCCGTCCCGGATTATGTCAAGGCCGCCCAAGATCGGCTCGATGCGTACCATAAAGGCGAAGGACAATATGTCTACGGCGGCAATGAGCAGGAGCAATTTGAAGCCTCGATGCGTGATGCGTTCGTGATGGAGCAGGGCAAGCAGATTTATGCGGAGCAAGATCGACTGCGGCGCATGTTTGAACTGAATCCTGCTTTAGCGTCCAAGGCCCTTGACGTGTCGCTCGATGTGGCGACCGATCCTCGGAAGATCGCCTATACGCGCATCGCTGGGCTGATGATGCGGTACGACGAACTGAACCAGGATGAGATGAAGGAATTGCAGGCGTTGGCGACGACCTACGGGACGGCGGAAATGCAGCAATCGCTGCAACTTCGCACAGAGCGGACGAACGCTCAGCTACTCAATAAGCAATTGGCGGATATTCAGAATCGCCGTGATGTGCTCAGTCAAGCGTTCTCGATGCAGGGACAGGCGCAAGCCGATGCCGGCGAAATTACGGCAGGCTTCCAAGCGTACAAGGATGGGCTCGGGGAGAATCCGACCGTTGAAGAGGTTTCAGGCGCACGGATTCAACTGGATGGGCTCAATACGAGGCTGAACGGCGCGGACCAAGCCTATCGGCAGTCCACGATGGGGCCGGCGCAGTTTCTTCAGCAGGAAGCCGCACAGGCCCAGGCACAGGCCAACACGTTCAAGATGCAAGCGGCTAGAGCCTCGGCGGCGTCCCGTGAAGTGCTCCTAGAACGGGCACGGGAAGCTGAGCATGTGGCCCAGAGCAGTGAAGCGGCCCATCGCCTCTTGACGGACCTCAACCCCTACAGCCTGGCGAAACTGGAAGCGAATGTGGCGATTCTCCAGAGTGAAGTGGCCGACCGGAAGGCGCACGGGGCAGATATGGAGGAAGTGGACCGCCAGCTTGACGCCGCAAAGGGACTGCTTGAGCAGCGCATGCAAGAGCGTGATCAGGCCCAAGCGACCGTTCAGGCTGAACATCTCCGTGTCATGCAGCGCGAGAAAATCATGCGGGCCAAGATGACGGAGGCGGAGCGGAAGGCCGAACGGGAAGGCCGGCTTGTCAACGCCTCGCAGGCGGTCTTTGACATGATGCAGAAAGGCATGTCGTATGACCGTGCTGTGGTCACAGCCGCCAAGGACTTTGAACTCCCGCACAAAGACATCCGCGATCAAGCCGGTTCCGTCATTGAGCCGCTGAGGCTGACGCAAGGGCAAATGGCGATGGGGGCGGCGATCAATGCGTTTCGCGCACAGTTCAAGCGTGAGCCCTCCGAGAGTGAGATGGTCGAGGTCCAGAACAAGGTGATGAAGCAATATCCCGGCTTGAAGCGGGAGGATTTGCTGAAAGGGCTCGTCAAATCGAGCATTGATCTGCATGTCGTGAGCGCAGAGGAGCGCGGGAAGATTGCCGAGAGCCGCGCCACCTTGAGCCGCTTGGATGATATTGAGCGAGGCTTCAAGCCTGGCTACGTGGGATTCCTTGATAAGAAGATTGGCAACCTGCAACAATTCTTTAGCACCTTGCCACAAGAACAAGCGGATTGGTACGCCTCAGTGGAGCAATACGGCATTGAGCAACGGCACAGAATTTTCGGGTCAGCCCTCACCAAAACCGAAAAGCAATCGGCCCTCGCGGCCATCCCGAACGCAGGCATGTCTGACCAGGAGTTTCAGGCTGCGATCAAGGAAAGCAAGAAGTGGGAGCAGCGGATTCTCCAAGAGCGCACGGGCGTGGCGGAAGAAGTGGGCGTGAAAGCCCCGCAGCCGATCCCGAAGCTCTCCCCAAAGAAGCAGCGCATGTTCGATGAATTGCGGCAGGCCAATCCGAACGAGGACGTGCATACGATCCTGAAATTCTTGGAGCAGCAGCCGGATTAACCATGCCGACCCTACAAGAAGAGTTTGAAGCCTATAAGCGGCAACAGGCCGCGTCACGGGACTTCGGGCTGCAACAACAATTTGAGGCGTACAAGCGCGAACTCGCCCAAGGCGGCGCGATCAAGACGGCTCCTCCTGAGCCGTCCGTGCCGGTGGGGGCCGTCGTGGGCGGCGTGGCCGGCACCGTGACCGGTGGACCGGCTGGTGGTATGGCGGGGGCGGTGGTCGGCGAAGCCGCGCAGCAAGCCGTCGAGGTCGGCTTGGGGTTGCCCTCAGCACCACAAACCGGCCTGCAATCGGCCCAACGGTTGATTCAAGAGGGCATTTACGGGTTCGGGGCGGAGGTCTTGCGGGCTCCCGGCTTTCTTGTGGAGCGGGCGGCTCCGTTTGCTGGACGCATGACGGCGGAAGGCAAGGATGCCGCGAAGTTCCTGAGCGGGAAGGGCGCACCGGAGCCGCAATTTCTGCCGGCAGAAGTCACCGATTCCCGCGTGTTGGATGTGTTGCAGAATATCTCTGAATTCTCCCTCTTGGGCGGCGGGGCGATCAAGACCTTTAGGCGAAACCGGGATGAATTCTTTACCCAACTGGCCGATCAGATGATTGACCAATATGGATCACGGGCTAGTGCGGATGAAGCGGGCCGCGCCGTGGTGGATGCTGCGAAGCGCAACCTGGAAGTGGCGCAGATTCCGGCGAAGATGATCTATCGGGCGATCAGCGCAGCTACGGCCCCGGATTATGTGGACGTGCCCCAGCGCATGATTGTCAAACGCACGGATACACCAATCAAAAAATCTGTTGTGGATAAAGCATCAGTCAAGATTGCAAAGGAAAGTTCCCCGGCGACTGACCGGTTTGTCGGGTATGACGATGCGGGTGATGCTGTGTACGAAAGGGTGCCCGCTGGTGCGCCAGAATTGCGAGGCATTCAGACCAAAACGACTTACCAGGATGTGCAAATCGGGGAACGCTTGGAGCATCTGAAGATAATGACCTCTACACAAGAGCGGCAAGTGAGCGGGGCCAAGATTGATCTCGGCTCGGTCCAAGAGGACCTGGCCGGCATGTCAGAGATTCTGAAGCGGGCCAGTGGCCTGGCGAATCGGGAGATGGGCACAACCTTGCTAGAGTTTATCAACAACAAGCCTGACATTGTATCCTATCCCGTGGCCCAAGCGATCCGCACGGAAGTGCGAACGCTTCGCGATGTGCTCAAGAATTCTCCGGAAGCCAAGAACGCCCCAGCCATCGGCAAGGCCAACCTGATTTACGGCAAGCTCACGGAGCAGATTCGGAAGGGGCTGGCTGATGATGACCCGTTCTTGGCGCAGATGTGGGACGAGGCGAACAAGATCGAAGCGCAGGGGCACGCGACATTCAATAATCGCATCATCCGTTCCATGGTCAAGAAGGCCGATGAGCAGGGACAAGGAAAGCCGGAGGCCATTGCCGATGCGGTATGGCGTCGGAACAATGTGAGCGTGATCCAGAAGGTCCGGGCGGCGGTGGACCCGGACGATTGGCGCAAGATGCAGTCCGTCCAGATGCAACAGGTCTTTGCGAATGCCCTGACCAAGGACGGGCGGCTTGATGGGGTGCGGCTCGAACAACAATTGTTCGGCCCGAAAGGCTTGGGCGAGCAGGCCGTGGAGGCTGGGTTTGACAAGCCCTTTATTGCGGAGATGAAGGGCCTGATCAACGCGCTCAAGGTGGCGCAGCAGGAACAGGCGGAAGGCACCGGGCGCATGCTCATCCAACTTCGACAGGGCGGCGTGGCCATTGCCCTGGCCGGCGGGGCGATGTTTAGCGATGACTACAGCGGGGAACTGCTCGGGTCGGCTGGGCTGGTCTTGCTCGGCCCAGCGGTCTTAGGCCGGCTGATGACCTCACCGGGCGGGGCGCGGTGGCTCACGGAAGGGCTGAAAACACCGTTGACGAATACGAAGCGGGCGCTGGCGATTGCTGGCCATCTCTCCGCGATCTTGGCTCCGCGTCCGCTGATGGAGCCGCAGACCGCTGAGCAGGTCCCCGGCAGGGCTTCCATTGCGCCCATGCCGGGGGTGGCACCGTTGCAGCAGTAGTTAGCGGCGATTCATCTGATTCATGCCGTGCTGGAAGCCTTGAAACAGCAAGGCACCGGGAGCCGAACCCGATCCACTTTGTAGCGGTTGAGAGGGCAGGGGCGGTAAGGGTTGATAGGACGGACGCGGCGTGTAGGAGAACATGGAGAGCCCGCCTCCCAAATCCTGGACGCGGCCATGGCCCTGGGTCCCGGAGAAGGTGGAGTAGCCGCCCCCGAGGTCCTGAATGATGGCGCTGTTGCCTTGGGAGTCGGAATAGATGGACATGCCGCCTCCCAGGTCGGTGATAGTGCCGGAAGTCTGCGCGATGGCGAGCACGGGAAGCAGGAGCAGGCTGGCAAGGATGAGCAGGGGTTTCATAAGGCACCTCCGTCTGACACGAGTGTAATACCTCCTTACGGGTGAATCAAGGGCCACGATGACCGGACGCACGGCGAATATACACCCTGATTTAAAGAGCAAAATCATGGAGTTAGAGCACCGTCTAGGGATGGAAGTCACGATTACGAGCGGCTATCGCGACCCGGAACACAACCAGGACGTTGGAGGCGTTGAGGGTTCCGAACATACCTATGATCCGGCCCAAGGTGTGGACATTCTCTGCAAGCGCAGCGTGACACGGTTTCGGATGCTGCGGGAGTTATTGGACATGGGCGTACAACGCATCGGCATTGGAAAGGATTTTCTCCATGTCGGGATCGCCGCCGACAAGCCACAGGGAGTTGTGTGGACCTATTATCCAGCGAGTGAATCGGTATGAGTGCCCAGCCTGTGGAGCCAATTACCGGCACGATGACGCCTACCGGCACGCCTGCTACGAGTGCCCAGAACGGGAGCGGCACCATGGATAAATTGCCCCTGTGGGCGAAAGTGGTCTCCGTGGTCGGGGTGCCAACGGCAGTCGCCTTCTTCTTTCTTCTGCAAAGTGCCGGCCTGATCGCTGATGTGAAGGCAACCGAACATCAAGCGATTCTGGAGCAGATTCGCCTGATGACCAAAATCCAAGAGAGAACGCAGGAACTTCAGGAGCGGAATCAACGGGTGCAGGATACGCAGTTGCAAGCCCTGTCCCGCATGGCGCGGGCGCTGTGCCTCAAAGCCTTTACGACGCAGGCTGAACGGATGGCCTGCATTGGAGGTGAATGATAGATGGTCTGCGAAAGGAGGAGCTCATGAACTGGAAAGGGATTCTCAATTGGCTGATCGGTGGAGTGGCAGCGTTCTTGTCAGGGTTTATGGCGGCTCCCATGTTTGAGCCGGACATGCCTATAGAAGCGCGGTTGGCCGCTGGAATTGCGGCAGGGCTGAGCGCGATGGTGCAACACCTCCGCAACAACCCCTTCAAGCTGGATGGCAAAGCGGTCCTGGCCTGGATCGTGGC
>CAZBOT010000068.1:0-9111 GCA_964493575.1 uncultured Candidatus Saccharibacteria bacterium | reverse complement strand
CCTCTATTATCTCTTCGTTTAAGACCAGTAGGTAGGGGGTTGTTAAAAATATTATTAGGTGTTTTAATTATTATATGAATATAAAAAGCTTAGTGAGACCACAATATCTCGCCTTACTAATACTTGCCATAATCGCTGCAAGTGTAGTGTTTTATTTTAAATCTAATGTTGCGCTAGAGCCAGTTCCGAGTAGTGCAGCATTGGCCAATAATTTGTCCTGGATTTATACTGAACCTGCAATTACAGTTTCGACAAAAATCTATCGGACAACAACAGGCTTCTTAGAAGATCCGGACGAACAATATTTAATAGCAACTGTAGATTATCCCACCTCAACTTACTCAGACAGTTCTGTTTCTGAGGGAGTCACATATTATTATTCCGGGTTCCAGATAGATGATGCGGCAGTTGCGTTTGATCCATTTTATAGAGCCCTAATTCCAACCGATAGCGGTTCGTCTGGCGGAGGCGGTGGAGGAGGAAGCTCCGGCGGAGGCGGTGGAGGAGGAAGCTCCGGCGGAGGCGGTTCAACCTCTGGACCAAACATTGGTTCCAAAAGATTGGTGAACATTAGTGGCACTTATTATCTTATCGAGGATGGCGTGAAGAAAGGAATTACTTCGCCTGGAATTTTAAACTCTTGTGGTTTTGATTTCCCAGATGCGGTAGCTCCGACTAGTGCTGATACAGCTTTACCATCAGGATCTTTGCTTCTTCCTTGTGATGGTGCGTTAGTTAAATCCCAAGTTGACCAAACTGTTTACTTAATTTCTCGTGGACAGAGATACGGCTTTACATCAGGAAGTGTATTCTTAGGGTTAGGTCATCAGTTTTCAAATGTGCTTGTTGTTACCAACCCCGAGCTCCAAGCATTATTAAGAGCTACGAACTTAGATAATCCTGCAGCCGCTCACTTGGCTGGCACAGACATCAATGTGAATGGTACTGTCTATTACATCGACTCTAATAATACTAAGAGAGCTTACCCATCCTTGGAAGTCTATAACTCTTGGCACATCGATAATGACTTCTCGAAGGTTGTACCAGCTAATCAGGCTGACCTAGCGCTTCCTACGGGGAGCAACGTGGCTAGCAGATAAGAATATTTTTTAAAAAGCTTCGTTCCAACGAAGCTTTTAAATTTGCCAACATTGACCAAATGGGTTTTTTCTGCTATACTTTGTTTAAGATAAGTTTTGTTAAGTTAAGGTATCTTAATGCAACAAAATGAATTCAATAATGGAAACAAAATAACAAACCAACTTAAAACATAGCTACCCCCTTAATCAGGGGGACTATTATGATGGTAAGTTATTTAGCTAACCATGTAGCCCAAAAATATAACGGGCTAAAAAACAAAAAAACAATTAATACTCCAAATCTATGACGACCAATCAAGATTTACCGGAGCTGTTGACTATCAAAGAAGCAGCAAGGATGATAAACGTCCATCCCAATACACTCCGGAATTGGGAAAAAGAGGGAAAGATCCAGGCAATAAGGATAGGTTCCCGAAGAGATCGAAGGTATCCAAAACAAACAATCTGGAATATGTGCCAAATAGCGACATCGTACTAAAGCGATGTTTTTGTGTTTTATAGGGGTGTGAAACTAGCCCAAAACAAATGAAACAAATTTTTAAATACAAATCAGTAATCACATACACGAGAATCAAAGCGTTACTACTAGCGGGCGTTTTGGTTTTAGCGTATGCGATTACTTATGGCTCTGGCACTACTGAAGTCGAAGCTGCGATCCCTAAGTACATTAACTTCCAAGGAAAACTAACTAACGTTTCAAATGGAACGAACGTCGCTGATGGGAATTATACCTTTGAATTTAAGTTGTATGATGCACCAAGTGGAGGTTCATTGCTCTGGACAGAAACTTGGGACGGAACTCCTTCCCCAGATTGCGATCCTTTAGCTGTGACTAACGGTGTGTTCAATGCCAAATTAGGTTCCTGTAATTCACTGGCATCTGTGGATTTCTCAGGCGGGGCCCTTTATCTTTCCGTGAACTTTGATGACGGTGGTGGGTTTGATGGAGAAATGAGTCCACGCAAACAGCTCGTATCATCTGCTTTCGCTTTCGTTGCCAACAGTGTTAACGGTGATGGAACTGTGGATATTACTAATACTGGTAACGACCAACTTCGAGTTGGATACGATGGCAGTAATGATTTAACCGTAGATGTAAACAACGACGGCTTCACTACTTTTACATCAACCGGAAGTGGGGCAGGGTTTAACATCACTGGTGGCAATGTTGGAATAGGTACTTCAAGTTTATCTGCCAAGTTACATGTCACGGCTACGACTGAACAACTCCGCTTGGCCTACGACGGTTCAAACTTCTCTTCTTTTACAACTTCATCTAGTGGTGACCTAACGATCGCACCGAGTGGAACCGATCTGGCTGTAACAGGCAACGTTGATGTAAGTGGTACACTCGCAGTTGGGACCGCTGATGCCTTCACGGTTAATTCCAGTGGCACGGTCACTATTGCCACAGGCCAATCTTATACTGGAGCGGGGACAGTCACTCTGTCTTCTGGTTCGGCATCGCAACTAACAATTGATTCAGGTACAACCGGTACCCTTGCGATTGGGACAGACTCATCAGCAGAATCGATTAACATTGGAACAGGTAGCGCAGCAAAAGCTGTAGTACTCGGTTCAACCAACACTACTTCTTCAACTGTTGTCCAATCTGGTTCTGGGAATGTTCAAATCCAAGCCAACGGAACTTCTGCTGGCGCAGTATATGTTGGTACAGTTGGAACCACAACCACTCCAGACTTGTTGGTAGTTGGGACTAAAAGTGACGCAGGTAATCCAACCGGTATTGATGGTGCCATCTATTATAACTCCAGCGGCAAGTTCATGGTTTTTGAAGCTGGAACCTGGAAAGAAATTTGTAACAAAACTGATGCGGCTTGTGGGGCTGGAAGTGGTTCTGCCTGGAGCGCGTTATCTAACCCAAGCGCAAACCTCAGTCTAAGTATGGCTGAGTACACCACAACCTTTAGCTGGGACACTGCAGCAACCGCTGCAGCAGCGGACTACCTTTCTTTGTCTGTCACTAACGATGCTTCTACTGATGCAACTGCACAAAGGTTATTAGTGCTTTCTAATTCTGATAGTACAGGAGCTACTGCAACGGAAGCTTTGTTGGTGATTAATAATAGTGATACTGATGAAGCGGTAACTACAGGAATTTCCTTTACCTCAGCAGCTGGTGGTTTTACCACAGCCATTGATGCCTCCGATAGTGATATCGGTGATGCACTTAATGTTGGTGCTAATAATATAGTAGGAACCACCGGTAACATTGATCTTACTAACTTTGATGTAGTAGGAAGTTCTGGAAACATTACCACAGCGGGAACCTTAGCGGTTAATGGCGACACTATCACTTCTGATGGTGCAACTTTGGTAATCAATGCTAGCGGCAATGTCGATATTCAGGATGCCTTAAATGCTGACAGTATTACTTCTGATGGATCAATCGCTGCGAGTGGGGTATTACAAGCTGGTGGAACTTCGACAGTTGCATATTCACGACTAGGCGCAGGTACAACAGGACACTCTTTGAATGCTGCTAATGATTTATTGATTAGCGATAGTCTGGAAGTTGACGGTGATGTGTTCTTTGATGCCAATGCAACCATCGCAGGAACACTAACTTTGAATACAGCTCTCGGGGTAGGTAGTGGTGGTACTGGAGCAACAACTTTCACAACCAATGGCGTACTCTATGGAAACGGTACTTCTGCAATACAAGCAACTGCGCAAGGTGGTGCCAATACTGTATTAGTGGCTAACAATGGCGCACCTCAGTTTAGTTCTGCGATCACAGTGGGCACCAGTGTGACTTCGCCAATTATCAATGGGACGACTGCCTTGCAATACAATGGTACTGATATCAACACCGCCGGGACATTAAGTAATGTTGCTTACCTTAACCAAGCCAATGTCTTTACTTTAAACCAGACTCTCCAAAAAGCTGATCCGTCAATTGTATTTGATGTTGTCACTGCTTCTGATACTGATTTCTGGATTGGAGTACAAGATGATGCTGGTGGAGATGACGATGATCTTTTCCAGATTGGTGATGGAACCACACCTGGGTCTAACACCTACTTTAGCTTGAATACAACAGGACAATTGCGGGTTGGTAATGATGCTACTGGTCAAACCTATGAAGAAACTAATTATGGCGCCAGCAACATCGGTTTTGTAAACAACCTTGATTATACAAGCACAACTGGATTTGCTTACGGTGGCCAGAGCGCAATTAACTTTACTCCAAGCGGTAGCTCTAGTGCTAACTTGTGGGGTTTTAATTCTAGCATCACCCAAACTGGTGCAAATGATACTACTGGTCAACTCGCAGGTATTACCGGTAATGCAATAATTGATAGCACTGGTAGTGCCAACTCTTTGGTTGGTGGGTTGTTTGATGCCTACTCAATTAATGCAAATACAGTAACTAGTTTGCGTGGTATTATCGGAACCACTTCCATTGATGTTGGTTCAGTTACTACTGCTTCTTCCATCCAAGCCAGTGGTTATAATGATGATACTCTCACAACTTGGAATGGTTTGTATGTAGGCGAGTTTACTGGTACCGGTACAACTACTAATGCAGTTGGTATTCAGTTAAATGATCAGATAGAAGGCACGAACAATACTAACTTATTGATCAAACCACTAGCTGGTGGAATTCCAACAGGTAATTACTCTATCTATAACTCATCAACTGATCAAAATTACTTTGCTGGTAATTTAGGTATTGGTGATGCTTCTCCTGCCGCCGCGTTAACAGTAGGTTCTGGTGACCTTTTCCAAGTTAATAGTAGTGGTGCCATCACTGCTGCAACAGGTGTTACTTCTTCGGGAACCATTACCTTTAGCGGCCTTGGTGGTGGGGGAACCCAGTGTGTCACTGCAAATAACAGTGGTGTTCTTGGTGTAACCACTTGTGGCTCTTCACTCACCCCTTGGACCAGTGACATTGATGCCGATGGCTTTGATCTTCAAGACCTTTCTAACCTTGAATTCCGTTCTACTACTGGCGCACCTGCTGGAACCGTAGTAGCTATCTTTAGTGATAACACCGGTGATATCAACATCAACGCTCTATCTACTAAGTCTGTTAACCTTCAAGTGGCAGGTACTGATGAATACAACTTCTCATCAACGACCTTGAACCTGAATTCTAATACTATTACAAACTCAGGTGGTTTCAATGGCCTTATCGTAACTGCCAACACCGGTGTAATTACCACTGGTACATGGAATGCGACAGCAATCGGTTCTCAGTATGGTGGTACTGGTCAAAACTTCTCAGCATCCAGTGGCATCCCATCTATTAACAGCGGTACTTGGTCAACAAATGCAGTCACCCAAAATGGTGTAGCTTACGGCGGTGCTTCTTCTGGATTATCATTTACCGCGGTCGGTTCGACTGGACAATGTTTGAACGGTAACACTGGAGCAGCTCCTTCTTGGGGTGCTTGTGGTACCACTGAAAGTTTACAAACCGCATATGACGCGGGTAATACCATTTCAACATCTGGTAATAATATCGCTTTTACCTTGAACAGTGGTGATGACTTTACAATTACAACCGCAGCTGGTGGTACTGGTTTCACTACTTTCTCTTTAGCCGATGGTTCTAACGCTACCCCTCCAGCACAACTGGTCTTGATTAACAATGCCGATACAACTGAAGCAATCGCCAATGGCTTAACGATTTCTTCTGCAGGCGGTGCTATTACAGATGCTATTGATGCAAGTGATACAGATATCGTTAACGCTCTTAACGTGGGGGATAACACTATCCTTGGTACGACCGCTGTGATTGACTTCACTAACTTTGATGTTTCTGGAGCCGGTGCAGTGGTGGCGGTTGGAGTAAACTTCGGCAGTGGTTTGTTGCAAGGAACTGGTGGCGCTACCATCACTGGAACAACTCAGATTAATGCCACGGGCAGCGCAGCTACTACGTTAGGTAATTCTTCTGCTGGAGCGATGAGTGTTCAGGGTTCAACTGTAGCTATTACTTCCAACGGTGCTACCAATGACATCACTCTAACTTCTGCTGATCAGATCATCCTTAATTCTACTGGTACCATTGAACTGCAAGATAACACTAACATCACAGGCAATCTCGATGTCTCCGGAACCCTTGCAGTTGGCACAGCGGATGCTATGACCGTTAATGCTTCTGGAACCGTAACTATTGCTACAGGACAAAGCTACACAGGCGCTGGAACCGTAACTCTTTCATCTGGCTCTGCTTCAAGTTTAACCATCAATTCTGGGACCACTGGCACCATTGCCATTGGCGATGATGGCTCCGCTGAAACTATTAATATTGCCACAGGTGCTGCTGTTAAGACTTTAACCATTGGTTCTACAACTTCTACCTCATCTACAACCGTTCAATCTGGTAGCGGTAATATTACCTTGCAAGCCGGTGGTAGTGGTACAACAGGAACTGTGTTTATTGGTGAATCTGGTACAACTCCTGATATCTTAGTTGTTGGAACCAAAACAACCGCTGGAAACCCAACCGGTACAGACGGTGGCATTTACTATAACTCTAACTCTGGAAAGTTTTATATTCAGGAAGGTGGAAGCTGGAAAGAAATTTGTAACAAGACAGATGCAGCTTGTGGTGCTGGAAGTGGTTCTGCCTGGAGCGCGTTATCTGCACCAAGTTCAAACTTAACTTTGAACATGGCTGAGTACACCACTACCTTTAGCTGGGATACTCCTGCAACTACTACTGCTGACCGTGATTACTATTCTTTGACTGTTCAAAACGATACTTCTTCTGGGTCATTTAATGAGCGCTTGCTTGTACTAAGCAATCAAGATGATGCTGGTAGTACTGGTACTCAAGAATCTCTATTGGTCATTGATAATAGCGACGCCAACGAAGCGGTTACCTCTGGTTTAATCTTTACCTCAGCAGCTGGTGGTTTTACCACAGCCATTGATGCCTCCGATAGTGATATCGGTGATGCACTTAATGTTGGTGCTAATAATATAGTAGGAACCACTGGTAACATTGATCTTTCTAACTTTGATGTAGTAGGAAGTTCTGGAAACATTACCACAGCAGGAACCTTAGCGGTTAATGGTGGTACGATTTCTTCTACTTCTGGAACCCTTATCATAAATGCAGCTGGAGCAGTGGATATTCAAGATAACGTTACTGTGGATTCTTTGACTGCTGACACAGGTAACGTCGCCATCACCGCAGGAGCATTAACACTCAACGGCACCACACGTATCGCTAATGATGGTACTGGTACTTTCATCTCAGGAACAACCATCGGTAGCCAAACCTTTACTACTAACAACATTGCTGACAGTGGCGCTTTGACTATTGCCTCAGGCACAGCTTCTGCTCTTACCTTAAACTCTGGCACTACTGGAACCATTAGCATCGGCAGTGACACTTCTGCTGAATCCATCCTCATTGGCACAGGTGTTGCAGCTAAGACCATTACCATTGGCAATGCTTCAGACGATACTTTCACAATTAACTCTTCTGGCTTAAACGTTTCTGCCGCAGGAGCCTTAACTGGGGTTGCCTCTATTGATACTATTAATGTTTCATCCACTGCTCTAACCTTTACTTCTACTGCTCCAACTATCTCTGTTTCTACTGCTGCAACTAACCTCTCTGTTGAAGCTGGTACTTCTGGCCAGATCTTAATCGGTTCTGTTTCAACAGGGGACATCCTTTTAGGTGGGGGTTCTGCCTCAACAGGTTGTACTATTACTAATAGTAACGGTAACTTCACTTGTACTGGGGCTGGTTCCTTCTCCAACCTTTCCGGCTCATCAAGTGGTACTAACACAGGAGATGTAACCCTCTCTGCCTTTGGTGCTACTCCAAATGCCAATGGCGCATCCCTTTCTGGCCAAGCTCTAACATTGCAACCAGCAGATGGAACTAACCCAGGTGGTGTTTCTACTACTACTCAAACCTTCGGTGGAGCCAAGACTTTCTCTAGTCTGATTACTGCATCCAGTGGCCTTACCGCCACCACAGGTAACGTCGCCATCACCGCAGGAGCATTAACACTCAACGGCACCACACGTATCGCTAATGATGGTACTGGTACTTTCATCTCAGGAACAACCATCGGTAGCCAAACCTTTACTACTAACAACATTGCTGACAGTGGCGCTTTGACTATTGCTACTGGCGCAAATGGAGCTATGACCTTAAATCCTAATGGAACTGGTTCATTAGTTCATACATTAGATTCTGTGGGTAACATCACAGACACAGCATTTAACCGAAGCGGTACTTTAACTTCTGCTGATAGTACAACTGATGTTCTCTTTAATAGAACAGTTGTAACCAATGCAACTGGTTCATTAAATAGTACTGCAAATTTTGTTCAGTTAACATCAAACATTACAGGAACTGGAACAGATACTGGCTCAGTCTTGGGTGTAACGCAATCACACTCAACTGCCACTGGTGCAGCAATTGCAATTTCAAATGCTGGTACTGGAGCTGATATTTTAGGAACCTCTTCCACTTGGCAGATAAGTAAAGCGGGCGCTGCTACCTTTGTAGGGATTACAAATACAGGTGCTAACACTAACACTGTCCAATCTGCTACCGCCTTAACTGTTGCTCGAACTGGCACTAACTATGCTTTGCAAGTAGATACTAACACTGCTTCCAGTGCCACTGGTATTAAGATCACTGCTGCAGCTGCAGGAGGAGGAGTAGCTCTGGCTGCCATCTCTTCTGGTACTGACGAAGCCCTAAACATTGACGCTAAAGGAGCAGGAGCTATCAATATCGCAGGAACATCAACCGGCTCCATTAACTTTGCAGGTGGCTTTGGCTCAACTGGTTGTACTATTACCACAAGTGGAGCTCTCTCTTGTGATGGAGCAGCAGCGTTCTCCAACCTTTCCGGCTCATCAAGTGGTACTAACACAGGAGATGTAACCCTCTCTGCCTTTGGGGCTACTCCTAATGCCAATGGCGCATCCCTTTCTGGCCAAGCCCTAACATTGCAACCAGCATCTTCTTCCTTCCCAGGTGGTGTTTCTACTAGTGCTC
>CAZBOT010000067.1:0-9607 GCA_964493575.1 uncultured Candidatus Saccharibacteria bacterium | reverse complement strand
GATGTTTTGGTGGGGTGTATGCATGGCATCCAAAACACCAAGAAGATCCATCTGAGTAGACTGCTTTATTGTCTTTGCTTTTGCATTTTTCGCATGGTTCGTGTTTTAGAAATTTAGCCATTCTGCTCAGGTTGTGCTTCATCTACAGCAATCCAAACTCCTTCATGATCGTTTTGCTCTACTTGTAGTCCAAATTGTTGGACTTGTGCTTGAATTTCTGCTTGAATACCAGCTGCTTGTTGTTGAAGATGGTGGTTGAGAATGGCGTTTACTGCTTGGTTTACTGGAACTGGTTGAGGATTTTCTTCAAGAATTTCTTCTACAAGATCTTCTACAGGATTTGCTGGCTGTGCTGCAGGCATTTGAACTTTTGCCCAGCCCATTATGCTATTCCCAGTAGCAGTAGTATTTGCACAATAGTAAACAGGATCAGCACTCGAATGTTTGCTTTTTTCATATGCTTCCACTTGTTTTTTTAGTTTTAGGAAGTATTTTTTCATGTTGCTATCAGGAGAATAGGGTTTGAAGCAACTTACAATACCTAGATTGTCATGTAGTGTATAGGGATCTAGTTTTTTAACTTCGTCAGGTTTTTCCCATCTTAGGATGTCTTTTGATAGACAATTGCCCAGTCCTGTTCTGGCGATTCCTTCCATGATAGGAAGTCCGATCACTTTGAGATAGCCTTGTTCTTTCTTTGGTAGTTTGTCGATTTGGTTCTTGAATGGTTCTTTTAAATCAAGAACACAAAGAAGTTTGATCATGAGAGATGCAATTGAAATGTTGATTGGATTTCTGATTGCAAATTCATGTAATGAGATTAGTGAGATATTTTTTTCTGGCCTGTCTACGTAATAGAAGTTTTCATGAATTCGTGCGTTTTTCTCTAGTTGATTTAGTTTGCTAGGGTCAGCTTGAATTGCCATGAATGGAGAGATTTGTTCGATATTCAATGGACTCATTTTGAATCCATAGATTTCGATATCTTTGAGTTTGAATTGTTTCCAGTAGATGGCGTCTGAAAGAAAGTCTCTGCAGTTTACGAAGTTATGCAGTGTTTTGACTTCTTTTGGAAGTGTTTCTGTGACGAAAGCGAATTTGACTTGAAGTTCTTGATGTTCTTCTGCGTAGTATTCGTTTGCGTGTGGATTGATGAGTTTCATATGTGTTCTCATGTGAGGTGTTTGAGAAAGTTTGCGTAGTTTGTTACTGTTGAACCTTCTAGTCCCGGAGCTGTGTTTACTTCTAGAACATAGTATTTGTTTTGCATTTCGTTGTAGATCATGTCTACTGCCCCGAAAGTAAGGCCCATTACTTTGATTGTGCTTTTAGCAATGATTAATGCGATTTCTTGTGGTTGATCGATGTTTTCTCTAGCATAGATCCAGCCATTGGCTAGGTTTCTGATTTTGGAATTGTGATCTACTCCCACTTTCTTTTTTTTCTGTTGAATATCAATGATATCATCAGATCCAACATGGATCCTGTATTCGTGTCGTTTCTTGATGTATTTGACGTATAAGGGAGCAATTTCTGTTCCTGTGAATTCGACGATACCGGCCCCACTATGTCCATTAAGTGTTTTTCTTGCAAAAATCGTGTTAGGGAGCCATTGTTTGGCCACGTTGATGTCTGTTGTCCATTCTGGGATTGGGATGCCGGCTTCTTGGAGTCTTTCAAAAGTTCTAAGTTTATTACTGGCATCTTTTGTCTCTTTGTTGATGGATACGTAGTTGGGTGGGTTTGAATTTCCCCAGTTGATTACGATGTGGTTTGGTTTTGGTTTGTATTTACTGTTTTTGAGTTTGATGATCTTCGCTTGTAGTTCTTTAGCGAGGAGTTTGCAAGATTTGCTTGCTTGTTTGTATGGGTAGATGAAGAGTTTAGTGGGCATATTTCTTTGTTACGTATCTGTCTCTGAAAGCTTTGGGATCTGATAGGAATTCTGCTGAACATCTGTCGCAGAAGATGCCGTCGCTGTCAGGAGATTCTGTGTAGAATTGTGCGTTATCTTCGAATAGTTTTGAATTACACATTGCGCAGCCGTACTTCATTTTGCTTTTGAAGTCAGCTACTGTCATTGAGTTACCGTCTCCTAGATCTAGGATAGTTAAAGCATCCTCATCATCGTCTGCATTGACGATTGCTGGTTCTTTGGGACGTTTGACTGTTTTTGCTTTGATGAGAAGATATAGTTTGTTTCCGCTCTTCTCTGGACTGAGTCCATATCCTTCGTATACTTCTTTGTTATATTCTTCTCCTAGATCTCGTTTTGTTTGGAATTTGATGTCGATTCCAGTTGATGTTTTACCATAGTATGCGAAGAATGCATCGTTTTTGTTGTTGTCGTGGATTTTTACTTTTTGATCTATTTTGAAGGTTACTAATTTGTTAGCAAACTTCATTAGATCTTCTACTTTAGGTTCTGGTTTTACAGGTGTGTATGATCCTGATTGATATCCGTAGTTGTTGTAGGATGTGTATTGTTTGGTGGTGAGTTCGTGTTGTCTGATGTCTTGATTTTGTAGGTCTACTACGTATTCGATTAGGGGTTTTACTGGAACTTCGTTTACGATTTTTTCTGAATGTCTTTCTAGAATCCATCGCATCATGGCAGGTTCTGATACGAAGTAGTAGCCATTGCTTGTTTCGATGATTGTTAGTGGGCGCTCACTGTTTCGACAGAAGTGTAGTGTTTTGTCTCGTTTGTCATACCAGATCAGAGCGTAGGCCATGCTGACGTTTTTGCTGGTTTCATACATGCCCTCGTTTTCGATCATGTGTGCTAGAGCTGCTGAATCTACGTCATGTGTTTTTTCGTATTCGTTCAGTCCGCTGATTACCGTCCCATTGTGAATGAGAATGATGTTTTTGGTTTCGAATGGATGTGTGTTTTTGTCTTTGATCTCGCCTTTGGTTGCTGCTCTGTTGTGACCGAAGTAGGCGAGTCCATTAATCCAGATATCTTTTTTGTGTTCTTCGAAATCTTTTGAGAATAGAAGATGGAAACTGTTTCCTGCTTTCTTTGAGATTTTGGTTGAGAAGTCTTTGTTGATGCTGAATAGTCCAGCACCGTCTGTACCTCTTAGATTACCAGCAATGAGTAGATTTGGCAAGATTTTATCTACGTCAGTTACTGTTAGGTTGTTTGTTTTGCTCACGACACCCCAGATGCCACACATGTTCTTAGTTTTCCAGAAAGAAAATTGCGTTGAAGAGAGAATCATCTGTTTCGAGAGAGTGTTCTGAAACTAGATGGTTGTATTTATCTGTTCCAAGAATTTCTTGGATCAGTTTTGTCTTTTGTTCTTGTGATGAAATTGAAAGGAGTTTCTTTTTCATCATTGTGTTTGGAATATCACCGATGCAAGCAAATGCATAGATGTGTTGTAGAAGTTTGATCCATTCTTGAAGTTTTGCAATGTCTGTAGTACCGTGATGCATTCGTACTTCTAGGGTACCTAGATCTTGTAGTCTGTTGATGCTTAGTGCCCAGTATTTTGTTTGATTGTAGTTTCCTTCTTTGATGTATTTTTTGGTGAGATTGAGAAAGTTTAGAGGGACACAGTAGCTGTTACCTTTTCTGTGTTCTTCACATAATGTAAAAAGAATTGGTTCTACTACCATGAAGGCAGCAAAGAAGTTTGTTACATCTGCGAGTGTGTTGTTTTGGAAATTGAGGTGTACGTGAAAGCTGCAACGATGGCTGAATTTTAAACCTTTTTTTAGTTTTTCTTCGATTCTTTTTACTTCTAGAAGACTGTTGTAGACTCCTTGGTTGTTGAGTGGGCCTTTTGTGATGAATTCAACTCCACCATCTTTTAGTGAGCCATCTTCTTTGTTGTCTATGTAGGCTCTTGGCTCTTCTAATAGTTCGGGAGGTACGTTTTGTGCTTGCCATCCTTCTGCTTCTAGTTCCCATCCCACTTCTGTGAAATTGGGAAGATCCATTGGAGGAATTACTTTGGGTTTGTAGAGAAGGGCTAGTTCTGGAGGTGCTTTGAATATTTTGGATTGCATTAATCCAAAGTGTTCTTTGATGTTCATTTTAGGCCCAGAATGTTGGATTGAAATCTTTGAGAACCTTTTTCAGTTCTCTTTTCATTGATTCGTTTACTACGTATTTGTTGCCTTTTCTGTTACCGACCGGTTTGGCAAGGAAGTAAACAGTGTCTGATGTTAACCAGATTTTGTTACTGATAGGACCGGCTACTGTAAGGGATTGTTCGATTCTGTCTTTTGTGATTTCTAGTTGTTTGCTGAGATTTGTATATGCCCATTGTTTGTTTGATGCAAACAGGCCTGTATGAAGTGATGTTAGAAATGAATGTGTTTGTGGACAGATTCCGATTTTGTATGTTTTGTCTGGTTTTCTGATGAGTAATGTGTAACCTTCTGGTGTTTCTTTGTTTTCATAGAAGCCATTTTGGATTGGCATGTAGAGAGGGTTTCTTGTTACATCGTTTGGATTGATGAGGTATGCGAAGTTATCTACGTCTGTGAGGATTCGATAACAGTATCCGTTTTTTAGTTCGTTATCGGCATCTCGATAGAAGAGAAGAGTCTCTTCGAATTTACGTTTTGCGGATTCGATGTCGTATTCTTTCATTTTATGCTAGTTGATAGAGTTTTTGGTTTAGTAAGTCAGCTAGTGTTCCTTTTGATGGTACTTTGTCTTCTTTGCCTAGGAGGTTGAAGAATACTTCTTGATCGATGTCTAGGCTTTTGTCTGTTTTGATTAGGGAATAGGTTACTTTTGCTAGAAGGTTTCTCATGATTGGTGGAAAAATTCCAGTATGCATTTGTGCATGATTGATGTATTCCATAATTTCTTTTACTCTTCTTTTGTTGATTGCTTCTAATGTTTTTACTGATAGTGGAATTGATGGATCTTTCCCTTTTTCAAGGTAGGAGATTCCGTGTTTGACTGTTTCGTAGACTGTTGCGATCAGATATGGATGACGCAACCAATAGTTTGATAGAGTTCTGTATTCGATGCCGTATGGTTTGAATCTGATTGATCCTGCTGTTCCATACATTTTCTTTCGTTTTGTGTCTGGATCTAGTAGTGAGAATAGGGCACCTAGTGTGCTGTCTAGGAATTTGGTGAGTTGAATCTTTTCGAGGTTGCTGCATTCGTAGCCGATGTGGATGTGACCACCAGCTGCTCGCCATTGTGTTGCTTTTGGTTTTGGATTTTCTTCCATTTTCCAGACGTTGAAGTCTGGTTCACAGCCGAATACCCATGCTTGTGGATCTTGTAGTTCTTCTTTGGGCATTTTTGCTGCCGCTTGGATTGCTACTTTTAGGTCCAGTTTGCTTGCTTTTTCGGCAATGATGCCCAGAGCCCTTTGGTTGTATCGAAGGAACTCTTCGAGGGTTTCGCAGGGAGGGATGTTGTATTCGACTGTGACGTTGTCTTCTTGTAGAAAGATACCGTCTTGAATATGAATTGGTTCATACTTTGTTCCTCCGATTTTCCCGATGCTGCTGACCGGGATGTTGTTTCTTTCGAGGAAGACTTCTGGATCTGCGCCGATGGTAAATGACATGGATGTTCCTTAAAATGGAAGGAGTAGTTTTTCGATCACTAGTTGTTTGGCGAGTTTAGAGAAAGGTGAATTTACTTCTGTGTATTCTGGATGGCCTTGAATGCAGAGAGATGCTGTTTTTGGAATGAAGACGATCTCTGCTTCATCTTCTTCTGTGAAATGCATTCCTGCTTCGTTGAATTTTTCTGGACTGAGTGGTGTTGCGGATACTCCTAGTACTTTCATGTCAGCAGTTGGTCTCATCATTTGATGGTGTGTGCTGGTGACTTGAAGTAGTTCGTTTGTTTCTGTGAGTTTGATGAGGTGTGACCGACCATGACCATCTACGTGTTGCCATAGGCGTCCACCTGATAATGCACAAAGGAGTTGTGCTCCTCGGCAAATACCTAGCATTGGAGTGCCGGTGGTTTTTGCGTAGTTGAATGCTGTTTCTTCGAGGAAGTCTCGTTTTGAGCGGAATTCGTTTGAGTTGCTATAGACTGAGCGTTCTTTGTAGAAGCCAGTTGAAATGTCTTCTCCTCCCCAGAAAATGATGAAATCATAGTTGGGGATGCGATTCAAATCTTTTTCGATATTCTCTACTCTTGATTTGAATAATTCTGACATGAAATCTAGTTCAGATCGGCTTCCCAGCAGGCTTCCGATTTTTAGCTCTTTCAAGCATGATTTTTTTTGTGTTTTTGCAGACATCATAAACGTTTTTGACGTAGGTTGTTGCTCTAACATAATCTCGCAGAGTGAATTTTTCATTGAGTTTGTGAATGTCAGTGTAGGTGAATGGTGAATGTCCAGCATTATTGATGCTGTTAATGTAGTCTAAGTTTCCGGGAATGTCTTTTAGTTTTTTGATCTTTTTTTCGAAGATTTGTTTTCGAAGAAAGACTTGGTATTCATAACCATCATTTTCTTCGTATTTTGTGTCTGCTAGTAATCTAATTAGGGATCCTTCGATTAATAGGTTTGCAAATGTTGGGTAGGTTCCTTCAAATACAATGATTGGTACGTTGTTGTAGGTTGTTTGATTGACTGTTTTTGTTGAAATTAGTGGTAGTTTTTTGATTTCTGCTTCTACTTCTTCTACAGGCATTTTTAGGTTTAATGCCCATTTCAGTTTGTGTGGTGCATTTTCCCAGTTAAGACTGTGTTTCCATGCAGCGAAGCAGGCTGCTTTGAAGAAGGTTCCGTCTGTTTTAGTTAAGAACATTTCCGATTTCTTTCAGGAGTTTTTCATAGAGTTCTTTTGGTAGTGGTTGGCCTTTGATGAGTTTTAGGATTTTGTTTTCTTTTTTGAATCGGCTCCAGTTTTCCCAGCCATTTCCGACGAAAACGTCGTACTCGTGGTTGCCGTTGGCGAAGATGGTGAAGTCAGGAGTGGTATACATTTTTGATTCCTTTGAGGGCGTGTTGGCAAACGGGGCAAGGTTTCGCATTAGCGAAGTTACCGACCTTGTTCGTGCGAAGCACGATCATAGTGTCGATGGGTTTTTGAGCTTTGTTCAAGCAATCGATTTCTGCGTGAAGATAGATTTTGTCAGGTTGATTGGCTGATTGTGCGTGTTTCGCTTGGATTGGATGGCTCTTGGTGTAGTGGTTCACTCCTATCGAAATGACTGTTCCTTTGCATAAACCGATGGCTAATACCTTGTACTTTCCGGGTTTTAGCTTTTTGGAGCCTATCTGCCAGAGTCTTTGAAAAGAATGCATCTTCTCCGCTGCCGATGAAGGTTTTCATTTTAGCCTCCGAGGCTTTGTTCTACTGTTTCTTCTAGGAATTCTTCGAAGGACATAGTTCTTGTTTGAGGAGTTTCATGGATTTCTTGTTGAAGTTGCCGTCGAGAAGCACTTTGTAGTCGAAGTAGGCTTCGAGCGTGTCGATGATTTGGCCACAGATGGAGTGGTCTTGATCCACTTCGACGAAGATGATTTTGTTTTCGAGAAGGTGTTTTGTTGCTTCGTCCCGTCCTGTTTTCTTGCAGTAGTTGTCTTTTTCGGAGCAAACTGCATATGCGACCTTGAACAACTCGCTGTTTTCGTCTTTTTTGAAAGCGATGGTAACACCTCCCCGTGCCGAAGGGAGTTGCGCGCCTTGTTTGTAGGCTCGGATGTGCATGTATTTCATGATATATCCTAGATGTGGATGGTTGTGGGAGCTGGGAGATACTGATTGTTGGAGATTTCTCGTTTGTCTTTGTTTTGGATGTCTTTGAGTAGTTGTACTGCCTCCGTGTAAGAAATGTTGGAAAATTGTTCGATTTCACCGTCGTGGTAGTGGACGATGAGTGTGCCTGAAACCCAGTTCATTACCGACTCCAAAGGAGTTGTGTTTGGTCTCACTGGAAGGAGTCGAACCCTCGACAAGCCGGGTAGAAGCCGGCTGCTCTATCCACTGAGCTACAGTGAGTTATTTATTTTCGTCTTTTGCGATGAGAGAGGCGAGTGTTAGAAGGTCGAATCTGAATTCTTGTATGTATTCTGCTCCAGTAGATGGATTTTTTTCTTGGTTGATATATTTTTCGTGAAGATCGTTGGGTAGTAGAAATAGATTTGAAGTTACCCAGCTATCTTCTGAATCTGTGTCAGGGAAGAAGATTTTTGTGTAGTATTCAGTTGCTTTTGATGGGTATTGTTTGTATTTTTTGTTTTGTGCTACTAGAATTGCATAGCAACTGTGGTATTTGTTTTGCATATCATAGGTTCTGTCATTAGGATTGTCTGCTCCTGTTTGTAGGTAAGTTTGTGCTTTTTTGAAGATTTCAGAATATTTTTTTGACATGGTATTGAATTATTTGGATTGGTAGATGATTACGCCTGCTTGTTTTTTGTGTGGTTTATTAAGGAAGATCTCTAGTAGCCGCTTCTCGACTATACCCACGTTACTAGGTGCTTGGTTATACATTGTGTGTAACGGCACAATGTTTTATTCAAGGCTTTTATGCCCTAGAGATCTTTCTTAATGTTAGTACATGTGATGACTCTGTATTTCATAGTAGTGTGGTTTTGCGGGTTTTGGAGTTGGGGAAGAAAACTATGGAAAATACAGGGAAATCGATTGGTTCGTCTATTTTGATTGTTTCTGTGTTGATTAGAACTCCGTTTTGTTGGATTATTCTGCGAAGTTCTCCATTGGTCATGTGCTTTCCGGGTTGTTCGATGCTCATTGGAAGAGCCGGACGTAGACTACTTAACCATTGGATAGCATTCATTACCGACCTTTTTAATCTTTGGCAGTAGGGGCAGGATTCGAACCTGCGTCTCCAGTTTATCTTTCCGTTGCTCTACCAACTGAGCTACCCTACTAGATTAGTGCCAGTTTTTGTCAGGAACTGGCAAACCTGTCGCACACGGTGGCCTACGCGATCTGGTAGTCGTCCTCGTTCAGGAAGATGCGGCCGTTGTTGTTGTTCGGGAGGGTGAGGTCGAAGCCCTGCCGCTTGGTGTTGTCGCCGATGATGTTCTTGGCGGTGGCGAACATGCCGTTGAACTGCATGATGTACGGCTTGTCCGACTTGATGATGATCTTGGTATTGGCGTTCAGCATGATATGTACTCCGGTGAGTTGTGGGGTGCCGGTTACGTCTTCCGGCTTCCTAAAAAGGAACGTTCGAGAAGGTATTAGAAAATTTTAAAAGTAATAGTCATTTTTGGCTTGCGTTTCACCTCCTGCCATTAACAAATGCGAGTGTGGTTTGTGCGTCAGTGGTCATCGGTGCCTCCGATTCCTAATGCTTTTGCCCACCGTCCCGCTTCTTCAATCACGATTTCCTGCTCGTCCGGGTCGAGCAACCCGAAGTTGTGGCTGTAGGTATAGCAGGCAGATACAAGCTGCTCATAAGTCAGCGGCTCGCGCTTCTCCATAGCGAGTTCGCGCTTCAACTCACAGACAGCGGCCTGTGCATCTTTGATCGACTGTTCGATACCGACTGCTGCGGTATGGTGTCCACCGTCGCGGTGAATTACTGCGAGCAGATCGCGCAGGGGTTGATCCTCGCGCTTCGGCTCGGCATCGTTTCGATAGCCATCCGCTATTTCCCTGTAGACGTTCAGATCGTCGCCAC
>CAZBOT010000066.1:0-9853 GCA_964493575.1 uncultured Candidatus Saccharibacteria bacterium | reverse complement strand
TATGAACTTGATAACAATATCCTGTCGGAGACAGAGGGGCGGGGGATAGGTGATGCAATGTTAAATCATCTCTATGTTTTCGGGCGGAAAACAATTGATGAGTTAGTATCCGATCTAAAAGCTATCGATAAGAATCTTTTGATAATGGGTGTTAACGACCTCATAAACAAATGCTGGCTTAGAACAGTCAAGGAGAAGGATGAGGATGGTTCCAAGATAGTAACTATAGAGTTGGTGACGGCAGCCGAAAGAAAAAGACTATTGAAAAAATTAAAGTAATTTATTAAACGAGGCACATATATAGTGTGCCAATAAGTAGTATTTTCAGCAATAGTAATTATTTTTCAAGTTATATAGATATTAAATCAAGATCCGTACCTTCCAGCCCGAGCAGCGGGGTAGGCAGGCTTTTTCACAGCAATGTAGATGGTAAGCTCTATTTCAAAAAAAGTAACGGCGATGTTGTTGATCTTGAATCTGGAGGAGGTGGAGGTGGTGGTGCTCCTACTGACGCACAGTACCTTACACTTGCCACGAATGCAACACTTACCGATGAACGTGTTTTAACCGCCGGTACTGGAATTACAATTACCGACGGTGGTGCCGGAAGTACAGCCACAGTTGCCGTTTCCTCATCCGTTGTTACAACAACAGGAACACAGACTCTAACCAACAAGACATTAACAGCTCCGGTTATTTCATCCATCTCGAATACGGGTACCGTAACACTGCCGACGGCTACGACAACATTGGTAGGCAGGGATACTACCGATACATTCACAAACAAAACATTTGATGCCGATGGAACGGGTAACTCTATTGCAAATATTGAAAACGCTGATATAAAAGCCGCAGCGGGAATTGTATACTCAAAGCTTACATTGACAGACTCTATAGTTAACGCCGACATAAACAGTGCTGCCGCTATTGCCACCTCAAAGCTTGCTGATGGTTCCAGTTTCGTAACTTTAACAGGCAGTCAAACCCTAACTAACAAAACCCTCACAGCCCCCGTTATTTCTACAATAAGTAATACAGGTACGCTTACTTTACCAACGGCTACAGATACACTTGTAGGCAGGGCAACAACCGACACTCTGACTAACAAGACTATCTCGGGTGCCTCGAATACCTTTAGCAATATAAATTACTCGACGTTGACGGGAACACCGCCAAAACTGGATGACCTTTCGGCACCCGATGATAATACCGACCTGAACGCTTCCACAACTGCCCATGGACTCTTGCGTAAACTAACCGGCGGAACTACAAACTTTTTGAGAGAAGACGGTACTTGGGCTTCTCCCCCAGGTGCTGGCGGTGGTATTTCGGATATTGCCTCTGCAACAGACGTTACGTTTACAAGTTTGCAGGATGAAGACCTTATGCGTTACGATACCACGGGTTCGGAATGGATTAACGGAAAACTTGTAGATGCCAACGTAGATGCGGCCGCCGCAATAGCATATTCAAAACTTGACTTGGCAGATTCCATTGTTAACACTGATATCAATTCTGCGGCTGCTATTGCCACATCGAAACTTGCTGATAGTGCCAACTTTTTACTGACAACAAATACAAAGACTGTAACAAACAAAAGTATCAATATCTCCGACAACACTGTTACGGCCACAAGCAGGGCAACAGGTGATATAGTAAAGGATAACGGCACAAAATACGAGAGGTTTGCAAGGGGTTCTGCCAATCAGTTCTTGAAGGTAAATTCAGGCGGGACGGATATAGCCTATGAGGCACTTGATGTTACGCTGGACTCGACGGCCCTTACAACAACTAATACCAAAACCGTAACCAACAAGACAATAGACGCCGATTCAAATACAATTACCAACATAGAAAACGCCGACATAAAGGCTGCCGCGGGTATTGTCACCACAAAATTAGCTGATAGTTCTAATTTTGTCTTAACAACAAGAACGAATTCATTTGGAGATTTTAATCAGGTATTTAAAGACAACCGTCTTTTAATCAATAATCCTGCTGATACATTTGCTTATACAATTATAGGGGCAGCCATAGGTGCCAACCGTAATCTAACACTTCCACTTTTAACAGGTAATGATACAGTCGTTACCGAAGCCCATACACAAACTCTCACAAACAAGACCCTGACCGCACCTGTCATATCTTCCATAAGCAACACTGGAACCGTAACCTTACCTACCGCAACTACAACTCTGGTAGGGCGGGACACAACGGACACCCTTACAAATAAAACTTTCAATGCCGACGGTACGGGAAATAGTATCACCAACATTGAAAATGCGGATATAAAGGCCGCGGCCGGTATCGTTTACTCCAAACTTACCCTGACCGATTCGGTAGTTAATGCGGATATAAACAGTGCTGCCGCCATAGCCACGACAAAGCTAGCTGATTCATCCAACTTTGTACTCACAACGAGAACTAACACATTCGGCGCGTTCAACCAGATTTTCCCCACATCCAGACTACATATAGGCGACTCCAATGCATCCCATGTTTATATTGTTGCGGGGTCGGATATTGCAGCCGATAGGACGGTAACACTGCCTCTACTAACGGGAAACGACACATTTGCAATGGCCGCCTTTACACAGACATTAACCAATAAGACGGTAAATCTTACAGATAACACGGTAACTGACACCTCAACCGCAGCGGGTGACTTGGCCAAATCAAACGGAACTAAATTCGTGAGGTTTGCCCGTGGTAGTGCCGACCAGTATCTCAAGGTCAACGCAGGTGGAACAGACTTGGAATGGGCAACCCTTAGTGCTGGAGGCGCCCCTACGGATGCCACATATTTAACTCTAAGTACAAATGGAACACTATCCGGAGAAAGAGTATTAACAGCAGGAAACGGATTGTCATTAACAGATGGTGGGGCTGGGGGAAACGCAACTATAGCCATAGACAGCACTGTTGCAACCTTGACTGGCTCCCAAACCCTAACTAACAAAACTTTAACTTCACCTGTCATTTCCTCAATTAGTAATACTGGCACCATTACATTACCGACTTCAACAGACACACTAGTTGGCAGAGCCACAACAGACACTTTAACTAATAAAACCATCAACACCACAGACAATACCATCACTGCCACCTCTCAGGCTACAGGTGACCTGTTAGTAAACAATGGTACAAAGTTTGTAAGAAAGGCAAAGGGAACTGCTTTACAGGTACTTAGGACAAATTCTGGAGCCACAGATTTGGAATGGGCTAGCCTCGACTCAGAAAGAACTGGAAAGGCTATAGCATCTGGTAATGGTTCAACTACAGTTTTCACAATAGCACATGGTCTTGGTTCAACACCAGGTTATGCTTTTATAGATTGTTCATCTCATGCAATTAACAGAACTTGGACAGTTGACGGGACAAATATTACAGTAACATTCACTACAGCACCGGGATCTGGAACAGACAATGTAATCATTTACTGGAGAGTGATCGCCTAGAATGGCAACTCGTCTCTATTTCCATGATGCAGCGTCACAAGTATCAGGAACTTTACCAAACGATGAACAATCAACTCTGACCCCAAGTGCAGCCGGTGTCCCCGGTGTCAATCCTATTATAATTTTTACACCGGTAACTGATAACAAATCAATGAATACCACAATAGGCACTTCTCAAGTTGCTTTAAGTAAAAATGACACATGGAATACTGCTGGAAATCCTAGAGTTATATATGTGACAAGATATGTATCTGAACTTTTGGGGGTTACTTCAATTAATGCAAATACTTGGACTTACAACTTTGCAACTCTTGAATCAAATCTAAATGCTAATTGGCCTGTAAGTGGTTCTGACCAAACTGTTTATGTGAATCTTTATGTGTGGAGACCTTCAGGTGGAGGATCAAAGGTGGGGACGATATTAGATGGTAATACCGCTGCAACTGTGGACGAACATACTTCTACAAACGTTGAAAGATGTCACGTGACAACTTTTTCAGGTTCTGCTGTAACTTGTCAGACAGGAGATGTCTTAATCCTTGAAGTCTGGTTTCATAACGTATCTGGCCAGACAATACAAATTAACAAGGCCTATTATTACGACGGCACAACGGCAAACACTACAAATAACGCTACCGTATCAAACCACGCATCATTCATAGAAACCCCTCAAGACATCTCTTTCCAGGCTCCCGGTCCAATAGAAATGACACAATCATCAGCCAAAGTTTTAACAAATAAATTTATCACAAAGGTATGATGATAATATAATATGGTTTACATACACATAGGTAACAATGTATTTTTTGGAACTGATAGAGATGAGATTCCAAATCCATCCACAAATTCGGTATTTACCAATGTGCTTACCGGAGATTTATCTACCTTTGGAGTTAATGTCTGGACTACGAGATCATACGGTGGGAAAACAGACCAAAATGTCATTTCAATTACAAGACAAATTCCATTAACCAACATAGGAACTACATATACAGATATATTCGGAGCCTTTTATGATGGTTTTCCCATACCACTTGATTGTAATGGTTATACTAATCTAGGTGTTATATTACTTTGGAATAAAAATAGTGGAACTGGTATCCATGACATAAGAATAATAAACAACGCAAATCCATCCCAAGTGTTTGTAGACTCTGAAGGTATAAGAATTGAAAATGGTTATGCACAAGATGGACTTAAATCAGGTAGAACCGTTAATTATAATGTTACTATCCCAGATATTTTTAAAACATTTAGAGGAGAGGTAAGAATTCAGGCTAAATCTACAGTTGGAACTGATGATCCTATATTTGATGGATTTTGGTTGTATTTGATTAGATAAGCGAGATTTTTATCACATCTGTCAGTTTCTTATCATTGACCCCAAGTATCATAAATTTCATCTGGTCGTTTATGCTAAATGAACTCGGGTTCAAGATTATCTTGGGGCGGCCATAGGAAATCATTCTGTAATCCGGCTGGTGTGTATGTCCGTAGATAAACACATCGTAATTGCTGTGTTCGTTTATAATCTTGAATAAATGGTTGTAGTTGTCGCCGTGATAAACCCTGAAGTAAAGATGCGGCGCTGTTTGAGACAGAAATCTTTCGTCATTTCCCACGTTGTTTGTGTATGAAATCCGCCCCTCATCAAAAACCTTGATATGGGCTTCGTAGGGGCAGACCATCACCTTCTTGGAATGGTTATATTTGAAATAGTTCTGAAAGAATCTTTTTCTCTTGTAGTTGCGGTCGTGGTTGCCCATTGTAAGTATGTATAGTCCCTTATATTTTTGATAGATTTTCGATATTATCTCATGGTCTATTAAATCGCCGCAGTGAATCATCAGTCGTATCTGATAGCGGTTACACAGCCTCACAAGAAGCATCAACCTTTCTATGTCGTTATGCGTGTCCGAGACAACACAGATGGTTCTATCGAAATTCCTGTACTTGCCATGTTTTTTTACCTTGATATCGTAGCCGCCCAGTAATTCTTCTAACTTGGGATCGGGTAATTCAACAGTCTTAAAATCGGCACACATTTTAAAATCATTGTAACGTATTTCAAACTCATGAAATGCCGGCTCTATGAAATCCTGATGTCTTAACAATATAATAGTCTTAGATTAATTATTATATAAAAAAGTTGCATGATAGGATATGATAATTGGTGGATTTGCTAATTCTTATGCGACCCAGACTCCTCTGCAAAAATACCAAGCCTGTGTGAAAAGCTGTCCTTGGTGGAATCCTCTTTGTGTAAATGGATGTGCAATACAAGAGGGTATACCTGTTGCCGCAAATCAAGCCGGCCATGCTGCTGGTAGTGCAATTAACACTGGATTACAGAATATTGGACAACAACTTGGAGCCGGAATAGGAGCAAACGCCGGCACTCTTACTCCCGCTTTAACAATGCTTGGAATTGCCGCAGTAGGTATTATTGCTGTTATAATGGTGATTCGCTAAGATGTTTATAGGAAAATATTCTCCAAATTACTTTCTTCAAAGCTATGCCACTACGATACAGTCAAATTGTATGGAAATAGGTAAAGGAAGATATGAATGGAATGGTATTGATGGTTCTGGGATAGGAAATTCATGTTCTGCTGCTAGGGCTGATTATTGCAGACGCTATGGTAAGGATGGTAAATGTTATGGTGACATAGGCGGGCCCGCCCATGATGATCCTAAAATCCCTTCTCAACAAAACAGACAGCCTACTAGCGGTAGAACTCCAAGTGGAGGAGGTAGTCCGCAAACAGGACTTGGAAAATCATGTGGTCCACCAAAAAGCGGTGATCCTATAAGTTATTGGAATAATCTTGCATGTCAGTTTGAATCATCAACTGGCCTACCGGATTATGGACTAACTATAATTGCTGGTATAGGTGGATTATTAGTATTAGGATTATTAGTAAGAAGAAGATAATAAAATGATAATCGGCCATTACGACTCTTTTATTGTAACTCAGGGATGTAAAAACCCCGATTCTAGTTCAAGATTTTATAGATATATAGCCCAGAGCGGTGGTAGATTTGTAACTGGTTACGGTACTTCATGTGAGGGTGCAAAAGCTGATTGGGCCAAACTTGCTTCAACCAAGCATCCGGATTATACCGCTAGTGGTGGTGGAACTTCTGCTAAAAGTGTTCAAAAGGCTCAGGCCAGCGGTAGTTCCAATACACCGGCTTCCATATTTCAACCTATCTTTGGGACTGGAAAAGCAGGGATTAAGGCTTCGGGAAGTGCAGGTGGGGCGGGTGTAACCGCAGGTGCTTCTGTTACGGCTACCGTTAGTGATTTAAAGGCCAAGACAAATCAGGCTGTTTCCGATGTTTTACCCGATTCTATAGAAGGTCCTATTGAAAATGCGGGGATCCCGCTCTGGATGCTGCCCGTAGGAATAGTCGGGGCAGGATTACTGCTTATTTTAATGTTAAGAAGATAAATGACTTAAATATTCTATCAGGTAGATTAAAGATATGAGTGAAAAAAAGCACGCCGGAATAGTAGCCGCAATCATTATAGCCCTAGCAGCAATCTTTGGAGGATTCTATTTCTTCAACCAGATACAACCTACAGAACCACCAGTGACCCCAGATAACGGGACGGTTGTAGAACCACCTGTAGTAATAAACGAAACTGGCGGTAATGAAACAGAACCACCGATAATCGTAACACCACCAGTTACCAATACAACTGAAGGTAATGATACCGTAATCATACCTCCTGTAATAAATGAAACAGGGGATAATGGCACTGTGATCGTTACACCTCCCGTCATTGTGATAAATGGCACCGATGGAAACGATACCACTACAGTCCCGCCTGTCATAATTAACTCTACCAATGGAAATGAAACTACAATCCCACCTGTAGTCGTGGTAAACGGAACTAATGGAAATGGCACAGTAATCGTACCACCAATCAATAATACAGGAGGAAATGTTACACAACCATGTGATATAATAGTAGATGAAGGCGGTACAGAAGAAAAACCAATAGTGGATGAAATACTCCCAGAGATAGATGATGGATCTAATATCTGTATCACGGATACCGACCCATCAAGTTAATCTTTTTATATTACTTTCTATTTAGTTTTATTATGAGTTTATTACAACATAGTCATACATTTGAAGAAATGATAGATTATGGACTTGTAAAGTTCAATGTACCCGAAATCGAACGTAAATATGTTAAAAGTATAATCACAACAAATAAAAGACAATATGTTTCAGATAAAAAAGCATTAAGAAATCTTATAGGAAGTATAGAAACAAAAATACCTATAGATGCATTCTTTAACTGGTTTGATAATTCGTGGAAGTTATATCTATTACCTACCGAACCATTATTTGATTCTAAAGTATCGGCATATTCTTAATCTTTTTAAGTTCTAGTCTTTTAGTTAATTTATGAATATTAAAGCCCCCGAATTAGGTCCCAAAGATTTTGTAGTCGCCAACCATGAAGATGTTTTAAAACTAGAAGAAAAAATCAATAATCTGGAAAAAAGAATAGATGTATTGTATGATTTATTTGAAGAGCTTTTAACTCGGATCGATCCGAGTTAATTAAAAATATTTAAATAATCTAAATATCAATCTATAATTGCCAGAACCTAAATTGATAGTAATCAAGACTGTTAAACAACCTATACAGATCAAAGAATTTGATGATTTAATGGAAACTTTTAGGAAAATGATTAATGACTGTATAAGGATAGGTATAGAAAAAGATATTCATAATCATATCAAACTTGCAAGAGAATGTTATAGATATCTATCTCAAAAATATCAAATAATTACATATTATATACTTCATGCAATATCAAAAGCCTCTGGCATATTAAAAAATAGAAAAAATTCAATCAAGAGAGGATTCAAAACAAAAACTCCATATATATTCAAGAAACTCTTAATTTCATCATATGGATTTGAACTCAAAAATGGATTATTCGATATTCCTTTAAAACCCAGACAAAGATTATCAATACCATTGAATAATTATATAATTAAGATATTATCTAATCCTGAAGTAGAGATATGTTCTTTTACTATCACAAGTTCTGGCGAACTTTGTATTTCTTATAAGAAAGAAGTACAGGTTAGAAATGAACATACTACAAATTTCGTTGGAATAGATAGGAATCTTAGAAATATAACTATAGGAAATGAAGATGAAATTAAGAGATATGATCTATCAAAAATAGTTAGAATTAATAAAAATACGAGATCAATATATTCATCATTTAAAAGAAATGACCATCGAATCAGAAAGAAGATTTATTCAAAGTATGGACAGAGAAGGAAGAATAAAACACAACAAATCTTACATAGAATTTCAAAAAAGATAGTTGATAATATAGATAAATCAAAACAAATTCCAGTTTTTGAAAATATAGGAGATATAAGAAAGTTGTATAAAAAAGGAAATGGCCAAGGTAAAAATTTTAGAGGTAAAATGAACTCATGGAATTATGGGGAATTAAAAAGACAAATAGAATACAAATGTAATTGGTTAGGAATTTCTGTAGTTAATTTAGATGTAAAAAATACCTATGGTTCTTCAAGTAAATGTCATAGATGTGGAGAGAGAATCCAATATGACAAATATACAAGATTAGGAAATTGTTGTATTGGTCAGATTGATAGGGATGATAATGCCGTTATTAATTTGGCTAATCGGGGCCGTATTTCGTCTTACGGTTCACAAGGTCTTCTAGTTGAAGCGAGGAAGCAGTCAAAAGATGCTGAGTCGATGGAAGAAAATTTAATTAATCGTTGGTGTAATTAAATATTGACGGAAGAGCTTTTAAAGAAAATAGACAATAACTAGCATGGGCTTTTATAGTTGTAATGAAGAGTGTTTAAAGCAGACAAAATACAAAACTTCAAAACGTGCCTACTGGAGTATTAAAGGCAATGAATGTAAGTACTGCGGTACATGCGAGCGGGCCTTTTATGACTGCGATGATATATGCTGTCTTTGCTGCGGGCGTAAACTGCGCTTTTACTTTAAATCAAGTACCATCAGAGATACGCTTCGCAACACGCTTTCCAAAAGCATGACCAAGCGGGGCCGATTTACTCCTCGTTATTATGGTGTTTGACAGGTCGAGCTCCTTAAGCAATTCCTGTTCCAGCTCCATCCTTTTCTTATGTTCCATATTGTAACTTTTTGTCATGTACTCTAGTGTTTTTATCTTGGCCACAAGATACACGAACATAAAACACATGTCAAATGCTAATAGAACTGCTATATAATTGCGGTTATAGACATCGAGTGTAAAGAAAACAGTGAATAATGCTATTGTTATCAAAAACATAGCAATCACACCCTTCATAGTCTTTATCGTTCAAATAAATATTTAAGGTTTAAATTT
>CAZBOT010000065.1:0-10006 GCA_964493575.1 uncultured Candidatus Saccharibacteria bacterium | reverse complement strand
CGACTCCGGGCTCCGAGTCAATAGCACTATAAGCCGAATTTTAGGGAATATGGCCCCTTATTCGGCCGTAAGCTTGGCAGAGCGGAAAATAGGAGCCTTGGAGCGGAAAGGGGAGGGAGAGGAGGTTATACGGGGAGCTCGGCCGAATTCGAGCGATTTTCGAGCCCGAGCCCGGAGGAGTCGACTCGGCCGAATTCGAGCGGAGTCCAGAGGAGAAACTCGGCCGAATCTAGGAGCTCCCCGATTCGGCCGAATCGAGCCCGGGGATATGAGGGAGCGTTACTCCCATACGGGCCCATACTTTCCGATTGGCCTCCCTCATGCTCGGGCTCTCTTGGCCTCCCCATCCGAATCGATAGAATATCGGGAGCTCCGGGATCTCTGCCAGAGCCTCGAGGAGCTCCGCTTGGGAGTACCTTAATCCCGGAAAGTATTCCCCGGCTCCCTCGGGGAGAGTCGGATCAATTGTCTCTCCTTGGTACTCGATCCAAGCGTGCTCTATAACCAAGGCTCCTCCGATAATCGCGTATCCCTCGATATAGGAGGAACCGGGGAGCTCTGCCAGAGCCCGGAAAGCGTTATTAAAGCAAGCCTTGGCCTTGGCTCCTATCTCTCGGCCGAGCTCCCGGCTTTTCTCGGCATTAAAGCTCATGCTCTCCTCCGGGCTCTCTGGCAGATTCGGCCGAGGGAGCCTCCTCCCGTAGTGGGGAGCTATCCTTAGTTAGAGCTCTGCCGGCTCGGATTTTCTCGGGCTTATTTGGGGAGCCCTCCCTATTTTCGGCCGAATCCGGGCTCTCCGTTATTGCCTCCTCGAGCCAATGATCAAGGAGGAGATCCCATACTCGAATCAAGCTCTCCGGAGATTCGGCCGTATCCGTCTCATGTTGGCTCATATTGTCTCCCTATGGCTCATACTGGACTCTCCAAAAACGGCCGAATATCGGCTCCGGGAATAAAGCCCGGGATAAATGGATTCCCGGCTATATAGAGGGAGGATTCCAGAGATTTGATCCCCCCTATCCCCTCGGGGAGCTCTGGCAGTAAGAGCCCGGGCTCCTCGAGGAACTAAAACGGAATCTCGATCTCTGGGAACTCGGAGAGAGCCGGGAGCTCCTCGAGACTCTCCTCCAATGCCTTAAGGCACGCTTTACAGATTCCCGGAGCCTCCTCCTCGGAGCCTTGGGGAATCTCCCTCCAAGCGGGGATCCGCTCATAGGAGAGGAACTCTTTCTCTCCCGAGCAATAGGAGCTAACCCAATTCCCGGAATGAGCTTGGATTAAATGGAATACTCTCCCTCCGGGCTTTTGGAATACCAATCGGCTCCCGGGAGTTACTGCCTCGAGCCTCGAATCTAGGCTATCCATGATCATTTGCCTCCCATGCTCTGCTAACGTCTCGAATAGTCTCCCCTCCCTCGGGGAGTCCAGAGAGCCAAAGGTAACGGCCGAGATCGTCTCTCCATATATCCCAAAGCCGAGCCTCTCTCTCCGTCTCGGCTCCATAGGGAACCGGGATTACTGCCTCGGAGCCATAAGGGAGCCCGGTTCCCAATACTGGATAGAATCCCGCTCCTCCGGGCTTTGCGTTATGACCCATGCTTACTCCTTGGATATCTTATATCCCTTACTTACCTCTCCGAGAGCTCCCTCCCCTCTCATGTGATCCGGGATCCAAAGGAGCTCTCCCGCGTTATAGCCTCGGCCGAATAAGCCCGAATCGGGAACTCTCCGAAAATGCCCTCTAACGGAATGAGTTCTCTTATCTCCTCCCTTGGGAGCTCCGAGCGGCCGAATTTGGGAGATATCCGTAATGGGAGAATCCCGCTCCGTATGAGGCTTAATCCGGAGCATATAGTAATCCCGGAGATCCTCGGCTCCGCTCCTATTGCCGAGGCTCCGAGCCGCTCTCTTACGCTCGAGCCGATTCGGAGTAATGTAATCTACCTCGGTTCTCCTATGGAGGAATGAGAGAGCCAAGAGCGTAAAAGGGAGCATATTGGTAAGCCCATGAGCCGAGAGTACTCGAGCCTCGGGATCCTCCTCATAGGACTCGATAATAGTATTCTCGGGATCGGAGAGGAGAGTTCCGTCTCTGCCAATGATCACAAAAGCCCGAGCCGAGAGCGGGATAAGGTTCCTCGGAGTTAGCTCCCCGGGCTTATATACGGCCGAAAATCCGTATACCTCGAGGATCCATCTCCCATTATCATAATCCTCTCCGGCCTCCCGATAACGTCTCCCGGATTCCGATTCCCGATAATCCCGAGCTATACATAGGGCTCCCCGAGCTACCTCATTATCCTTTGATTCCCTTACTCTCCGGAGAACCTCCTCGGGCTCAAAGCCGAGATCCCGCATATCTGCCAGATCTCCCGGGCTTTCGTAATCCTCCGGATTAAGCCGAGTAATAGCCTCGATCCAAAAATATCTATCCCGGAAAGGAGGGGCACAGATCCCATAAGACTCCCGGGGATAGCTCCCGGGATCGGCTCTCTGGACTCTATCGAGCTCCGAGGCTATCTCCGTAGCATCAAAGATAATAGAGCCCTCGGCCTCCTTGGGAATCGCTCCCCATTTTCGGAGAAAATCAAAGAACCTCATTAGTACTCCTCGGGGAGGAGGATTGTAGTAACGGAGCGATCCGATTCTGTTACTATCCAGAGCCTCCCGATCTCCTCCGTCTCATAGGAGACTAGGAGCCGATTGATTCCCGTAAGAGCTCCGATCAAATTAAGCTTACTATCCTCCGAAGTCTCCATAGCTCCGAATTGGAGCTCCTTATCTGTTACCTCGATATCCCTCCAATATCCAGAGGATCCCCAATCTCCCCGAGAATATCGCCCAATTAAGCCCGATAGATACTCCCTCGGGGATATCCGGGCTCTCTCGAGCTTTTCCTCTATGCCGATAGTCATTACTACCTCTCCCAAGGAGAGGATAACTCCCTCGGCCGAATAGAGGAGGCTCTCATTCTCATATCCCGGGAAAGCGGAGATCTGGTAAAAGCCGAGCTCCCGATTAAGCCCGAGATCCGAATAGGGGATAAAATCCGCTCCCTCGAATAGTACTCCGAGCTCTCCCTCGATCTTACGGATAACGGGAGAGATCCCGGAGTCATCCTCCCCAAAATAGATACCAGTACAAAAATCGGCAATGAGTTTAACTATATGCTCTGTCATACTGCCTCCTCTCCGGGCCCGGGCTCCGATTCGGCCGAATCGAGGAGCTTAGAATATCGAGATACCATATTCGAGATCATAGGCCAAAGCTCCCGTAAGCCTCGGGAGAACTCCTTTTCCGGTTCCTTTCCCCGGAGCCTCTCCATAGACTCGAGAGAGATAAGGAACCGGATCGAGCGTATGGGCTCCTCTCCCTTATCGAGTCGGCTTACATACTCTCCCAAGAGCATAAGGAGAGCCGGATCACATATGCCGAGGAACTCCCGAAAGCTCGGATCCTCTGGACTCTCGGAGCTCATTCGGCCGAATCCTCCTCGGAATCCGCTCGGCTCTCGAGCCATACGGATACTATCTCCTCCCAATTGACTCTATCCAGAGCCAACAAAAAGAGCTCGAGGAGGAGCCCAAATTCAGGCTTGGGGAGCTCTATTTCCCGTATAGGATCCTCCTCATTTATCGAGGCTCCCCGCTCTCCCTCTTGGTACTTAAGGGAGGCTCCTATCAATATCCCGGCCTCCCATAGAATAGGAGCCGATCCTAATTCCATTTGAGCCTCGAATATCTCTCGGAGTCTCCCGGCCGAGTACTTAACCCGGGCTCCGGGAAAGATTCTCTCGAGATTTTCCTCGAATCCCATATCCGGATCCGGCTCGGGGATCATCCCGGAGAGCCTAAGAGATTCTATCTCCGTTAGAAAGAGCTCTTTATCCTCCTCGGATAGAAAATCGAAAAAGGAATCTATATCCCCGATCTCCTCGAGAGTCTCTCCCGCAAACTCAAAGAGATAATAGGCAATGGCTTTTGTCTCGGCATTGCTCCAAGTATGATCCCCGGGCTCTTGACTCATACTGCCTCCTCCGATTCGGCCGAATTCTCTCCCTCCTCTATCCCGAGAAAATCCTCCAAATGGAGCTCCTCGATTATTTGGCTTACTGGCAGAGAGAGCCCATTGAGGAGCTCTATAAGGCTCTCCGTATCCCCGGAATCCGCTTTCTCGATAGCCTCGAGAGCCGAGGGAACAAATATCGAGCTTATAGGAGGAAAATGGTTATGGGCCAAATGCTCCCGGAGAACTACCTCGAATAGAAAGCCTCCTATCTTTTTCATAATGCCTCCTCCCGGATCTTGCTCTGGCATATGGAGCATGAGCCGTAATAATCCTCCCCGATCTCGGGCTCGAGAAAATAAGCTCGAGTCCATTTGAGGGAGCTCCAATTATCCCCGGGCTCTATCCCGCATAGCGGCCGATCCTCCCGGAGCCAATGGGCGATCTTGGTATTAGGATCAAAAATAAGCCAATGGTACTCCTCGGGCTCTGCCTCGGGCTTGGCCTTGGGCCCGGGATCCGGCTCATAGGCCTCGAGCTTATCCCGCATATCCTCGGCAATGGAGGCAAAGAGAGGATCCTCCTCCCAATACTCGAGAGCTCCCTCGATCCCCTCCTTGGGAGTTAGATCGCTCTCAAAGTCATCCCGCCAAAGGTAATCCTCCATATCCAGAGCGGAGAGCCCGAGGATATCCCCGAGGATCGTATTGGCCTCGGAGAACCAACTCCGGAATGAGGCTCCTTGGCTTTTCGTTTTATTCGTTACTGGCATGGGAGAGAACCTCCTCCGATTCGGCCGAGCTCGAGAATTCGGCATTAAGCCGAGGATCCCCGAGGAGTATCCCCGGGAGCTCGATTGTAATCCCATTTTCTCCCGGCCGTAAAATAAAGAGCCCTCCCTCCTCCCGGAAAAGGGATAGAGCATGACTAGCAATATAGAGCCAATTATCCGGGCCTATTCCCGCGTTACTATGTTTCTTTGGCATGATTCCTCCGAGCGTATTTTTTCGAGTTCCTTTTGTACTGGATTAATCGACTCGGATCGGGGAGTCTATCGAGAGAGCCTCCATAACGGCTCCTCCGCTCTCCATTGGGGAGCGTAAGCCGATAGATCCAATGATACCAGTACTCATTATCCGAGCCCTTTCTCCGATTGATCTCGAGCCTCCAAGAGAGCTCCCTCCTCGGGCCTCCCGTAGTGGCTCCCGTAGTGGCAGAGCCCGATCCTTTGGTAGTGGCAGAGCTCCGAGGCTCGGCCCGAGTCGACTCGGGAGAACTCGGCCGAATCGAGGCTCCTCCCGTAGTGGCTCCCGTAGTGGCAGAGCCCGAGGAATTCGGCCGATCATCGGAGCTCCCGGCCTCGGCTCGAGTCGACTCCCGGAGCCATGCCGAGCCGGTTCCTTTGGTAGTGGCAGAGCCCGGGGATTCGGCCGCTCCCGTAGTGGCATAGGAGAGATATCCCGTAGTGGCAGAGATCCGAGATTCGGCCGTCTCGAGGAGCTCCTCGGGAATCTCGGCCGAATCCCGGGGAGCTCCTCTTTCGGGCCTTATCGTAAAAAAGGATCTCCTCCTCCGTTATGCCCATTGGAGGAGGGAACTCTTTCCCGCTCGGGCTCGGCATATCGGGGAGCTCTGGCAGTATCCCCGGGGATTGTAACGCGATCAACCAAGATCCCGGCCTCGGAGAATAGCTCGGGAGCTCTGTCGATAGCCGTTCTCTTGATAGCCTCCCGGAATTCGGCCGATTGGTAAATACTCTCGAGCTCCCGGAAAACCGCTTGCCGAGACATTAATTGTAAGCCCTTTTTGGAGATCTCCTCCTCGGCCCGGGCTCTCTCAATTGCCAGATTTGCCGAAAAGTTAAGCTCCTCGAGCTCTCTCTTTTGTTGATCCTTTTTGCGATATTGGAGCGTATGGGGATCCAATACGTGAATAAGGAGAGCTCCGAGAGACATAAGCCCGGGAGCAATAGGTAATCCCCAAGTTAAGTAGAATACGATCTCCTCGGAGAGGGGAGCTCCGGAGTTGATTTGGGAATCTGCTACGATCCCCGTTAATGCCAGAGCAAAGCCAAAGATAAACGTAATCCCGGCTACAATCGTTTGAGCCGCTCCCGTAATCTTGCCATTAAGGAAAGCAAAATAGATCCCTATGAGTACTGCCTCAATAGAGACTATGCCGATAATTTGGGCGATCTTGGCAAAATTCGAGGATCCCGCATAGCCGAGAGAGGCATTGATCCCATGAGCTCCGGAATAGATCGCAAAGGTAAACATGACCAAATGGAGAATCCATAGGCCAATCCCGCCAACTACATTTGAGGAGCCGGATCGCTCCTCTTGATTCCCCGTAAAGAATCGCTTAACATCGGACATTGGAAGATATCTCCTCGAGAGGGATCCTTAGCTATGTGACTATGGGAAAGGATCCCTCTCTGATTATTGGGAACCAATAAAAAACTCCTTTCCCCGAAAAGAGGTAAGGAGTCGGCTTACTGGATATAATTCCTTTGGCCTCTCCCGAGCTCAATTCGGGATTGGTAAGGCTCCTCAATGTTCCCTCATTGGGGAGCCTATTTAGTTGGTAAGGGAATTATATATCCATTGGGAACCAATAGCAAGATTCGGAGCTCCCGGGGAATCTCGAGGGAATCTCGATAAGCTCCGGGAACCTCGAGGGAATCCCGAGGGAATCCCGGGAGAGTCCAGAGCTCCCGAGGGAAAACCGAGCCGGCCTCGGGCTTGGAGGGAGAACTCTCCGGGATTATCCGAATCCGAGGATCGCTCCTAGAATCCCCGGAGAGGCTCCAAATTTGGCCTAGGAGCCCTTTTCCGCTCGAATCCGTATCCTAAGCCATGCTCTCGAATTCGGCCGAATCGGGAGCTTTACGATATCCCCGGGATTCTGGTATCATGCTCCTATGGAATCCCTCGAGACTTATCCAGTAACGAAAGCGGGAAAGCTTATCGGCAAAGCTCCGAATACTGTCAGAACTTGGAGCCGAGCCGATCATTTTGGGCCTTACCTCTCTCCCTTTGCCAATCCCGAGCCCGGAGCCGAGCGGCGATATACGGAGCGGGATATCCGTATCCTTAAGACGGCCTCGATCCTCCAAAAGCGGGGAATGAAAATCTCCGAGATTATCCCGAGGATAGCCTCGGGAGAGATCCTCGAGGAGCTCGATATCCCGGAGGAGGAGACTCTCCAAGCGGCCGAATCCCCGGAGGAGGGGAGTACCAAGCTCCCGGCTCGGCTCGATCTCTCGAATCAAATCGAGCTCTTTCTCCGGCCCTATGAGTACCAACTCTCCCGGCTCTCGGCCGAGCATGAGCGGGAAAGGGAGGAGCTCGAGACGGAGAGAGAGGCTCGGAGAGCGGCCGAATTGGAGCTCTCCCGGCTTACTGCCAAGCTCGAGGAACTCGATCGGGAGAGGGAGCAACTCGAGACGGAGAGGGAGGCTCGGAGAGCGGCCGAATTAGAGCTCTCCCGGCTTACTGCCAAGCTCGAGGAGAGGAGCCTCCCTTGGTATAGGAGGCTCTTTGGAGGAGAGCCCTAAGCCCTATAGAAAGATCCCCGAGGAGGAATAATCGCTCTTGATAACGGATACGGCCGAATCTTGGAGGAGTACCAGAGCGATCCGGGAATCCCGGGGAGGGAATATCCCTCGAGCTAACTCCTCTCTCTCCTCCTCGAGTTCCCGGGGAGAGAGCTCCGATTCGGCCGAATCTCCCGAGGAGCGGAGAGCAAAGAGGAGATAGTTCCTCCCTTTGCCGAGCTCGGGGAATTCCCGCTCTCCGGAGTTCTCCTCGGAGCCTTGGCTTACTGTCACAGAGTATGAATCCGGCTCCCTCCCGAGAGCCTCCATAGCCTCCCCTATTTGCTCCCGGATCCGCTCTTTGAGAACTTGATCGGGCTTTTCCCGAGTCTCGATAATAAAGCTATAGCTCATATAGGGGAGTAGCTCGATAGTCTCGAATCTCATAACCTTATCCTCTCCCCGAGTCGATAGGGGAGCCTAGATATAACGGATAACTCTTGCTCCGCTCGGCATTTTGGTTACTATGATCCCGAGGCTCGAATCATAGAGGAGTACCAGAGCGATCCGGGATTCCCGGGGAGGAAAGATTCCCCGAGCGATCTCCTCTTTTTGCTCCTCGAGCTCCCGAGCCGATAGGGATTCGGCCGAATTGGAGCTCCGGAGCATGGCAAAGAGGAGATAATTCCGGGAGCCTTGGAGCTCTGGATAAGCCTTATCCCGGGCCTCCTCGGGCTCCTCATTTTGGAGTATAGAGACGGAATAGGAATCGGGATCCCTCCCGAGAGCCTCCATAGCCTCCCGGATTTGCTCCCGAATTCGATCCCTAAGAGCGTTATCCGGCTTTTCGACCGTTCCTACGATAAAGCTATATTTGGAATCTCTCTCTATCTCGATAGCCTCGAATCTCATGCTCCCTAACTCCTCCGATATCTCGAGGATCTCCTCGAGGGAGTAGCTCGATCATAACCGCTAACTATTGAGACTATCGGAACTCTCCCCGATATTATGACTCCGAGAGAGCAATCTTGGAGGAGTACCAGAGCGATCCGGGAATCCTCCGGAGGAATAATCATTTTAGCCCATTGCTTTTGTAGCTCGAGGAGATCCCGAGTTTCCATAGATTCGGCCGAGTATCCCTCTCCCCGGGAACTCCTCCGGATAGCAAAGAGGATATAATCCGAGCCCGGGCCCAAGGAGGGAAAGGGAGACTCCTCGGGCTCCTCCCGATCCGCTTGGCCAATGATAACGGAATAGGAACCGGGCTCCCGGCCGAGAGCCTCCATAGCGGCTCGGATTTGCTCCTTAATCAGATCCTCAATATCACTATCCGGTTTTTCTTTTGTACCTATGAAAAAGTTATAGAGGGAATTTTCGTCTATCCCGATAGCCTCGAATCTCATAATACCGCTCTCCTATGCCGCTCCAAGGCTCTCTCATATTGAGTATCCCGGGGAGCCTCTCTCCTTTGCGTCTCGATCGCATTAACGGAGCAATCTTGGAGGAGTACCAATCCGATTCTAACGGAGTCCAGTAAGCTAAACATAGCCTCGAGCTCCTCCCGATAAGCCTCGAGCTCCCGGATATTCTCTGATTCGGCCGAATCCCCGGAGCTCTTACGGAGAGCGAAAATGAGGTATTGGGCTCCCTCTTTGAGATAGGGAATCCCCGGGATCCCGGGCTCATGGGGAGAGAGGTTCCCGTTACTCTCGGAGATCTCCTCCTCGGGAATTATCGCCACTTTATGAGCTTGGCTCGGCTCTCTCTCGAGGGAGCCCATAGCCGAATCGATAGCCGTTATAACTCTCTCCCGAAAATCCAAATCCGGCTTACTCCGGGGAGAGATCGTAATAAGATAGCTTAATTGAGGCTCGATTTTATAGATCGCGTATCTCATAGGATTATCCCCATCTCTTTTCCGGAGTATCCTCGATATCGATATATCCCGGAGTATCCCATGCCAGAAAGGGATCGCTCTTATCTGCCTCGATTACGGATACTGTGCAATCCCGGAGGAGTACCAGAGCGGCCCGAGTTTTCCCGAGGATTCCCTCGAGCATGAGCCCGAGCTCCTCCCGATAGAACTCTATCTCCGCTCCCGAGAGCGATTCGGCCGAGCCGGGATCCGGGGAATAGAGGAGAGCAAAAATGAGATATTGCTTTCTCGATTCCAAAGAGGGAGGAGCCTCGGGGAGCCCGGATTCGGCCGTATCCCAATCGGGGAGGATAGCTATCCTATGGCTTTGATTCTCCTCCCTCTCGAAAGCTCCCATAGCTCGATCAATTTGGCTCCGGATCGTCTCCCGGAGCTCGGAATCCGGCTTTACTCGGCTCCCGATAGTAATCCCGTAACTCTTACGGGGATTAATGGGATAGATCGCGTATCTCATGAGTTGCCTCCAATAATGCTAACTCCAATATAGGGATTGTATCTCCTCCCCTCTATCAATTGATTAAAAGCGTAGG
>CAZBOT010000064.1:3528-10115 GCA_964493575.1 uncultured Candidatus Saccharibacteria bacterium | reverse complement strand
AGCTTTGGCGGATTTCTCAACCCAGCTTCCCGGGTCGTCCAGCCATCGCCGGTTGCGGAAAAACGTGGCGCTGGTTGGGGCGTAGCGGTCGCGGTAAGCGGGGCTCCACTTGGCCACTTGCTCCCGGATGGCAAGCAATCCGGCCTTGATGGCAACCGGGTCTTCACCCTCACTCAGCAGGCCGAAAACGATCTGCTGGGCCTCGAACTCGTGGCTTTGCCGGATCGGGCGGTAGAGGGCCACGATGTCAGCAGCCTGAGCGGCGAGCGGGTTGATGGCGACGCTGGCGGGCTGGCTGGCTGTGACCGTGCTTGGTTCCCCCTGCACCCCTTCCTCTATTTCCTTTTCCTTATCCTTGTACTTATCCTTAACTGTTACTGGAACAGTTACTGGAAGTGTTTGTGGAACTGTTTGGCAACAGTTAGCTAACTGTTCGCTAACTGTTGCCTTCACGGCAAAATGGAGGCCATACTTTTGCAGAATTGCGATCGCGGAGGCGTGTAGTTTGACCTTGGGGTTCAGTTCCTCGCCGTACTGGTAGGTCAAGAAATCCGGGATGAACCACTTGGTGCCGCCGCAGATGGGTTGGATTTTGTCGCCAAAGGCTTGCAGGCATTCCTGCTCGTCGTAGTCCTGGCCCAGGCGCATACTGGCCACGTCCAGTTCAACCTGCCAGATGCCGGCGTGGTCACATTCAGCCAGCAGGTAGAACCACAAAAGTTTGTGGTGGCTGGCGAGGCCCTTGATGAAGGGCTTACGGAAGATTTGGGTGTCGATGAATCGCTTTGCCATACCGGCACAGTTGGGGTCTAGGGTTAGGATTGCCGCGCTTCGGCCTCGATGGCTTGGATGTCCTCCAAGGCGTATCGCGTGGACTTGCCGAACTTGTGGACGGGGAGACGGCCTGCCTGCTGCATTTTGAAAATGGAGCTTGCGCAAACCTGCCACCGTTCGGCCAGTTGCTTAGGCGTGAGATACTTCTGCACGGCTTCGTCAATAGTAGCACTGTGAGGGTCTATTGTCATACTAAATAGTGGAGAATAATACTACGTGGCAAGTTATGCGAAAAGGCATGAAAGCATGCGAAATTAGGTCAAACTATCCGAAAATTAGGATAGGACTAGGCCGCTTCCCGGTTGAAGACGTAGGGTTGCCACTGGACGGCGGCGAACAGTTCCAGGAACTCGCAGGGCGTGAAGGCCCCGTGTTGTTCCGCCAAGTGCGCCGAGGGCATCCAGACGTGGATCAGGTCAGCCTCAAACTCGGCCAGGTAGTTGCCGCAGGATGAGACGCCGCGCATCCGGTCGTTGAGGATGAGGTAGCCCGCCAGATCGGCGGAGGGTAGCAGAAAGGGATTGTCCATACCAACACAAGATTCGGGGTTACGGTTAGGGTGTGCGGTCAAAAAAGAGAGAGGGTCAGAAATTGAGCCGGCGGAAAGCTTCAGCGATGAGCAGCGCGTCAGCCGTCGCGTGGGTGATCTTGGCTTGCGGGAATAGCTCTTGCGCCCGGGCCTTGTGGGCGTTCTTGCGCTCGGTCTTGCTGGCAAACTTGCCGTTCAATCCAAGGGCCTTCTGCCAGACGCTGGGCGCCAGTTCATGCAGCGGCACGCCGAGGGCGATCCCGAAGGCGCGGCACATCCCGTACGACTGGCCGAATTTGAAGGTGCTGGAAACGCCTTGCCCCGGCATGGAGCCAACCTTTTCCAGAACCACGCATCCACCAGGGGCGGCGTGGTCGATTGCGTCCCAAAAGACAATCCTCCATAACAAGTCCCAGATGTCACGCTCAGTCTCGGGGAGTTTGGTGGCTTGATACCCGGTGATTTGGCCATCGCCAAGATGAAGGGTGGCGATGCCGCCAGAGGCTCCGGGGTCAATGCCGATGATGCGGATGAGTGGTGTCATGGTGTCAGAATGGGGTGCGTTCGAGAAGGTCGGGGCATTGCTTGACGGCGTTATCCATCCAGACTGGATGCTGAAGGACAAAGCCGCAGCCGTTGGGGTTCTTCGGGTCGATGTCGCCGTTGTAGTCTTTGAGGCACCAATCCCCGGTGTCGTAGCAGTGGATGAACTGCTTGAGAACGGTAAGGAAGCGCACGGCGCCGTAGTTGAGCCACTCGTAGGGGAGCCAGTGAACCTGGGCGAAGTAGGGCGGCTCTTTCTCCTGGGCCAGGTAGCCGACGCGATCCGGGCGGCGACCGAGCCATTCCAGCATGAGGGCGTAGGCCCCTTCACTGAAGGGATAATCCCACTTGGCGGCCGATTCCTGAAAATCGTTGGCCTGGATGGAAAGCGCACTTTTCAGGTTGAGGACATCGCCACCCCCAATCAAGTCAGGGCGGCCCTTCAGTTGCACCTGGATGATGCGGTCGCCTGGCCGCCGGATCTGAGCGACACAGAAGACGCTCGCCTCGACCTGGGCCTTGCGCCGGATGTGCTGCAAGTAGGCGGCCACGTCCCGGTTGAGCGGGTGGGTGTAGAGGGCATCCGCCATCTCCTGGTATTTCTGGACCGTGCCGCCATAGACCACCGTTTTCCCGGCCGCCGCCTGCTGCTCGCGCCACTCCACGAATTCCGTCAGGCGGGAATGAAACTCGACTTCCTCCGCTTTGCGGGCGTTGGCTTCGGCCAGGATGGCGGCCTGTTCCGCTCCGTTGGGTTTGCGGCCATTGGCCTTGACCCAGTTCTTGGCTTCGGTCAGGTGCGGGCTGTATGCCTGGTAGAGTTTGCGCTTGATGGCCAGTTGCACCAACTCCTGCTCGACCTGCTTATCAACGACGATGTAATCCCGGGTGAACAACTCCGGCTCCAAGACGAGCGTGTGATAAAGGCTGCCATCTTCCTGCGCCTCAGTGGAGGCTTCGGATTTGCCCGCCATGCGGTCTTTCAGCCGCTCGATCAGGCGAAGGGGATGGCCCCGCACGCCCTGGCGTTTATGGGCGAGGTCGGCCCATTTCATGTCTGAGGGGGCAAACCCGGCATGAGCGCGGTAGTCGCGCATCGGCAGATCCGCCACCACTTCAGAGCGCGGGGTTTCGGGCTCAATCGTGCCGGCCAAAAGCCGAGGGTCAATCACGGTGTCACTCACGGGTGCGTTCTTCACGGATTTGATTGATGGTGGCGTGGATCTTCATCCATCCGCCCTCGGTGGTGGCGTAGCGGAGAACCTTGTCGGGAGCGTTCTCCCACGACTCGGAAACCCCCTGCACGCCAAGGGCCAAAAACGCTTCCTGGATCTCGTCATCCTCCCCGTGCGGGGTCAGTTGGCTCAGGGCACCGCGGATCATGCGAATGGCCCCCTCGCGGTCGAAGGCATCCAGTTCCTCGCGGGTGCGGGTGATTGGCGAGGCCGGGGTCACGTCCTCCACCGAGTATTCAGCGACAGGCGCAACGTGCGAAACGGAATCCATTTCCGATTCGTCCAGGAACCCGAGGCCAGCCAGGGAGAGGGTCACGCGGCGCTTGGCCTTGGTTTCGGCCTTCATGTAGGCGTTGGCGAGGGCTTCGCCGCTGGCCCCCTTGAGGTTGATGGCGGCAATGGCCTGGTCTCGCCGCCCTTCCCGGTCCTGAGCGTAGGCAGTGACCAAGTGGATGTCGCCCCGGTCCTCGCGCTCGATCTTCACGATGCTGATACCGTGGAGCTTGCGGAGCTGGTCGGCGGCGTCTTTGCGGGCGTAGAGAGTGAGTTTGCCGTTGAGGACGATGTAATCAAAGGGGCGCGTCAGCGGGTTAAGCCCCAGGCTTTGGCATACGTGGTTCACGTAGAGCACGCGCTGGGCAGACGTGAGCGGTTTGAGATCGCCGCCCATGATGACCTGCTCCATTTCGGCGGGGAGCGGTTTCATCGGGACGTGGCGCGGAGAAGCGGGCGCCAGGGGCGCTTCAGCTTCAGGGTGGTGGATGCTGACTTCAGCTTCCGTAAGGGCTTCTGTTTTCATCGGGTAATGCTGCGGTTCTTCAGGTGGCGGATCTCATCAATGCGCCCCTGCATGTAGGCTTCGTAAAGGTGGCTGCGGGTGTAGGCGTCGCAGTTGGGGAGAGACTCGGCCACCCATGCATCGAAATGGCGGCGGGGGTAGCCGTTGAACTCGTCGAGGATGGCTTGTTCTTCCTCGGGGGTGAGTGGCGCTTCCGTCGTTGAGGCCAAGGGCGCGACGCTTGGGTTACCAGGAATGAGTGGTCCTGCCTCATTGTCGAACACGATCGGTTGGTCCGTGGTATCCACTGGTCTGGCTAGTGAAAGGGTTAAAGGGCGTTGGCGATGAGGTCTTCTTCCCGGGAAAGCGTGTGTTCCGGGAAATTGCGGGCGAGGAACTGCTCGCCCCACCAAAGCTCATGCTCACTGACCCCGAGGGCATAGGCGGCGGCGCCAATCGCGGCCCGGATGGCGCCGGCGGCCGTGTGGCCGTTCATCCCGAATCCCTGCTCTTTCTGCTCGGTCAGCAGGTAGCGATCGAGTTCCCGGCTGAGAATGAGGGAAGGCAGCATCTCCCGCCCGTGATCTTTGTAAGGGTGGACGTGGATGTCGCCGGAGCGGAACACTTCGAGGTCAACCCCAAGGCCGGGAATGGATTCACAGGGGGAATTGGTGATGGTGCTGGCAGGTGCGGTCATTTCAATTGCGGGTTGGCAGGATCTCTTCAGCAAAGGTTTCAACGCCACGCATCCATCCGGCAGCGAAACCAATCTTCATAAGCATGATTGCCTCCTCCTGATAATGAGCGGGCACGACAGCGAGGGCTTCTTTTGCGCTGGGGTTCTTGGTGACAAACTCATTGGCGGCAGCGTGGAATTTCTTGGTGTGGGCGTCAGGATTAGTCATGGCGGAGGTGTTGTTGGCGTTGTTCCAGATATTGCGGGTAATGAACTTCCCGGATAAACCAGGCAAAGGCCGCCCAGGTGATGCCGATGGCGGCGAGGGCGATCAAAAGGAATTGCAGGGTCGGGTTAATCCCAGCTTGTCGGCCCGCTGAGGACGCGGCAGATCCGGGTGCTGGCGTCCCACTCGGTGCCGAGGACACCGAACCGGCGGCAGGCGGCGTTGAGTTTGCGCAACGTGGGGTCCTTACGCTCTTTTGCGGTAGGAGCGCTGTAGTGTTCCAGGGTGTAACCCGGCTTTGCAGGAGCCGGTGTGGCGCGGGTGAAGCGGGCTCGTTTCTTGGGTCTTGGGTGGCTGGGCAGTTCATTGAATAGCTCGGGCTGGTGCATGGGTTCGGTGTTGGGGAGGAAATTCAGGCGAGGCGGTATTCGTGCAGGCCGTTGCCGCCCGGGACCCGTCGGCGCTCAATCGTGTGACTGCCAAACTGGGCCTTGCGCAGATCCCGCAGCCGGGCTGAGACGCTGGCCTCGCTGGCGTTGGTGAGTTCGGCCAGTTCGGCCAGGGTGTGCCATTGGTGGTCCAGCATGACGGTGAAGACCGCTTGGCGTTGGGTGTTGAGGCGGGGGCCGTCCTGCTCGCGGCTGAAGGTGTCGCCGTCGGCATCTCCCGTGGGGAGGGCGGGCCGGTTCTCAGCCCAGGTCCAGAGGTCGGCAACGGCGTTCATGCGTGAAAGCGGTTGTGGTATTCTTGTTCGAGGAAGGACAAGACGGCGCGAGGGTCATCGAAGGGCGCAAACTGAGGCACGATGACATCGGAGACGTAAAGCGACGTGCCGTCATGCCAGCAGGGCGCTTGAAGCGAGGAGCAGCGGTCATGGTCGGGCGCGTCTCCGTAACGGTGCTCGGGGCATTCCCGCCAGTGCATTTCAAGGCCGCCATTAAAGCGCTCAAAGTGGACGCCTGCGCCCGAGTCGCTGACATGCAGCGAAAGAGCGCCGCGCTGGCCAATGATTTCGAATGAATGCCGCCAGTGGCCAAACGGGCATTCTAGGGTGTATTTTGAGCGTAGTTTCATATCAGGCAGCTTGTTGACGGTGAGCGTAGGTGAGTTTGAACGGCGCCGGGTCCGTCTCGTGCTGGTGTCCGGCGACCCGGGCCTCCATCAACCCCGCCAAGCCGTCCACGCGCGGGCAGTCCGGCCAGGATTGGCGGGCGCGGGTGGTCACGTCGTTGACGAGGGCGAAGTGCTCCATGCCCAACCGCATCCGAACAAGCATGGCGTCATACTGCGGAAGCAGGTCGCCGCTCTCGTCATGGTGGACGTTCACGAGCATTTCGGTGAGGAGTTCCGGAGAGGCTCTCATCAGGTCAGGCGGCTGCCGCTTGGGGTTCGGGGTCGATGGAAACGCCACGCGCTAGCAGTGCGTGCTTGGCGAGTTGCACCGCCAGACGGTAGGCTTCGCCATGGTGGGTGGCACCGTGCTTGTTGGACACGGCCTTGAGAAAGTCATCCTCATCGCCCCAGAAACAGCCCCGCTCAAAGCGGAGTCCGTCCTTGGTGGGCCACACTCGCAGGGTGGAGTTATCAGACCCGATGGGCTCAACACAGACGGGCGCAGCCATGATTTCAGATTCTTTGCGCTTTGCCCCGGAGAGGTCTGCCCCGTAGAGGTCTGCCCTGGAGAGGTCTGCCCCGTAGAGGTTTGCCCCGGAGAGGTTTGCCCCGGAGAGGTTTGCCCCGGAGAGGTTTGCCCCGGAGAGGTTTGC
>CAZBOT010000064.1:0-3428 GCA_964493575.1 uncultured Candidatus Saccharibacteria bacterium | reverse complement strand
CCCGGAGAGGTTGGCTCTTTTGCCGCCGCCTTCGTTGCGCAACCATTTGGCGTGCGCTTCCAGAATCTCGGCAAGTTGCTCTTTGGTGTAGGTGGTCATCGGGGTGGTTCAGTAATCGCCGGTCAGGGAAAGTTGGCGGCGGACAGTGGTCGGATGTTCGTGAATGATGTCCGACAGATCGGAGTAGGCTTTATCCATCTGAATCCGGAAGTCGTCGATCAGTTCGCGCGGGCCGGTCAGGCTGACGCTGATGGTGACCAGATCGGGATCGTTGGAGGGGGTGGTTTGGGCTTGTTCTTGGGTCGTCATGGATTCGGTTTTCGGGCGAGCGGTGAAGAAACAGGCGGTGTGAAACATGGCTCCATCGGGCGTGGTGTAGGTGCAGCCATCAGGGATCGGGTAGTTGCAGATGGGGCAGATCGGATTCACAGGATGGAGAAATTCAGAAGGTCATCGAGAGGCCCGATCTCAACCGGCTTCTCCCGCATGTCCGCCCGCCCGTCCCGGATGGCCCGGAGGCTTTGGTGGGTGACGGTGCGGCCCCCGGCGCTCTTGTAGTGGCGCTGGGTGGCCCACGTCTCGGCCAGGGCCTGAGACTGAGCCTCGGCGGCGGGCGTGCCCATGAGGCGAAGCTGAGCCGCGTAACGGTTGGCGGCAGCCATCAGGTTGGGACGCGGGGTGAGGGCGGGTTTCATCGGGACAGGTCGGCAAGTTCTTGCGCCAGTTTCTTGCGGGCCTTCTCTAGCTCAGCAGCCCCCTTTTTGGTGATCTGGACATGGATCTTGCGGCGGTCGCCATCGAGAAGAACGCGCTTGACCCATCCGCTGATTTCCATGGTGTCCACCATCTCTGTGGCGCGGGCCGTGGAGAACTCGGCGTAGGCGGCAAGTTCGGTCATGGTCATCAAGCCATCGCGCTCAAGCTTCCGCATGACGCCGAGGTATTTAAGCGTTGGATGGCGGTGGGCGCAGGCGGTGTAACTGACCGCAAGGGCCAGCGCGGCATCAAGGATGGTGTCGGTGTTCATTGGTAGGATTTGGGTTAGATAACGCATTCAGCGGGGGTGATTGCCTTGCCGCTCGGCCTGCTCCTGATCGGAGCAACTGAGGGGGACAATCCCCATTTCGGGGTGATCGGCGGATTGGGGGGCCGGGTCAGGGGCCGAAAGAACGAGCCGGTCAGCCGTCCGCTCCAAGCTCTCAAGGGCAATCGCAGCCAGCGGCTTGCCGGTGCTGAGTGCATATTCCCTGAGAGCCCGGCGGCGCTTTTCGGTCATGGAATTTAGAGGGATGGTTACGTCAATCATGATGTCTAAGGGTAATAATCTATTATTTCGACGGAGAGTCAAGGCCAGAACTTAATTTTTTATTACGTATCGGGCAAAAAAGATGCGTAGGAATCACAGTTGCGCGAGGTTCATAAATCATGTAACCTCGCCTCAATGAGCCTTTCGGTTGAAACAGTGAAGACGTGGCTGACGGAGATCGACCGACCCCGCCAATGGCTGGCGGACGAGCTGGGGATTCACGTCGGCTCGCTCAACAACCAGATTTCACAGGGGCGGTTTTCCTCGTTCGTTGAAAAGCACATCGAGCGCATCATGCGGGACTACCAGCGCGACCAGGAAGACCGCGAGCGCGAGAAGCTGGAGACTGAGCCCAAGATGCGGTTGACCTACGCCCAGTGGGACAAACTGGAGCATGCCCGGAAGCTGGCCGGCTACGAGGATCGCGACGAGTTCTTTCTCGCGGCGCTTAACCGGCTGGCGGATGAGATCCTTGAGGCCCAGCAGCACAAAGGAAAAGCGAAGTGACTTAGGATGAGTCGGGGTTTTCATACACTTTTTCCTAAGCCAAACGGGCCACGTACGCCTAGTTCGTTTTACGGTGTAACTAGTAGTAGTGGTTTTCTTCATGGGGCGTAGGGAATTTTCTGGCACAGCATGGACAGACAAGTTTTCTTCCCGAGCCCGGAACTTGACGATGTTCTCCGAACGCTCCCGCCCGCCACGGGAGCGCAGACCATGGGCCGGGCGATGGTCGGGGATGACGTGATCGTGGTGGAATGGGATGCCACCGCCCGGGAATGGTTTGTGCAACCCAACGTCACCCAACTGCCGGTGCGGGCTGTCCATAAGCTCACTGATCTGCGGGTTGGTGAGGCTGCGGTCGTAAACGAGGGCCGTTGGAGTCCAAGACTGGGCCACTGGCCGCAAGAATGGCCTGGGCCGCTGCGCTTGCCGATACCCAAGAGGGTGGCGATGCGCCTGACGATTCCAGCCATGCTGACGAATGCGTTCAATGTCATGCCGATCGCGACGTTTAAAGGTGACCGCGTGGGATGGCGTGGCGAATGGGTGCCGATCTGGGAAAGGATCGAGTGAATGGACCCCACCAACTCCAGCGCCTTCCTCGCCCGCCTGCTGGCCTCCGCCGCCGTCGTGCTCGTGGTGGTTGTCATCCTCGCTCTCGCCCGGTGGCTTGGGTAGCGGGTCACGCATGGTCGAGGGTGGCTAACTGTGCCTCCAACTCTTTGATGCGGGCCTCAGCTTCCTGCCGCAACTCGTGCGGGGTTTTCCCTTCGCATTTCTGGACATGCACCAAGATCCGCCGGAAGCGCTCTCTGGGGTTTCTCGCCTCAAACTGGATCTCCCGGTAGTTCGGGCAGTTCACTAGAAAGGAGGCGAAGACCTGCGCCATCCACATGGCCGCTTCAGGCCGTTGCTCAATCTCGGCCTCCATGGCTCCGTCCTTTATGTGCAGTTCGCGTAGCTTGAGAAAGGATTCACTGAGGTCAGCCTCTTCCCGCCAAGCCCACCTTGAAAGGTAGCGAACGATGGATTTCAAACTACTGTTCATTTCGATTCGATGGATACTGTTCAAAACACTTTGAACCAAGCCCGAGGTTTATTGCAACCGCAAAGCGGTGTTACCATGTAACACACCCTCGTAAAACTTTTCGCTTGCCTGATGGTTCATGAATACATCGCCTTTCGTCTCCGCGCCCCGGGGCTGAGCCGCGCCAGTTCCGGCGGGAGCGGCTTGGCAATCCGCGGTTCCCGGTAGGTGGTCGCCCAATCCCGCAGATGGTGGGCGATGGCCAGGGCCATCACGCTGTCGTCGTGCTCGCCCGGGGCCGCTTCTTTCCTCCCCTTGGCCGTCCAGATGAAGACCTCCATCTCATCGAGGGTGCGGAAGTCCGGAATCTCGATGCCCTGCCCCGGTTCACCGTAGCGGGCCACCGCGTCTTCCAGTTCCTCCAGGATGGCGCTCCGGGTGTTCTCGGCCCGCCCGCCCACGGTGAGAAAGCCCAGCTTCTCGGTGCTGGTGGGGTCGATCACTTCCCCGGCCCGGTCTTCGGTGCGATCCCGCGAGTAGAGGTGACATCCCATCTCCCACAACCCCCGGATCAAGCCGCTGTCTTTGTTG
>CAZBOT010000063.1:0-10122 GCA_964493575.1 uncultured Candidatus Saccharibacteria bacterium | reverse complement strand
CCGATCGTGTCCAACCTTAGTTCCCTGGGTGATCCGCGTTCGTGACGTACGCCGTGGGTCGCGTCACGCTACGTGACGAACGGGCAGTATGTGCGCGTTCGGGAAGTTCCTGGCAACGAAGGTCCTGCCAGCTAACCCGTCGCGCTGTATCGGTTGAGGATCTCGGCAAGGTTGGGTACGGGGGGCGGCGGGCGCAGTGCTCGCTGCTGTACCGCGATTAGGTGTTCATCGACAATTTGCGTGGCCCGGGGTGAGTCACCGGATTCCAGCGCCTCGACCAGTGCAGTGTGTTCGGCGATGCTGCGGTCTTGGTTGTGGTCGTGTCCGTGTACGGCGATGATGAGTGCGCAGCGCAGCGCGACCTCGGACATGTACTTGTGCAGCAGGCGATTTGAGGTGAGTTCGGCCATCAGGATGTGGAATTCGACACCTAGCCGGTCTGACACGGGGTAGTTGTTTTGCGCGCTGGCGCGCTGTTCCAACTCAATATGGGCGCGAAGGCGTTGACCCATGACGGGATCCCAATTTTCGGCCAGCAAGGCCACCACGTCCTTTTCCAGGCACCGACGAACGTGGAAGGTTTCCGCGGATTCTTCGGGCCCGGGCATGGCGACGGTGGCTGATTTCCCCTTGCCGGTTTCGACGAGTCCCTCGGATCGCAGCCGCGCCAAGGCTTCTCTGACGATGGTCCGGCTCACCCCGAGGCTGGCACCGAGGGAGTCCTCTGGCAATTTGGTGCCCGGCTGTAGAGCGTTCTCGATGATCGCGGTGCGCAGTGACAGGTAGACATCTTCACGCCGATTCACCACAACTCCACGGTATACCAAATCGGGCGCCGATAGGATACGAAAGTTGACCATCGCGTTACGTCGCGACACATGACCGCAACATATCACCCTCAATAATTTTGGTACACGATCGTCGTATACCGAAATGGGAGACTTGTGGATACTGATGTGGTCGCAGTGGACCTCAATGCTCAGCAGTTGGAGCTGATGGACCGTTCGATCTCGGTCGGTGAAGCCGCCGACCGCGAGTCGCTGATCAGGCTGGCGTTGACCGAAACCGCCGGTGGGGTAATCGGAAAGCGGCCCATACCGGGTCTCGATGTCCAGTGGACGGCGCTGGCCGACTCGATCGATGCCCCGCCACGGCGGGAAGTGCTCAGCGAAACCGTGCTGGAACCTGGCACGGGCAGGGCGATCGAGGTGAACGCCGGTCAGCTGTTACGGATCGAACAGATCACCGGCGGTCAGTGCGTCGACTTCAACTGCTTCTCGATGGCTGATTACCGCGAGTACATGCACGCCGGCCGAACCCGCACCGTGCACGGCATCAACCCGACCGCCGGAGACTTCTTATGGTCTGCGCCGCCGCGTGAACGTCCGATGATGTACCTCCTGACCGACACCGCTGGATGCAATGACGTCATGTTTCCGCGCTGCAGCGCGAACATGTATGAATCGCAGTGGGGCTTCGCCAATCACACCAACTGTGCCGACATCCAGGCCGAAGCCATCCGGGAATACGGCCTGACCCCAGACGACGTCCACGATTCGTTCAACCTGTTCATGGCGACCCGGGTGGACGGGGCGACGCCGGTGATCGTCCGCCAAGCCACCCAACCTGGCGACCATGTCGAATTGTTGGCGCTGATGGATGTCCTTGCCGTTCCGAATGTGTGCGGGTCCGACGTGCAGTTCACCTCGAACTTCTCCATCGACCCGGTGCGGGTCACCGTGTTGCGCGCCGCTGTTGACGACCTCGCCGCAGTACCGCCGTGCCCGGTGTACCGAACACAACGCAGCCTCGATCAGTTCCGCCAGACGACGATCCGCACGGATCGGCGCCTGCACCGCGACCCGGAATATGTCGCCTCCTTCACCAACGTGCCGCTGTCGACGACCACCGTCTGGGTCCGGCTCAGTGAGCAGGAGCGTGCCGCGCTGAGCCGGGTCGGCCGGTGGGAAATCTACGGAGACAACGCAGCTGCGTTGCGGGATGTGTTCTTCAGCTGGTGGGTGACAAGCCATGAACACCGCTGAGTCACACGCCCGGGTCACCGTGGTCGACTTCGGCGCCATCTCTTCCTACGAGCGCTACAAGCTGATGGCGAGCCTCATCGTGCCGCGCCCGATAGCGCTGATCACCACCATCGGTGACGACGGGGTGGTCAACGCCGCACCATTCAGCATGTTCGCCATGGTCGCCGAGGATCCCCCACTCGTGATGGTGAGCATCAACCGGCACGAAGGGGAGCGCCGCAAAGACACCGCCCGCAATATCGACGCCACACAGGAATTCGTGGTGCACATCTGCGATGAGGTCATCGCCGAACAGATGCACCGTTGCGGCGAGGCTGTCCCTCCCTGGTGCAGCGAGCCGGACATGGTGGGGCTGGAGATGGTCGACGACACCGTTGTGCGGCCGCCGCGCCTGGCTGCAGCACCGGTGGCGTTCGAATGCGAACTGCACCAACGCATCGACATCGACAGCCGGCACATCTACTTCGGCCGGGTGTTGCGTATGCACGCACGCGCCGGCCTCATCGATACCCAACGGTGGCGTGTGCACCTCAACGGGTTCCACCCTGTGGGCCGGTTCGGCGCCACCTTCTACCTGACCTCACGCGACAGATTCAGCCTCAACGGCGACAACGAAAGTGGAATCGATGAAATCTGAGTATTGGAAGTGGATTTCGGCCGCCGCCCTGGTCGCCGTAACAGCAACGTCGATCACCGGATGTACGGCGCCAGACTCGCCGACATCAGACGGGACACCCCGCCCTGATCTGGCGGTCGGGGCGGTGGACCTCTCACAGGTCTGCCCGGCCACCATCACCGTGCAAACCGACTGGAACCCACAAGCTGAGCAGGGCGGGCTCTTCGAACTCCTCGGCGAGGACCCCCTCACGGACCGGGCGACGGCCAGCGTCACCGGCCCGCTGATGTCCCGCGGCGAATACACCGGTGTCGACCTCCAAATAAGAGCAGGTGGGCCCGCCATCGGCCAACAAGCAGTCAGCGCCCAGATGTACACCGACCCGACCATCACCCTCGGATACGTCAACACCGACGAAGCCATCCGCCTCTCAGCCTCTATGCCCACCACCGCCGTCTTCGCCCCGCTGGAAATCAGCCCCCAGATCATCATGTGGGACCCCCAAACCTGGCCGCAGGTGCACACCATCGCCGACCTCGGCCAGACCGGCGCCACCGTCCGCTACTTCGGCGGAGCAACCTACATGGACTACCTCGTGTCCGACGGGCTACTCGGTCCCGAACAGATCGACGGCGGCTACGACGGCACCCCGGGCAACTGGGTCGCCGCGGCCGGCAAAGATGCCCAACAGGGCTTCGTCGGCGTCGAACCCTACGTCTACGAACACGAACTCGACACGTGGGCCAAGCCCGTCCGCTACCAACTGATCCACGACACCGGCTACGCCATCTACCAGAACGCCCTCTCCGCCCGCACCGACGAACTCGAAAGCCTCGCGCCGTGTCTCACACAACTGGTTCCGATCATGCAACGCGGCAGCGTCGACTACCTCAACAGCCCCGACCGGGCCGATGCCCTCATCCTCAACGCCGTTGACACCTTCGACAACGGCTGGATCTACAGCAGCGGCGTCGCGAACCACTCCCACGAGATGATGACCCGACTCGGCTTGGTCGGCAACGGTGACAACGCCACCCTCGGCGATCTCGACCTCGGCCGGATCCAACACATCCTCGACATCACCGAACCCATCTTCGCCGCACACGGCAACCCCGTCCCCACAGAACTATCCCCATCCACGCTCGCAACCAACGACTACATCGACTCCACCATCGGAACGGACAATCCGTGACCACGCCCGACGACACCGACCCCACGGCAACCAGCCTGATCCGATTCGAGAACGTCGACGTCACCTACCCGGGCGGCAAGACGGCCCTGACCGGTATCAACCTTGCGATCAACCGAGGCGAATTCATCAGTGTCGTAGGCCCTTCCGGATGCGGTAAAAGCACACTGTTGCGGCTTGTCGCGCAGCTCACCGCCCCCTCGGCGGGCAAAGCCGCCATCGCCACAGACCAGATCGGATTCGTCTTCCAGGACCCCACTTTGCTGCCCTGGCGCACCGTGGCCGGCAACGTCGCCCTGCTCGCCGAACTCGACGGCCAACCCCGAGCTAAACGCACCGCCAATGCTCAAGCGGCCATCGAACTTGTGGGACTCGCCGGGTACGAAGACTACTTACCCCGTCAATTATCCGGGGGCATGAAGATGCGGGCATCGCTGGCCAGGGCCCTCACCCTTGACCCGGAGGTGTTCCTGTTCGACGAACCCTTCGGCGCGCTCGATGAGATCACCCGAGAACGCCTCGCCGATGAACTCCTGCAACTGTTCGGCCAGCGTCGACTGACGGGACTATTCATCACCCACTCCGTGACCGAAGCGGTGTACCTGTCCAGCCGCGTCGTCGTCATGTCGGCCAGCCCCGGCACCGTCGTCGAGTCCTTCGACATTCCCTTCGGCAATCAGCGAGACAGCCAACTGCGGTTCAGTGCACCCTTCGCCGAACTCTGCGGGACCGTATCGGAGGCCTTGCGGGTAGGAAATCCCAAATGAAACAACGACTTTCGTCCTATGCACCGCCGATCGTAGTGTTGGCCGCGCTCACTGCGCTGTGGTACCTGGCCAGCTATCTGCTGCTATCCCCGAGCAGGCGATTCCTGATGCCGCCACCGCACGTCATCGTCGCGCAGGGATTCTCGCGCGACACGCTTGCCGAACTGCTTCCCGCGCTGTCGCAAACCGCGCTCATTTCTGCGACCGGGTTGGCCATTTCGATCGCGGTGGGCGTCACCTGGGCGATCGCGATGTCCCAGGCCCCCTGGATCCAGCGCTCACTGTTCCCCTACGCAGTCGTCCTGCAATGCATTCCGGTCCTCGCCCTGGTCCCACTCATTGGATTCTGGTTCGGCTACGGATTCCCGGCCCGAGTGATCGCATGCGTCATGGTCGCGCTATTCCCGATGGTGTCCAACACACTGTTCGGCCTGCAGTCGGTACCGGCCAGCTTCCGCGAAATGTTCCGCATCCAAGGCGCTTCCCGATCGACAACGCTGCTCAAACTCGAACTCCCCGCAGCACTACCCGCCATCCTGGCAGGCATGCGAATCTCAGCCGGACTCTCAGTCGTCGGCGCCATCGTTGCCGACTTCTTCTTCCGCCGGGGCCAAGTGGGCCTGGGCGCTTTGATCAGCAACTACCAGTCGCGGGTCCAAACACCACAACTCTTCGCCGCCATCGGACTGGCCTGCCTGTTCGGTGTCACCGTCTTCTGGATGTTCGGCTGGCTAACACACCGAGTCGTAGGAAAATGGTCGCCCAGACCATAACGGGCATTGCGCATCCGTTTGCAGGTGAATTACACCGTGACGGATATGAAACCGTCCCGCTGGGCCCATGCGATTTGACATCGCCACGAGCTCTTGCACCGTGCGAACACCGAGTGCGCGACGTTCGCGGCGTGCCTCCCACTCGACGGGCCGATCGGGTGTAAGTGTGCGGTCACGGATTGATCATTGACACGGACCGGGTGGGTGACTCTTGGCGGTTGATCGGTATTCTGTTCGCAAGGTCCCACATGGGGGCGGGATCCAGTCCTACTGGGTTTTCACCCCGGATCTGGAGGTTCACCGTCCGTCTCTGAACGTATTGCGCCGCTACAAAACCTCCACCCAGCAGACCTACGCTTACAGCTTGGTCGATCATCTGAACTGGATGCTGGTCAACGGCAAGACCACCGCCACAGTCACTCTGGATGATCTGCGGCGCTACATGAACGGCGTTACAGGTCAACTCGACGGTGTCTACGGGACGGCGTGGCGGAAGCCGACGCAGAAGCCCATAGGGGCGTCCGCGGCAAGTAACGTGGCCTCGATTGTCAAGGCCTACTACCTGGCGTTAGCCGTGTCGGAAGACGTGAACCCAGCATTGGTGGAGGGGCTGCGTTCCGACCACGCCGTCCCGCGCGGGAAGTCTGGGCGCATGGGCGAGGCCAATCCACTGGCGCCGAAGAAGGCCGCTCGGCGCCCGCGGTTCCTCCCGGATGAGGTGGTGCGGGCACTGTTCGCGCCAGGGGTGTTGACCACGGCCCGTGATGTCATGATCGTCACCTGGCTGCATGATGCGGGCATCAGGGTTGGCGGTCTTTGCGGATTGCGGTTTTCCGATCTGCACCTGATCCGCCACCATCCCTGCGGTCAGCGCGCGGATCCACATATTCATATCGTCGGTCGTGATGACAATCCCAACGGTGCGCGCGCGAAGACTCACGCTCAGGTCAACGTCGCCCGCGACGGCACCGTTTTGGACGGGGTCATCCGGGCGGTGAGCGCCGACATGATCAGCACGTTCCACGCTTACCTACTCGATGAATTTCATCCAGTGCAGCATCTGGTGGACCACGATCAGGTTCTGGTCCACGCCCGGGGCAATACCCCAGGGGCAGCATTGACGACTGCCGGTGTCCGCAAAATGCTTGTCCGGGCTTGTAAGCGGGCAGGGCTGAAGGTGCGGGTAACCCCGCACGGATTCCGACACAAGGCCGCGGCGGCGTTCTACGCAGAATCGGACTTCAACGCCGAGATGGTCGCTCAGGAATTCGGCTGGTCGAGCCCGCAAATGGTTACTGATCTGTACGGCAAGTCCGCGAATCATCACGCGATGAAGTACCTGCAGCAGGCCTGGGATGCCACGGCGCGACCGTCGACAGAATCCTACCTCGCGCCGACCTGGCCGGAAGGTGCCACATGATCGTTGCAGGGACAATGGCACAGGCTCCGGTTCTGGAGACGGCGAGCGACTATCTGGGCCTCACCGTCGAGCAGCGTTACAGCGTTGTCAGTCAACACTTTCCGCCGTGGCTACTGACCGAACCGATCGAGTTCCCCGCCCACCACCCTACCTACGGGTGGGCATGTCTCGTCGACGAGTGCGCCGGCGCATTAAGTGCGACATGCAAAGACCTGCTCTGTTCGGAGCACTTGAAGCAGTACCGGGCCGTGAAGGACTCGACCGACCTTGATCAGTTCCTCCGAGGCGCCAAGGCCGGACAGTTTGCCCAGCTCGGGTGGGCGCTGACACGCAAACCTGACTGCGCGATCTGCGGAACCAATCGTCGAGCAGATCAGCTGAGCTACTGTCAGCAGCACGCGAACTCGCTGCGCCGGGCACGCCGAAAAGGGCTCAGCGACGCGCAGTGGCGACAAAGCACGCATCCGCTACGGGCGATTGACAGATGTACGGTCCCGCGGTGTGTCCACGACAGTGCGGCGTCGTGCTGCGGCGGTCATCGCGTATGCAGGGGGCACCACCGTCTTTGGCGACGCTGGCTGACCGTCACTAACGGACGAACGGATTCACATGCGTGGAACGCATGGCTTGCCTCGGCGCAAGTCCGGGATTCGGTGTCGCTCCTCAACAGCCGGGGGCAACTGTCACTGGCGGAGCTGCCTGTTGGTTTGCAGCGCGAGATTCGCTACGCCCTCCATCGTCATGCGAGTATTGCCCGACGCACCCAGTGGCGGCCCACCTACCTGGAGAAAGTCGTCGCTGCCTTGGCCGAAAGTGGCGTGGAGTCGCTCAGCGACCCACTGGTCGCCGATCTCGCTGAAAAGAGCCGTCGCACCGATGGCCGCCGCATCTGGATGACCCTTCCGTACGCGGCGCGCAGCCTCACGGTGACCGACGAGGTAGCCAAATCGGCGGGATGGTTCGACCCGGTTCTCGTCGGTAGCTCGCCGTTTCCGGGATCGCAGGGCCAGCCGAATCGACGCAAGGTCTGGGACCTGACCGCGGTCTCGCAGCGATGGCTGCGCGACTTGATTTGGGAGCACCTACGCGACGATGCCCTCAAGCCTGTGGGCAAACGCCCCAGCACCGCAACGCTTTACAACAAGATCACCGGGATCATTCTGCTCTCGCAGATCCTGCGACAAAACCGCGAAGACCACGGCGAAAACTCAGACCGGCTTGGCAGAGCGGACGCCATGGCGGTCAAAGACACCTGGGATCTGTTGTTTCGGGAGCAGATCCCTCTTCCCCTCCAGAACAAGAACGCGAAGCGAGCCAGCACCCTCAACGAGCTCACGCGGCATCGCTACATGTCCGGAATTCGCCTCGTCCTGCACCACAGTCGCAAACAGCATCGGACACCGCCGGGTTTGGACTCTTTCATCTATGGCCTGCCCGACTACCCGATACCAACCAAGAACCCGCGGCCACGCCCGCTGAGCTACCACGACTTTCAATTGCTCGTCAACAGCGAGAGCATCGACGCCCTTGAAACCTTCGACAGGCATGACATCGGCCTCGCCGACATCTGGCTCACCCAAGCATTTCAAGGCGGGAGAATCGGCGAAACACTCAAACTGCGGCTCGGCTGCGTAGGACTGATCGGCGCTGCTCAACCCTACATCTGGCGCGATGTCAGCAAGGCCAACGTCATCGACTACGGTATGCCGTGCTACCTACCGGTCTACGAACGACTGCTGCGCCGCCAGCAGATCACCCGCGCAAAACTTCGCGCGCGCTACGCCGAGCAAATCACCGTGCTCGACGAACGCGGACGAGCAACGCTGGAGGCAAAGTGGGACCGCGACATGCCGCTGTTCCCGAGCGCAGTCCGCAACCCCGATCTGGTCATCGAGGTAGGACAGTCGTGGTTCAACGAACTATTCAGACCTTGGTTCGAAGGCCTTGGCCTAAAAGGGATCACCACCCACCAGACCAGAGCAACACTGGCCACCTCACTGTTGAACAACGGCGCGCCAGCAGCCCTTGTGCGCCAACTGCTCGGACACTTCTCCGAGGAAGCGTTGGCGCACTACGCCAAGTACAACAACGACAGCATGACCCGACACCTCCAGCAGCTCTGGGCAGCCGGACCCGGTATGGACAAGCCCGGCACCATCTTGCTGCGCCCCACCGAGATAAACGCAAACGACACCAGCGCCGCCGCCGCACGGATCGACCTGACCGTGGTACCAGTTGAGCATGGTCTGTGCCGCTACGGCCCAGTCGTCGGCGGCACACAATGTCCCTTCGAAAAGAACTGCAGCAACGGACCCAAGGGACCATGCGAGCATTTTGTCCTCACCGGCGCGGACCTGGCCTACTGGGAACGCAAACGCGACGCGGCCTATCACTTCGCCGAAGGCGCCCCCACCGATGAGGCTCGCGACTACATCCTGAGCCAATGGCATCCGTGGGATCCGGTGCTTACCGCGCTCCGCAACGCACTCGACGAACTCGGCCTGCTCGAAGAAGCCGAGAAACTCGACCTCCGCACGCCCGTGCATGACTACTTCGACCCACTGTTCTCCACCGGATGGCACGTAGCCCAACTGAATCAACCTCCCCGAACGACGTGACGGCAGCCGAACAGCGAATCAAAGGAGCGCGACCGATGAGAACCAGAACACGCAGACGCCCCATCGAGATGATCGAGCAACGTACTACCAACAGCACCGAATGCGAACAGCGCGTACGCAAAGCGCTCACCAAACTCACCAAGACCGGAGCTCCCTTTACCATCACCAACGTCTGCGACCTGGCCGGCGTAGGCAAGACGTTCATCTACGACAAGCGCCGCCCACACCTGACGCAGGCAGTTCTAGCTGCACGGGATGCCTCCCAGCGCACAACAGTCCAACGCGCCGAACAAGAAGTCGAGAGAGCATCTGCCTCATGGCGAGAACGAGCCCTCGACGCCGAGGCCCTCGCCAAGTCGCTTCGCGCAGCAGTCAGGCAGCGAGAAGCCCGCATCAACGACCTCACCGGTCAACTCTACGACCCCGAGGGAAATCACCTCGCCGAGGAGAACGCCCGACTGCGGCAACTGGTCTCGACGCTGACCCACAACCTTCAGCACTCCCAGGGAGATAACGACACGCTCAGGCGTTCACTTGACGCAGCCCGCGCCACCGTCAAACGGGAACGCGACCGCAACGTCACGCAACTGTTCGCAACCGACTCCCGCTCGGACTGAACGCAACGTAGTGAACGCGTCCGCCACTACTCAACCAGCCTCGACTCCACCCGAAGACCAATTCTGGGCGCTAAGTC
>CAZBOT010000062.1:0-10276 GCA_964493575.1 uncultured Candidatus Saccharibacteria bacterium | reverse complement strand
CGAAGACCTCGCCATGGATAGCCTCGACATCCTCGAAACCGTCATGGCCGTGGAATCCGAACTCGACATCCGCATCGACGACGACCAGGTAGAAGCACTCAACACCGTCGGCGAGACCATCACCGCCATCGTGCAGGAGATCAACCAGCAGACCAGCGACTTTCACTACGCCCTGGACCAAGCCCGCAAGCGCATCACCAAGCTGGGTTACGGCGTCTATCGCGGCGGCAACCATATCGCCGTGCACCACCACAACGGCGATGGCGGCATCGAATCCCGCCGCCTGGCAATAGTCAGCTGATGAAATGGCGCTGCACATGCGGCCACGTCAACACCTGGCGCACGGTCTGCTGGAAATGCACCGCTGAATATCCACCAAGAACGGAGGCAGAACATGAACAAAACACGCAACTTGAAGATCCTCGCCGGCTTCCTCGCCGCCTTCCTGCTCGTGGCATGGCTGGGCGGCATGGTAAAGATGGTGGCTGACCTGATGCGGGTGGCGGCATGAGTAAATCAGCAGGTTTCACGCACGACAATGTTGATAACAAGTCAGTTGATTGGTACACGCCACCTTGGATATTCGAGGCGCTTGGCCTTGAGTTTGACCTTGACCCATGTGCTCCGGTTGGTGGTGTTCCTTGGATCCCCGCCGTCAAACATTACAGCGAGGCGGATGACGGATTAAAACAGCCTTGGAATGGATGTGTATGGCTTAACCCGCCTTATGGAAAATTTACTACCGAATGGCTGGCAAAGATGCACCAGCATAGAAACGGCGTTGCGCTTGTTTTTGCAAGAACCGATTGCAGGTGGTTTCACGATTACGTGATGAAGGCGGATGCAGTTTTATTCCTAAAAGGCAGAATTAAGTTTGTTGATGGTCTAGGAAAAACAGGCGGCAATGGCGCAGGGGCTGGAAGCATGTTGATTGCTTGGGGGGGGGCTGTAAGTGCGCTTGAGAAAATGTCAGAGCATGGGGCGTTATGGACACTTCAGTCAAAACCGGAAAGTTATCAAATGGCGCTGGATCTAGCAGCATGAACGCCCGCCCCACCATCTACTACGCATGCCGGAAATGCCACTACCTGCACACCGAACCGGAAGAAGCCATTGAATGCTGCTCGCCCGGCTACAAAGAGGCCTACGCATGTCCGGAGTGCCGAGAGCTGCACGACGAAGAAGCCGACGCCATCGAGTGCTGTAGCGGCGACCCAGACGCCCCGCCACCACCACCGTCCGCTGCCGAACTCGAAGCCGCCGGACAGATGAGGCTGCTGCCATGATCGCCGACCTCATCAAATGCATCGTCATCATCGCCGCCATCTGCAGCGTCATCAGCCTGCTGGCCGGCGCCACTCACATCGAATGGAGCACGCTATGAACCCATGGATCAGCGCCGCCTGCATCATCATCGGCATGAGCATCGCCTACCACCAGGTGCGCGACGAACCCATCACCGTCAGCATCAACGGCCAAACCGTCTACTGCGAACCGGACGACCAGCACACCACCAGCATCATCCGCCGCGATGAAGACGGCACCCTGCGCTGCGAAAAACACCGCATCGCCACCGCCGCCGAGCAAGAAGCACGGCTCAAAACAACATGGCCACAGATTGTGGCCGAATGGAAAGGTAAAAAATGACAACACCCCGCGAAGTCGCCATCAAAGCCATCGAACAACAAAGCGGTGCCACTGAAATCACCGACGAAACCCGCCTGGTCGAAGACCTCGCCATGGATAGCCTCGACATCCTCGAAGCTGTCGTGGCCGTGGAATTAAAACTCGACATCCGCATCGACGATGACCAGGTAGAAGCACTCAACACCGTCGGCGAGTTCGTGCAACTGGTGGAGGCATCGACATGAAAGCCGACTTCTGCGGCACCGTAACCGAGCAGAAACGCCACCGCATGGGCTGGATCACCGCCACCGAGCGCAAGAACAAAGCGAGCGCCGGCGAGCTGAAGCCAGGGCAGAAATCAGGCGAAAAATGCGCCTGCTGCGCACACCTCAACCCCCGCAACACGGACCACTGCGACCTTGGCGACTTTGCCACCAGGGCGAACTGTTACTGCAAGGAATACAAGCCGAAGGAGGCTGCATAAATGGGTTATGCACTCAGCGAAGAATCTTTTCTAAAGGATGTTTCCGATCACGCCATGACGATTATCCGTGACGATGGCGTGAACAGGCATATTCGGTTCCGGCGGCCGAATACCATTTGCTACAGCTTCGATTTGATAACTTGGCCTGGGGTTCTTTGCTACACGGGAGACATGGGAACTTATGTGTTTTCCAGGCTGGAAGATATGTTTGTGTTTTTCAGGACTGATCGTAAGCACACGAACGAAGGCAAGCAATTATTCATCAACCCCGGTTACTGGTCGGAGAAACTCCTTGCGGTTGATGGTGGGAGAAGTGGTGGCAGCGTGCTTGAGTTTGATGAAGTCAAATTTGACAAGGTAGTTATTAGTCAGCTTGTTGAGTGGATCCGTGAGCATAGGGGGACGACATCAAAAGAAGATCGTCGTGAATTGTGGGAGGCGGTAGTTTCAGAAGTAATTAATGCCGATGGCGACACTGGCGGGATGCGAAAGCAGATAGCAGGGCATGACTTTTTTCACACGGTTAACTATAAGCACGATTTCTCATTTACTGACCTCTGGGATTACAGCGTGCAGCAATACACCCATCACTTCATTTGGTGCTGCTATGCGCTGGCATGGGGGATAAAGGTCTACGACGACAGAAAGACTGACACGGAGGAGGCAGCATGAACCGAGAATCACTAACCCCCATTGAACAACACGGCGCAGGCGCAGAGCATGCCGATGATGCAGTCAGCGACATGCCTAGCGCCAAGGTGAAAGCCTACGTGAAAGGCATCGACTGCCCGCACTGCGACTGCTGGCTGGACGGCTTTGTCAGAGATCCACGCGGCGAGGTCATCACTTGCGATAGCTGCAATCAGGAATTCCTGGTTGAAGATGAAGTGGATCTGTCATGACCACGCGCTGCGCCTCAGGAATTGCAGAGACCCGGCACCATGCAAGGGTTTCTCACGGGCTATCCGGGCATCGCCTGTACAAAACTTGGAAGCGGATGATAGCCAGATGCTATGTGAAGGCATCGGCACACTTTAACTACTATGGGGGGCGAGGCATTCGCGTTGCCGAGTCATGGATGGACTTCACCAACTTTCTGGCCGACATGGAGAAAGGCTACGCCCCCGGTCTTTCTATCGACAGGATAGACCCAGACGGCCATTACACCCCGGAAAACTGCCGCTGGGCAGACGCAAAAACACAGTCTGCCAATCGGCGCGGCGTCAGGCTTATAAATATTGGAGACACATCAACCCTGCTGGTTGATGCTGCACGCGCCAATGGGCTGAATCCGGAAACAGTAGCACTCCGCATAAAGTCAGGAATGGCTCCTGATGAGGCATTACGCATTCCACAAAAAACCAACCCAAAGAAGCGCGCAGTCATCATTAATGGGGTTGTTTACGAGTCCTTGTCTGCCGCAGGGAAAGCATTAGGGGTAAGCCGCAGCGCCATTTTCAACAGGATAAAGCACGGTTCAGCGAGGTATTCAGCATGAGCCACGACCTTATCCTGCAGCACCTCAAGGGCGCCACCTCACAAGACCCGGTCACGCTTGAACAACTGGTCGAAAAGACCGGCCTGCTACCGGACACCATCAACATGATCCTCGACCAGATGCATAACGTCGTGCCGGCCGTCATCGGCAAAGTCAAGGTCATCAAGAACGGTCAGACGAAGATCCTCGTCTGGCCGACCGGCGCCATTCAGCCGGCCGTCTGGCGCGATTTCAGAGTGGCCGCCAGCAAGACACCGCCGCCGAAGCGCGTAAAAACCAACCCACACCATCAACCGAAGGAAACCGCGATGGACGACACCATGAAAGCCGCGCCGGCAAGAAACAGTGCCGGTGATGAAAAACCCCCGAGATCGCTGCAGATCCTGCGCTACATCGAACAGCACCCAGGCTGCAGCACTTATGAAGTGCAAAAGGCGCTCAAGATCACAGCCCCGATTTGCTACCTAAAACCCTACATCGCCGCCGGATACGTGGTATCGACCCAGAATAAAATCGAAGGCCGCCGGCCGTCCAACAGCATCCGCCTCGCACCCGGCATCACCGCAGACGAACTCTACAAGATTCGCCGCCAGCTCAGTGCCGGCACCGGAAAACCACAAAGCGCAGCGCCCACCCATCCCGCCGTGGACGAAACCAACGCCAAGCCGACAGCCACGCCACAGCCCGCGAGCGCCAATTTAGACTGCGCCGGACCGCCCTTCACCTTCGTCTTCACCCTTCCAGCCGAAGAAGCCATCAACCTGAAAGACAACATCCGGTATATGCAGGCCGCGCTTGATGACCTCACCGACGAAGACTGCCTGCGCGTCATCGTCCGCCTCGGCAGCGCCGAGATCGACGCCCGGATGAAGAATCTGGCAGAACTGACCAGGAGAGCGATGGAGGAGGCGGCATGAGCGCCACCGTCACCATCCTGCGCGACGACCTAGAAGCCGTCATCGGCTTCCTTGAAGGCTTCGACTTCGACGACGACCCAAACGCCGAACTGGTGCGCGAATACCTGCCACGGCTGCGGGCGTCATTAATTAATGAAGAGGAAACCGATGTTCAATGAAATCATGATGAGCCAGCTCGGCATCAAGGCAAAAAGCATCCGGCAGGAGCTGCTCGAAAATCTGGCCAACGCAGAAAAACCGCTGACCAACATCGAACTGGCCGATATGACAAGCACCTGGTACACCGCGCGGAATTTCAGCATCGAACTCGTGCAGATGCAGAAAAACGGGCTCGCCTATATCGAGAGCTTCGACGAGCGCACCTATCCAAAGCGCGGAAGATGGGCGCTGACCGAAAAAGGGCGTGCCGTGCTTGCCGAGCAAATGAAAGGAAGCGCAGCATGACCCGCGCCGATCATCGTCAGTCAAAACGCCGCCCATACCGTGTATCGGCGCCCATGCTGGTCACGCGCACGCTGCAAAACACCGACATGGAGACACGCGAACGCATGGCCGTGACCGCCTTCAGCGGCGGATTCGCCAACACCAAGCACTTCGACGTGCTGGTCGAGATGATGAACCTGCTCATGATCGCCGGCAGCCGCGACAAACAACGCGAGCCCATCAAGACCTATGCCGAAACCGTCATCGCGCCCGCGCTCAACAACATCAAAGAGCGTTACCACAAGACCGGCAAGCTCGGCGTATCCGCGCACGAGCTGGTCACCCTGCGCGAAATGGTGGACAAGAACAAATCGTTCTGGCTCACCCAGACCACCGGCTTCTACAACGAATGCGTCGCCGAGCTGAATGCCTTCTACATGGAGCTGGCAGAATGAACCTGCTGCGTCGCATCCTCGCCCGCCTTCGCCGCGCCAAACAACCAGACGACAGCCAGGACTGGCTGGGCATCTGACATGAGCCTCTTTCTGACACAGGAAGAACTCGCCGAACTCACCGGCATCAAGCGCGGGCGTGACGGCAAATCACGCAACCAGCTCCAGTGCGAGCACCTGCGCATGTACGGCGTCCCCTTCATCCCGAACGCCGCCGGCGAACCGAAAGTCGCCCGCAGCGCCATCGAGGGTGGCAGCAAGACAACCGCGCCCAAGCAGTCCGGCTGGCGACCGGCTGCAATGAGTGTATAGTGCAGCGCTTTGTGAAGGAGAAAATGGTGTTCAAAGTGCATGGGTACTTAGACGAAAAAAGAGTAATCAACTGGCGTATGGAACACCTGCCGAGGGTTGGCGACACGATGCGATTCAGTGCCGAGCGATACGGCAAAGTGACGGAGGTTGTCTGGTGCATGGACGAACCAAGCGACGAAGGCCAGCGGGTGAATATTCGCATCGAGTCCGAGACGCCTAACACCAAAAATCAGGGGGACTCCGGCGGCTTTATCGCCGGAGGCTCCCATGGATTGCCGGGTTAGCCGGCACGGAGGTAACGATGGCAACTGGAAACTGCTACTACTGCGGAAAAGACTACCCGCTCCGCCAGCTGAAGGTGGATGCGGACCCGTTGGTGTTCTACGTCGAGAACCAAGACGACGAGGAATACGACCCGCCAGAAGACCGCTGGGAATACATCTGCTGTTCTTGCATCCCCAAGCGCCGCAGGGAGGGAGTGACGTGGATTTACGCTCCCGACCAATGGCGGGCCTTCAATGGGCCAAAGAGCTACGCAAGTATCTACGGATCATGACGCCTAACGCAAAAGGTCAGCGGGGCGCCGCTTGCGGCGCATCCGCTGCACCGACTGGTTGTGCGTCAAACGGTAACTACAACGAAAGGACAGAAAAATGAGCATGTGCATCTATCACGGCAATTGCGCCGATGGCTTTGGGGCCGCGTGGGTTGTTCGCAAGGCGCTCGGAGAGATTGACTTTCACGGCGCGAAATACCAAGAGCCGCCGCCGGACGTGACCGGCAAAGACGTGGTGATGGTGGATTTCAGCTACAAGCGCCAGGTGCTGCTTGAAATGGCCGAGAAGGCGAACAGCATCCTAATTATTGACCACCACAAGACGAGCGCCGAGGACTTGGTTGATCTGCCGTCGAACGTGACGGCGAAGTTCGACATGAACCGAAGCGGCGCCATGCTGACGTGGGAGCACTTCTTCCACGGCGAAACCCCGCCGCCGCTCCTGCTGCACATCGAGGACCGCGACCTGTGGCGCTTCGCGCTCCAGAACACGCGCCAGATTCAGGCGAACGTCTTTTCATTCCCCTATGACTTCCAAGTGTGGGACACGCTCATGGCGGCGGCGCCGGCAGCACTGGCAGCCGATGGCGAGGCGATCGAGCGCAAGCACTTCAAGGACATTCGGGAATTGCTTGGCGTGACGACGCGGGAAATGGTGATCGGCGGACACCGCGTGCCGGTGGCGAACCTGCCTTACACGATGAGCAGCGATGCCGGGCACGAGATGGCAAAGGGGCGCCCGTTTGCCGCCTGCTATTGGGACACGCCGGAAGGCCGGGTCTTCAGCCTGCGCTCAAGCGACGATGGCGTCGATGTCTCCGAGGTGGCGAAGCAGTACGGAGGCGGCGGACACCGCAACGCGAGCGGCTTCAAAGTGAGCTTCGCAGCGGCGGCGGCGTTCGAGGTTTGACGCATAACACAGATTAGACACCTCCCATCAGAAAAGAGTAATCTATGCCAACCATGGGCCGCCGACCATCCGTCAACCTCAACCTGCCGCCACGCATGCGTGCCCGCCAGAAGCCAGGCGGCACCTATTACTACTACGATGCCGGCGGAAAGCCGCGCCGCGAGATCCCGCTCGGCAAGGTCTACACCGAGGCCGTGCGTCTATGGGCAGAACTGCACCACGCCGAGCAGCACATCACCTCGGCGCTCATCACCTTCAAGGAAGTGGCCGACCGCTACCAGCGCGAAATCATCCCCACCAAGGCCAGCCGCACGCAGGATGACAACATCAAGGAGCTGCAGCACCTGCTCGCCTTCTTCAACAACCCGCCGGCGCCGCTGGACGAAATCAAGCCGCTGCACGTCCGCCAATACCTCGACAAACGCACCGGCAACGGCAAGCACTCCACCGTCCGCGCCAACCGCGAACGCGCCCTGCTCTCGCACATCTGGAACAAAGCCCGCGAATGGGGCCTCACGGACAAAGAGAACCCATGCCGGGGCGTCACCGGCTACACCGAAACCGGCCGCGACATCTACATCGAGGACAGCATCTACCGTGCCGTTTACGAGCACGCCGATCAAACACTCAAGGACGCGCTCGACCTCGCCTACCTCACCGGCCAGCGACCGGCGGACGTGCTCGCCATGAGCAAGCTCGACATCAAGGACGGCATGCTGCACGTCGATCAAGGCAAGACCAGGAAGCGCCTGCGCATCACCATCGAAGGCCAGCTCGCCCAACTCATCGCCAGAACCGACGAACAAAAGAAAACCCAACGCATCCACAGCCTCGCCATCGTCTGCACCGCCACCGGACGGCCGCTCACCTACGAAGGCCTGAAGAACCGATTCCAGAAAGCCCGCGCCGCAGCCGCCAAGGCCTACCCTAAACTTGAGGCCGAAATCAAAGCCTTCCAGTTCCGCGACCTCCGCGCCAAAGCCGGCACCGACAAAGCCGACTCCGGCGACATGCGCCAGGCACAGATGCAACTCGGCCACGGCAGCATCAAGATGACAGAACACTACGTCCGCCAGCGGCGCGGCGACGTGGTTACCCCAACAAAATGAATGTGAATTTTGGTCCGCAAAACTCCTGAAACCCGCGCCAAATCAAGACTGTTTTTTCACACTTTGCGGACCAGAAACGCGCCTGAAACCGGCGCCAGTATTGAATCTATGGGGAAGCCTGTTAATCCGTGTGTCCCTGGTTCGAGCCCAGGTCGGGGAGCCAGTAAAGACAAGGCCTACAGCAATGTAGGCCTTTTTCATTTGGTCCGCAATTTTTGGTTTGGTCCGCAATTATTTAAAAATCAGGTCATCTGCACCCATATACCTGACACGCAGCATCCCAACTTTGCCACAGTGCGTTGGTATATAATGAGCGAAGCCGTCAAGTGCTCTAACACAAGACGGCCTCTAACCACCACCTAACTTATAAGGAGTTACGGCAATGGCTACGTCCATTTTATCTCAAGACCGTTTGATCGAGTTGCTCAGATATGAGCCAGAGACAGGCCACTTTTATTGGCTCAGAAAAACAACATCGAATATAAGCACAAACAAGCCTGCTGGATGCAAAATGAAAACAGGCTATCTCTGCATCAGAGTATGCAACGAACTTCATTATTGCCATAGATTGGCATGGCTTTACATGACAGGAGAATGGCCAAGTGAACAGATTGACCATATCAATGGGAATAAGTCTGATAACAGATTTAGCAATCTTCGTTCGGTAACTCAAAATCAGAATTGCCAGTTAAAGCATGTTGCATCAGGAAGAAGCAAAACTGGATTTGCTGGTGTTACCGTCAACGAAAGAAGCGGAAAATTCAATGCTCGCCATAAGAATAAATGGCTTGGTACATTCAAAACACCAGAAGAGGCTCACAAGGCTTATGTTGCATACAGAGATAAATTATCTGCATCCATAGACCTTGCATGCGGAGTCCCAAGCAGACCATAAAGCATTGTAGTCGGCGCTGGTCACTTCGCAGCCTAGTTCAAGGGCTTCGATGTATGTCGGTCGAGCAGCGGTTGTGTCACGGTCTCGCCTGCTTTCGGCAGAGTCTCCGGCGGTTTCGGGAAAGCCGGGCAATCCATCGGCGGCACCGGATTGGATGGCGTCGCGCAGGCGGTTGCGAAGGTCGTCAATAGTGCGAGCGTTGCGAGTGTTCGTGATGTTGAGCGCATCGGCTTGTCTCCTGATCTGGTTGAGCTGTTCGGCGTGGGTGGCCATGATGTCGGCGAGATGCTGGTCGGCCTGTTGTTGCTTTCTGGCGTTGTCTGCCGCTCTTGCCTGCTGTTGTTGGATGACTTCTGCTTTGTAGTCCGCCAGCTCCGTCAGCGCATCGTCACGCTCGCTGCGTAGGCCGTTAACGTACCAGAGGGCAAGGCATACCATTGCCACGGGCAAGAAAACGCGCCAGTGCTCGATTACGAAAGCCGCGAATCGGGCGAGGCGGCTGAAAATCAGTTTGAGGATGATTCCGGCGGCCGTAAGCATTATTTGACCTCCAGCCAGACCTGCTGGCCCGTGTTGATGGCTTCGCGGATGGTGCGGATGACCAGGCTTTCGGCTGGCGTTGAGTTGCCGAGCCAGCCGTCGGCGCCGTTGCCGTCCGGCAGGCCGACAAGGATGCAGCCGTGTGTGTGTTCGGCGGTGTTGCCGCGATGGATGCGGATGCCGGTGAAGCCTGGCACGTTGAGCACTTCCGGCAGCACCCGCTTGAAGCGCGGCGACATGGAGAGCACGACGCGGTATTTTCCGCGCGGGATGGCCGTCTCGCCGTGGATCTTCCACTTTTCGACCGGCAGGCCGTCCTGCTCGCGCACTTCGTCCTCCATGGTGTAGCAGAGGAACTTGCCGTTGGCCAACAGGCGGCCGGCGGTGTAGCCCTTGGTCTTTCTGAATTCGCGCTCCAGTTTGAGTTCAAGCATCAGCCTTCTCCCGTCTCCCACTCATCCAGCTCGCGCAGGTATTCCTTCAACCGGTAAATAGTCCTCGGCCAGACGAACCATGCCAGCGTTCCAGCCGAGCCGAACAGCAGCCACTGCATG
>CAZBOT010000061.1:0-10523 GCA_964493575.1 uncultured Candidatus Saccharibacteria bacterium | reverse complement strand
CCTCTGTGGCGAAGCGTGCGTTCTGGTCGCTGATCTCGTATCGCCACCGGCTGTCCGGCCCGAGGAACCAGCCTGTCTCCTTGAGGATGTCCTCGCGGCTCGCGCCCTGCTCCAGCATGCGTTGCGCGTTCGCGAGCTTGAGCTTGTCCGCTACCGCAGAAGCTTCCCCAGCGAACTGCTTCACCGTGGCTCGCCCATGCATCTCCGCGGCGACTCGGACGCCAAACTGTTCGTGGAACTGTTCTGGGCTCATCCCTTGCGCCTCCGCGCGTTGAGCGACCCAGTTCCGATAGAACATGCTAAGTGTCTTCGCGTATTTCGGCTTTACTCCACTTGCAGTCAGTTGCTCTTCGTAGCTCTTGCTGACACGCCTAGCCGAGTCCGCGAACTCACGGTCAACCAGTTCCTTTGCTTCAAACTGCTGCTGCAGCACCTTCAGGCGCTCTTGTGTTTCCTGCTGCGTTTGCAGCAGCTCTTGCATCGACAGGCCGTCCTTCGAAGCTCTCAGGTGCGGCAGCAACGATTGACCGAGCGGGGTGTTCGCGAGCTGGGCGAAGAACTTCGCCGACGAGAATTCCACTACATCGTCGAGAGACACTGCGCTTGCCAACTGCTGCGCGATGTCAGGAAACGTCCGGTTGAACTCTGCTCTGGATACACCCTGTTGTTTCAGCGTCTCGTCGAGGACCGAAGCATCGACGTAGGCGGTCTCGGCGCCTGAGCCTTCCAGGCTCTCTTCGACGAAGTCTTCATAGGCAGCCGGGTTCCGCTTCGCGGTCTCGCTCTTCTTCGTGGCGTCGAACAGCGCCTGGAACAGCTGAGTAGCCCGCTGAGACGCTCGGGCTCGCTGCATGTCACCAATGAACTGAGCACCTGCAGGCAAGCCAGCCAGCAACGCTGTGCCGTAGAAGGTATCGACCACGACTTCGGCAAGCTGATCGGCTACCGGCCCAGGATCGCCACCGGCCATGGTGACACCGGCTATCTCGGTCAACTGCTGAGCGATCTCCGTGAACTCCTCGGCCGTGACGGCCTTCGCCCACGCTCCCGCTGCGCGCATCGCGTAACGGGTCATCGACGGCTTGGCCAGCGCTTCGACGACCCGATTGGTCAGCCTCGACGCGACGAGATCGATGATCGGGCCTGTGGCCACAGCCCCGCCGACGACCTCAAGCGCAGAACTGGCCACGCCAACCCACGGTGCGATGGACGATGCCACTTCATGCGGGATGTCCTGCTCGCGCATCTGCCGGTAGACGTGTCCTGACGTGGACCTCCCCCACACCTCTGCGCTCTTGCCGGCCAGACCGGTGAAGAAGCCCGTCACAAAGGTGGCCCCGGCCGAGGGCAGGCCGATAGCCCCTTGAGGGCCGACCGACATGGCTAGGATAGGCGCGGCCCCCGCAGCGCCCGTCGCAAGCCCCGTGGCCACAGATTGGCTCGCCACTTCCAAGAGCTGGCCTAATGTTCGGGCAGCCCCAGACAGCAGTCCGTCTGGGCGTCGTGGAAGCTGGGCCAGTGCTCTGGTCAGCTGGTCCCGCTCTAGGTAGTGACCGGCCGCGCCGGCGACCCGGATGCGATCCTCCAGCACGCCGAGCTGCACGCCGTAGGCACCGGCCTTGAAGTTCGCCACGAACGATTCCACCAAGCCGAGCTGCGGCAGGTCATCGAACGCGATGCGGGCGAAGTCGAGGTCGAGCATCTTGCGACGCAAGATCGGGTTCGACTGCGATTCAAACCACAACCGCGCCGTCCGCTCAGCGAGGATCTGGCGAGCGCGATCGATGTTCCGCTCTGTGAACATCGCGTCCGTGTCCAACTGCAGACCGATCCGCTGAGCTTCGCCGGCCAGCGTCGGATCAGCCTTGACCGCCGTAGCGAGCACAGATGTCAACCGCTCGCCTTCTTCGGTGCGTCGTCGCCGAAGCGCCTCACGCATCGCATCCAGGCTGAGCGTCGTCTCAGGCTCAGGCTCAGGCTCGATCGGCGTCGCTGTGGGTCTCAGCGCGTCTGCAAGGCCGAGCCGCGTGACCGAGGTTGGCGGTCGCGGCGGATCCTGCGGCAGCGGATCTTGCTGCGGCTCTTGGCTCAGCGACTGCGGGACTTCAACCATTGGAGGGCTTCGGGTGTCAGCTTCTTCGGCTCGCGCGTCCGCACCCACTCTTCGGCGATGGCTGTCGGCGTCGGTTGGATGTTCACAGCTCTCAGCTGCGCTGCGATGAAGTTCTCAACCTCCCCGGGAATGCTGGCCAGTCGCACCTGCTTCCTCGTGCCCGCGACCATCACGTCAACATAAGCTTCTTCCTGTTGGTCTTTGTTGAGGCGCCATCGATGCGTCTCGGTGCCGCCGACACGCACCGTGTCCAACAGCATCTCGTCGATCGCTTGCCGGATCGAGATCCCGAAAGCCTGCGCACGCGCCTCGGCGTGCTTCTGCATGTCGTAGAATTCTTTCGAGCGCCTGAACAACTCCTCCGAGCGGCCTCCACGCCGGGAGAGCATGCCCACTTCACGGGCCGCTTCGATCAGATGGTCTGTCGGACTCAGCACCGTTTCGGCCTTCGCCGGTGTCAGCAAGCGAGCCTGATGTTCGAGCACTCGACGTAGATCCGTCACACCGAGATACTCAGAGTATTCAGCTACGATCTGGGCTGGCGACTTACGACGAAGACCTTCCTCATCGAGGTAAGCTTCCCAGAACTTAGCTTCGTTCACTGTCTGTTGACCCTGGTCAACAGCAAACTTGTCGAGCGCAGGAACCAGTCCGACGGCGTCGGCGCGCTCGAACAGTGTCGGGTTGTCGATAGCTCGCTTACCACGGTTAGCGTTCAACCACGCCTGTCCTTCGGACAGGACCGACGTGACGTAGTCAGCCTGGACCCGTTGCAGGCGGTTCTCTTCGACCTCGATGCGACGTTTCGTCTCGTCGCGAACCCGTTCGTCCAGGTCGGGCATCGAGTCGAGCTTCGCGAACGCTTCTGCGATACGTCGTTGCCGAGCCTGTTCACGAGCGAAGAACACTTCGCTCGCGCTCAAGCGCGGACCGACAGCGCTGTCGATGCCTACCACCGTCGGTTCGGGCTCACGCGTCAGCTCGCGAGCCAGCAGGGCAGACTGTGCGGAGATGGATCCCGATTCGACAACACGCAGCAGCTGTGCTCGCGTAGCGGGAAGGATCTCGTCTTGCGGGACGCTCTGCAGGTAACGCTCAGCAGCCGGTGCGTTGGTTCTCGCGTAGTCCTCGACGACGCCTGCGTGGATAGCGCTGGTGGCTTCCAGGCGCCGCGCTTTGCCCACGTCCGACTTCGGGTCTTGACCCATCACCGTCGTGAGATCGTCGCCAGCCTGCAGTGCCAACCCGATTCGGAAGGCCCGCTCCGAATCGTCGGCCGTCCGTGCGTCGTTGATGGCGCCCTGGAACCGCACCTGGGCGTTGAGCACGGTATCGGCCTCAGCTTCCCGCAGCCGATGCACGTCGAGCGATTCGAGGGCCGCTTGCCGGCGCCGCAGGATCATCCGCTGCACATCCTCGGCTTGCTGGCTGTTCTGTGCTCGCGCCATGATCGCGTCCTGTGCGCGATCCAGTTCCTCGACGGCCGCGTCGTAGCCTTGCACCGCCGCGTTGTTGCGGAGGCTGCGGAACGCAGGCACGATCCTCCGTGTCGCCTCTGCGAAGTCATTGTCCATCGACAACACCGCAGAGTCATCAATCTGTTGCTGCAGATACTCACCGGTCCGCTGCATGCCGGTGCCGAGATCCATCAGCCCACGACCAAGACCAACAAGCGTTTCGCCGGTCTTGTTTTCCATCGGCACCGTGGTCGGTGCTGTGAGCTTCGGAACGTCCGTCGCTCGGGTCGTGATGGAGGGGATGCGCGGCATGGTCAGCTGCTACTCTCGCTTCGTCGGTTGTAGTAGGCCCAGTCGCGTAGTGCTCCTCCGGCGCTGCTGAGGAGGCTGCCAGTCACCCCTGCGATCGGTCGGATCGTGGCAGCGCTGGCTCGAATGTTCCGCGCCGAACCGCGCAGGATCACTGACCGGGTCCGCTCGTTCAGCGCGCCGGTCCTGGCCGCGTTGGCTTCGCGCATCGCGGTTGTCCGCAGGCGGAACACATCGATGTCGCGGGCCAGTGCGAGCGTAGCTTGCAGCTCGGCTGCGCTGCCACGCCCACCGGCGATGCCGGCAGCGGCTGTGCTGGCTCGGAGCGCGCCCTGTTCCTGCTCGGCGGCGAGCTGGCGCAGCCCCACCTCTTCGCGGCCGGCACGCAGGATCGCCTGTGCCTGCTGCTCTGCAGTCCTCGCGTTGATCTCGGAGAGCGATGCCTGGAACTCCAGGCTCGACGCTTCCGAGCGCCCCTGACGGCGCTGCGCGTCGAGCGCATACCCGGTGCCGACAGCGCCTGTGAACGCGCCCGCGAACGAGAGGATGGACCCAGAGAGGGCCCACGGATCAGCCTGTGCAGGGACTGCCATCACACACCGCCTGTCGCGATCGTCAGCGTAGCCCCGACCACAGTCAACGGGGTTGGCCTGTCGTGTTCGATCGCAAACTGCCCGGCGTCCCAGCGGCCTGGGATCGTCAGGGGCGGCAGCGCGCCAGTGAACAGTTCGCCTTCTGTGGGGATCTGCAGTGCGCGCGTGTCTCCATCGACACCGGCCTTGAAGGGCCCGGTGTTCTCAACCTGCAGCACGATCTGCGCAGGGTTCTTTTTCAGGTGCAGGCCCGCGGCTGGCATCCCGTCGATCACCGGCGGCGTGGGGACCAACTTCGCCTCGATCGGGAGGCCGATGTGCACGGGGACCGCCGGGGCGGTCAGGCGGACCTTGCCGCCGACCACCACGAAGTTCCCCTGGTCTTCCCCGTCGGCCGACACGGCAACCGTCGCGCCGTCCAAGTGCGTGACGGTGAACTCGCGACGCGCGAACCGCCAACCAGAAACGTCGGCGCGAAGACTCGCTGGCACGAACGCCTTCGGCCTTGCATGCACGACGTTCGCAGACGTGTAACTGGTGATGACGAGCCGAATGCCGGCAGCCAGCTCGATCTCGTCGCCAACGTCCGTGGCGGCGAACACCCCGGGGGACGATGTTACCTGCACCACGTCGCCTACCGTCCAGGTAGTGCCGTTGTCGATGTCGAGCGTAGCCGAGAGGGCTGGCACTCCGTCGAAAGACAGCCCGCAGTCTACATGGTAGCTGTCCAGGCGCTTGTCTTCCGGTTCGTAGCGGGCTTGACGTTCCACATACCGCTTGGTCACTCCGTTGATCGTGCGTTGCGTTGCTACATACAGCGTATCTTCGTCACCCTCGGTAACGCAGCAAACAGACTCGAACACACCATTCATCGTAGTGTGGTGATGCCAAGCAGCGACACGTTCGTTCGGAACCGCCGTCATTCCGAGCAATCTCCCGTCGCTGGATACCAGCCACAAGATCGGGAACGGTGCGAGCTGCAGCGCCGACTCTTCGATCGTCTTGCCATCGAACAGGTGCGCAGCACGCCAGGACACGCGCGCCGGCTCGAAGCCGTCAGCTGTAGCCTGGAAGTCGAACGCATAGACGTGTCCACCACGTGCAGCGCAGAACAGGATGGTCCGGTCGATGATCTGCGGCCGGACATGGCTTGAACCAACATAGGACTGCGGACGCGCCGAGATCTGTCCAGGCACCAAAGCATCGCTGTTGATCGGTGTAACCCGGATCTCTGACGTGTTGGTCAACAGCAGCAAGTGATCTGTGGGAACGACATGCAAGATTGTGCTGCGCTCTCGCGCGTATACCTGAAACTGCAACCGATCGTCCGCGACAACCGGAATGTGGTAGCTGAGGTCGGACTCCGTGCCGTTGCGTGTAGCCCACACATCGTGCGGGAAACCACCTGTGCCGGCTACGATACGCCGCTGCTCGAAGTGCCCAACAGCCCCTGGGAAGTCAGCGACCAAGTCGTTGTCGAACCGTGGGATCGTGCGGCCCACGTTCGCCTCCAAGTCCGTGTCTCGGAAGCTCACGCTCTCCGTCTCGGCGACGAGCCCAGGCAAGCTGCCTTCGTTCTTGTAGACCCGATAGCGCACGGCCCCAGCTACGGGATTCCATGTGAGCAGATTGGATGCACCCGGCACTCCAAGGTTGTTGTCGACTACGAGCACCGCGGAAGCTGTGCCTTCGTTGCCATGCTTGTCAACTGCAGTAACTTGGTAAGCGTTTGTCAGCTCGGTGGTCGGGCTAGCAACTTCAACACGCGCGCTGCTCAACGCTGTGACAACACCACCGACATAGAGGACCAGTCTGCCGGTGTCGAGGTGTTGAAAGAAAGCTTCCGTAGCAGGTGCCCCGGTGCCTCTGGTCTGCACCACGTAGAACCCTGCAGGGAATGGTGTGCTTCCGGGGAAGTCGCGCATGTAGACGGTCATGCCGTCGCCGAGGCCGTGGTCTCCTTCAAAGCTCAGCATGCCGCCTGAGACAGTGCCGACTGTGCGGGCGCTCAGCTGCGTTGGTTGCAGACGCCGCCCCCGCGTCACGGAAACCGCCAGATTCCCTGGCGCGGGGAGCGGCGCTGCGAAGGTCACAGGGACGAACTCCCAACGGTTCGCGCTGACGCGCCTCAGCTCAGCGAACGGCAAACCTCGACGAGCTAGCGACAACACGTCGTTGACTTGGCTATACGTGATATAAGGTAGATCAGCTTCTGTGTAGCTGTTGGGAACTTCGTAGAAGCTGGTTGTTTCCTGATACCAATAGTCTGCATCACCGCCTGGGACCACGGCTGGAGCCCCAGGGACGTTCGGAACCTTACGGCAATACCACGTGCTGCCTAGATGGCTAACAAGATCACCAATAGTATACGCATAGCCAATGCGATGCGTTCCTGAGCCAACGGTAGCGAAGTTGATGTCAGGCGTAGCTGCGAGCGCGAGAGCCTTCGTCGTTGCCAGTTTGATGTGGTTAGCGTCTACGCGATACGCATACAAAACATGCAGCTGCGGAATCACCGTAGCGGTCGTGAACACCCCAGGAGCCAACACCATCGGAAGAGCGCCGGAATCCGAGGTGAGCTGCACAGGGTCCCCCGTAGAGAATCCGTGAGCTGTGATAGTTAGCTCTTCGGTGCTACCGTTTACGTCAGATGGCGTAAAGGTCTTATTGGCCTTGTAGGTAAGCGGAACGTCCGTCAGCAGCACGGTGCCGCCGTCTGTGTGGAAGCGAAAATACCCCTCACCAGCTTCGATGACCAAGGTATCGAACACAGAGTAACGAAACGGGAACAACCGCACCCGCTTCGAGGAGTCCTTCACTTCGCGCACCAGACGGAAGCCCGGCCTGTAGCGAGCGGGGCCTTGCGGCTGCACGATGAAGTTGCGCAGCACTTCGCAGCCGTTCTGGTAGTAGGGGTCGTCCGGTCGGCTAAACAACACCGGGGTAACCTCGCCCCCTACGAAGGAGCGGACCAATACCCGGGTCGATACCATGGCGTCAGATCCTCGTCACCCAGTCCGGCAGGGCCGGTGGGTCGATGTTCCGCTCCTTCGCGTCTTGCGCCTCGGCTTCTTTCGCGGTCTCTTCGGCGCGCCGTTGGTGATAGGCCGCCAACTTCACACCGTCTTCGCCGCGCACGTTCGATCCTGCGAGGTAGCTGGCTAGCTCGTGAGACAGCGCGAGCTTGACCAAGGGGGAGAACTGCCGGGTGTCCGTGACATTCGCCACATAGCGCAGCACGGCGCTCTCCTGGTTCGTCAGGATCACCGGAACGCCGTCGGCGCCTAGTTCTGTCTCGAACGGCGGTAGCGGCATCCGCATCTGCCGCTCACCGCCCATCGTCGGCCAGTCCGAACGTGCAAGCCTCCCGAAGTCATCGATAGCGTCCGGCGGCAACACGTGTAGCGGGCGTAGCACGTCAGCAGGGCGCACGTAGGCGTATTGCCATTGAGGCCACTCTGACGTGATCTCGGTCAACGCTACACGTTTGCAAGCAAACTGGAAGGTGTAACGTTGCAGAAGAGACTTCAACGCCATCGGGTAGAAGTCCTTGCACCGGCGAGCTTGCTCGGAGTCGTCGTCGAGGCTGGTGATGAACTGACCATCACCCAGGTGGCTGAGAGCAAGGTTGCAGATTTCGACCGCCCCTGACGTGTCGGACATCGACATGGCGAAGTCCATCAACTCTAGCCCGGCTTCTGCAGCCAGCTTTCCGTTGCGGTATTCACCGTAGGCGTTGAAGTGTAGCTTGTCCAGACCGAAGGTTGTCGTTCCATCCAGCTTCGGGCTGTCGTTGGTGTCGATATACTTGGCGACACCATGCACTGCGACGAACTTCTTGATGGCAGCGTTGACGACACCCTCGGTGTCGCCTGTCAGCTCGACACCATAGAAGTTGCCGGATAGCTCCCACGGATCGTGCGTGATGAGGGCATGCACTACGGGGACCTTCACGCCGTCCCGGTAGGGGCTCATCCCCGCGGCTTCGATGGCCTTCTGATAGTAGCCGTAGATGCCCCACAACGCGGCTTCGTAGCTCTCGCGGCCGGCTGGTGAAAGAGCATCGCCTTCGCCCTGGTAGCCTACCAGCAAGCCGACGACACCCTTCTTCGAGTTCCCTTCGGCGATCAGCGCGTTCTTCGACATCGTCGTCAACATCGCGACGAACCGCTCAGCCGAGCCGCCCGGCCGGGACGGCGTCCAATCGTGATACGAATCGTCGAACCAACCGATCTTCAGCTGATCGTCTCCGCGGAAAGCGAAGAGGTTCTCTTGCTCGGCGAGCAACATGCGTCCGCCGTTCACCGACAGCAGCACGAGGTTGATGCGACGACGTAGCGAGTTCGCGAGCCGGGAGCACATCTCCACGGCAGAACCGAACCGGTGGTTCAGCGTGTAGGTGAGCCTCGTGAGCGCGGTCCCTGCAGTCGCTGTGATGGTGATCGAGCCAGGGAAGGTTACCCCATCATACCGCTCTACATCGATATACGTGTCTGTCGTTACAACAACACGCAGCAACTGATTCAACTGCGAAGCATCTGTGCCAGCGAAGCCGGCGCCGAGTAGGATGTGTCCTGGCCGGAAGATGTCCTTGAAGTGCGGGCGCGTAAGCGTCGGGGATCCGTTGAACGTGATCCGCACGTAGTCACCGGCCTTCGCAATCGTGAAGTCCGCGCCGCTCGCTGCAACCGACATGGACTGCCCAGCCGAATTGATGGTGGTGCGGACCGTAGCCACGCCTGACGTGCGCTTGACGTAGCTCGGCACGAGGTCTCCACGCGGCCTGTTGTATACCCGGCCGGGGTTGTTCCCTTCGATGTTGTGGCCTCCCGGCTGCAGGTGGTTGCTCGGGTAGCGGAAGCCGTAGCCTGGGTTGAAGGCGTTGGCGTTGCTGCGCCAGTGCGGCAAGCACAACTCGAAGTTGTGCGAGCCCGGGCCCGGGGCAGCTGGGGTCCAGCTCTTCACCGTCACGGTGCTCGCCGTGTTCGACGCAACAATGCCTCGTGACGGACCTACACGAATGAATCCGTCGATGAATACGTCCGTCGGTAGCGTTACACCAGAGACTGTGACAACGAGATCCACGACCGTGGCCGTGCCGACGTATCCGACCCCCTCCACGCCTTCGAACCACGAGAACGGCCGGTATAGCGCACAGTCTCGATACTCAGTGACATCCGCAGGGAACGAGTAGCCGGGAACGACCGGCGGGCCTGCCGGGTAATCACCCGGCTGCTCAGGCTGGTAAGGAAGCAATACGCGGACGTTGTCGTATGTCTTCCACTTGTCGTGTAGATGAACGTAGCCAGCCAGATACAGTGTGCCCGATGTTGCTGCTTTGGTGGTCCCGCTCGGCGAACCGCTGAGGGTTATCGAGGTGCCTCCAACCGTCTTCAGCGTGAACCGATCCGCTGATACTGCTGCTATGCGGTAGTCGACGCCATGGCTCAGCTCAGTCGGCAAGGTGCCGCCGAAGAACTGAATGAGTTCATCAACCGAGCGTCCGTGTCCTGGCCAGATCACCTCCTCAGTCGCGAGATCGAACGTCACGACGCTTGCGGTCGGCGAATCGGACAGCCACCGCACAACCATCTTCGTCCCGTCGGCCGCGACGACCTTCGCATGCCCGCGAGGAAGCACCGCCGGTGACGCTTCGCCCATTTCGGTGAAGACGAGACGAACTTCCCCGCCGATGAGGATGCTGCCCGGCAGGGTCTCCGCACAATCGATCACGGAGATCGATCCAACGACCCCGTGCACCGTGTTGTATTCCGGGTGCTCAGCTGGGGTGGGCGTCCTGATCGTCATCGTCAGGTCCATGCCGGGCGCGGGCCGCGACAAGTGCGGCGCGGCCACGTCGCCCTCCAGCGCTTTGTGCCCCCAGGGGCCGGCGTTGCTCTGGCCCCACTCTCCGACGATCAGTTCGGCATCGGGCGCTAGCTCATCGGCGTAGCGCAGCATTGTCAGCCGAACAGAACGTCGAGGGAGCTATCGAGCGGCGGCGCGGCCGGCGGCGCGGCCGGCGGCGCGGCCGGCGGCGCGGCCGGCGGC
>CAZBOT010000060.1:0-10648 GCA_964493575.1 uncultured Candidatus Saccharibacteria bacterium | reverse complement strand
TTACGATAGGCCAGCGCGCCTGGCGCACCACGTCAGCAACTGGGGGCGGGATAGGATCAGAGTCAATCGGGAACCACGCAGCCCAAGGTGTCTTGCCATACCCCTTCGGCTCACACACCCACGCGTCCAGCAAAGACAGGATGATGTCTGCGCCAGCATGCACCGCATTCGCGCCCACAATGTCTTGACCGTAGGGATGGAACGCCCGAGGATACACGCGGATCCCATTCCACGTCAGCGGCGCACCTTCCAGCCCGTAGAATGCGGTCATGGTCTGCTCGTGGCCTAGCTCGGCAATGCGCGGGATGAACAATTTAGCCTGCGCCCCGTAACCCGTTGCCGCCCAAGGAGAATTCGTTAGCCAATGAATCTTCATTCTGACCACTCCCCAGAGATAACCACGAACGGCGCGGATACGCTTGGGCTGTAATAGGCCGCAGCCTCCAGTGCCGCCTCAACGCGCTCAGCAGGCTCGCCCTTCGCCACGCGCAACGCGCCTAGAGCGTACTCTGAGCCAGAGCCGATAGACGCAATGCCATCCGCGTACTCAATCGCGCTAAAGTCTTCCTGAACCTCAAACAGGCGGCCAGCATAGCCCAACAAGAACGTGCCGTACTGCGCTTCCTCGCTATTGTCGCGAATAGCAGAAAAGCCAGCGTCTCTAAACAACTGGCGCACGGCCTCGGCAAATATATTTGTGATGTAAACGTACACGTCTACGCCATCTTCGTGCTTCGGGATTTCCAGCTTGCTTTGCAATAGCTGTATCGCCCGATAGCTTCCAGCGCACCCAAACAGGTAGTCGCCGCGAGTGAACACCTTGGGCGTAGTTACCTCTCGCACGGACACCTCGTCAGCCCCGCACGAATCACCGCCGATGTACACCTTGCCTGCTTCGCGCAAACCTACAATGCAGGTCATAAAAACACTTACCCTCTCTACCCTCCGAGGCTGACGGGCAGGTGGGGAGGGTCGCCACTTTTCGCGCTCAACGCGCTAGCCCGTCAGGTGTAAGCTGTTAGCTTACGGCTTGCCCATCAGGTACTGGAGCGACACGACCGAGTTGGTCGGGTTGCCGCTGGCAGTCTCCTGATAGTCCAGCACCACATACTCGCCAGCGTCAATGAAGGTGTCGCCCTCAATCACGAACGAGCGAGGAACGTCAGCGGTCCACGCACCATCCAGAACGGCGGTAATGGTGCCGTTTACGACTGGAGTGCCCGCGTTGCTGTAGCGCAGCAACTGGTAGCTGAACGTAGTGCCAGCCCCCGTGGTTGCGCCGTTGGCAGCAAAGCCGCCGAGAATGGTCAGTCCGCCGCCCTGAGAGTCGCTAGGCGCACGCAGCAAGAAAATCTGCTGGTCGTCTGCGCCAGGGTCGGGGATGGCCACGGATACGGTGTTGATGTCAAATGCAGAACTCATCGCTTACTCCTTAGCCCTGCGGCACAGACGCGTCAGACACAATCTGCACGCCGAGGGATGGCCGCCACACGCCGTGAGCGAAGTCCATCGTGGCGTTCAACTCAATGCCGCGACGAGAAGCATCGCGCTCGGCCTCAACGCCGTACGCCTTGCGAACATCGTAGGCCAGAGCATCGCGAGCAAACGCAGCCGCAACCGCATCGCCCTGACCGTCAATCGGCAGAGAAGGCGAAACGTAGATGTTCGCGCCAGCCACAGTGCCAACGTACCAGTCGTAGGTGATGTCGTTCTGAATCTGGTCAGCGTTCAGGCGAGTTGCGCCAGCCACAGAAGCAGACTTGGCAATCGGGAACCACTGGTACTCATGCAGCACCACGTTCACGGGCATCAGCTTGTTCTTGGCCTGCACGCGCACCTGGGCGATAGCAGCCATCACATAGCCCCAAGTCATCGCAGAGCCAGCCGCGCCCACAGTGCCACCCGTCAGGTTGGCAAAGTCGCCGTAAATCAACTGGCTAACGTGGTCAGCAGCCGCCAAACCAAGCTCGGCAGAAGCGTCAGCCATGATGGCTTCGGGGGCTTCGGCGCGGGCGCGGCGGTCGGTGATGAAGAATTGCGCGCCATGCTCGGCGGGGGTCAGTACCTCGGCGGCTTCGGGGGTGAAGGCCTGCGAGGTCAAGTCGTCAGATTCGCCAATCTGACTGAAACCAGCTTCGTTGAACTGATGGCGCGTACGCGTGTTAGGCGAGTTGCGGTCATTGAAGTTCTTGACGAGCTGGGTTACGAACGCGGCCTCGCGAAACACGAAGTCGGCATCGTTCTGTACGGTCTGGGCGAGTGCGCCCAAATCCGCAAAAGTGTTCATATGCGGAACAGCCATTGCTAAAGTTACTCCTTATGGTTTATCCGAGCAGCCGCTTTCTGCGCTCTGCTCGCGTCTCTTGCGCCCCGCCTTGCGTGCTATTCGCATCCAGCGAGGGCGGCACCTTCTTGGTGCTTTCAAGGAGATACGGCTTCTTCTCGGCCAGCCCCTTCAGCGCAGCGGCTACATCCTCGGCATCGCCTACGAGTAGCACGGCATCCTTTGGGTCGGCAAAGCCGAGTGCAGCCGCTTGGGCTACAATGTCAGCCTCACGCTCGGCCTTCTTGGCTACCGCGCTCGCGGCATCAGCCTGCTTACGCATGTCTTCCAACTCGGCGGCGCGGGCCTCGGCCAGCTCCTTGTACTTCTGCTGCTCCGTCATCTGCTCTTCTTGCAGCTTCTTGGACTCAGCATCGCGCTTCGCCAACTCATCGGCCAAACGCTTGCGCTCCTCGTTCACTTGGTCAAAGCGCGTCTTGGGAATCATATGCTCGGTGGTTTGCGCCTCCGCAGGCGGGGTGGATTCCGCACCCTCTTGCTCTACATGCTCAGTCATCGTATTTACCCTTTCGTTTTTTATCGTGCAACGACACGCAAAAACGCCGCCTCGCAAGGGAATGTGTCCCAAGCAAGACGGCGTTCTGAAATAACAGACTGCCTAAATTTACCTATCCATTATACCATAGATTCTTCGGCCTTGCGCGCAGCCTTGTCCTCTTTGCGTATCTCGGCGGTCGTGGGGCTAATCCCCCATCTGCGCTCAATCGCGTCTACCTGCATCAGCAACGCTTGACGGATAGCCATGTCCTTCTCGCGGTCGTCTGTCATGGCACAAGCTCCTTTAGCGGCGTGGCTACAAACATCGTGCCATATACGGCATCCTCATGCCCCTTGCTCAGTGCGTCAAACGGGAACTTGCCATCACTCCACGCCTCATATCTACCCTTGCCCAGCATACGCATCTGGGTGGCCTCGGACTGCTGGCTGAACCATTCCTCGCCAGTTTCGCTCACGGGATTGTAGCCACCCGCAATCGGGGCAGCGACGCACCGCCCGTTGAAATGGTCGTTCAGTGTTTCGCTAGACGGGTGAATGCTGCCGTGTTTAGAAAGGCAACTGGGACAGCAGGTTTGGTCCAAGCGCGAGTACCACACCCACGACTCAATCCCATTCGCCATGTAGCTGGCATGGTTGGCGTAGCGATAGCTGTATATCTGCGCTGTTCTGAGCATACGCATGCTATCCGTCAGACCAATGCCAAACGAGCGCGCTACGTTGGTTGCGATGGCGCGCGGGTTCAGCCCCTGCGCTATCCCGTCAAGGATTGACCGCCGCACCTGCTCTGCCGTGTATGGCGCGAGCATGCGTATTCTGTCCATAAGCGCGCCAGTTGGCTCCAGGAATTGCAACGCTACCCGCACCGCGTCAGGCGATACGCGGTAGACTGAGCCGGCTTCGTACGCGGCCAGAATGTCAGCACCATGCCGCACGCCTAAGTCAATCCCCTGTGTGGCCGCAGCCCCCAGCGCGATAATCAAGAACTGCACATAGCCACTCATGCCATCGTCTATATCGCTGCTCAACGTGCGGAAGCTGGATAGCCGTCTTACGCTGGCTACGGTGGGATTCTCCATCGCCTCAATCTCGGCCAGCAACGCGTCAATGCGCGCATCCACGCGCCCTTTCATTGGGGCGTATGCGGCGATTAGCTGATAGAGGGCGGCGGTGTCCACCCGTTCTAGCTCAGCGCGTGAACGGTTGATTACTTGAAGCGGGTTAGGCATTCGTTAGGGGTATATCCTGTCTGCCATCCAAAAAACTAGTTTAGATAGCCGCTCCTCGCCAACTATCCTGGCACCCACGCGCATTGCCGAGAATGACGTGTGCCCCCACTCAAAATTGAAGGCCAGCTGCCGCAACGCAGACGCCAAGTCATCGTGCACCTCAACTACTGGCTGGCCATAGCGGTATTCCAGCGTAACCACGTTGCCATCTGCTTGCGCCAACAGGGCGCGCTCTCCTTCGTCTGGTTCGGAATATCCGATAAAGCTCATTACTCTCCCTCGCCTTCCCATGTGCCATAGTAAGGCCAGTCCGACACATCGCTCGTCGCCCTGCACGAGTAGCATACTCTCCCCCATACGCCAGCACCGCCCTCTGAATCGTGATAATACTCCAGCCACGTATCCTCGGAGCCGCACTCAGGACATTTCACCACAGCGTCTCTTGGGTCAATCTCGCTCATCACTTACCCTCTCTTTCTAGTCGGGGAGGCAGGATTTGAACCTGCGTCTGCCCGCTTCCAAAGCGGCACGTCTACCTGGCTGACGTTACACCCCGATACTTCCTACTGCCCCCGATTGAACGCCGCAAGCAGTTGCGCGCCAAGCTCGCCATCGGTCTGGGCGCGCTCGTCTACCATGCGCTCCTGCTCTACACCCCAGTCATAGCCGCGCAGGTGAGACGCGGTCTGGTGGCTCACAAGCCCGTTGTTCAAGTCCATAGTCAATTCCTCGGCTTCCTCGCGGCTATTCTGCGGGGTTACGTCAGGCGGCCAGATGACCTTGCCGCCGTTCTCAGCATCCCCATATTGTAGCACAAGTAGGCGGCGGTTGACCTCGCGCAGCATCTCGCCAAACAGGTCGCGCTTGTCCTGCAACTTCTCCAGCGCGTCTTGGTACAGCACCTGGATGGCGAAGTTGGTCAGTTGCCCCAGCTTGTCCTTGATGTTGCTCATATTGACGGTGGCGGTGATGTCGTACAGGCTTTGGATGAGGAATTGCAGGTACGCCATGCTGCTGGCGAGGTCAGACTGCATCTCCAAATTCCACACATCGCCCTCGGCGTTGGGCAGGATGAACATCTGGTCGCCTGCCATCTCCGCTGGCTCCCCGCCGCCTACTGGCTCGCCATTCACCACTACGTTGCTATCCCCGCCGCCCACACGGAAGCCCTTGCCGATGGTGCGCGGGTGGGCATGGTAGCGGATAATCTTGCTGATGTTGCTGGCCACGTAGTTGATACGGTCTTGCAGCCCGATTACGCCGGACACATCACTATCGCCATAGGGTGAGCCGTCTACGGGGAGATTCTGGCCGTGCACGATCGGCGCAAAGGGATAATCCCACTCAATGCTGCTCAACTGCTCCCACTTCGCGCCGTTGCCCTCAACCTCGTTGATGATTGTCCAGCCAGCCTCATTCTTGACGGTGCGCTCGCGGTACACGCGTTGCTTGCCGCGCTCATCCTCGGCCATCCAATACTGCTGATACTCTAGCACCGTCTCTGGGTCAGTCGGCGGCGTGATGATACGCATGGCAATGGGCGGCAACGAGATGAGGCGAATGTTCATGTCCTCGCTGCCGTCAGGAACAATCTTGATGTAGCCCGTGCCGTAGGTGGCCGCGGTCGTGGCGAGCTTCTTCAGGAAAATGGGCTTGCGGTTACGCTCCCACAGCTCATCCAGCCATTCCTGCTTCTCTTCGTTGCCCTCGCCCAAGTCAAAGCGCACCTCGCCGCCCACGAGCAGCGATACGGACTTCTCCACCACCTTGGCGATCAGGTTTACGGCGATGTTATCGTCTGGCTTGCCAGCCTTGACGGGCAACTGTGGCCGTTGGTTGCCAGCCACATACTCGCGCTGCAGTGCCAGCTCAAACAGTCTGCGCTGCATCTCTGCGTCTACCATGCCCCAGCGGTCAAATACGGGTTGCACTAGCCATGTGCGGATATTGTCAAGAAAGCCCATTGTGTATCCTCGTTAGTCGTACAGGAAGTTATCCATCATCACCACCGTAGACTCCAGCATGTCATCCTCGTAAGCATAGCGTAGCTGGTCTATGGCGTGGTTGTTCTTGTCTACAGGCACGCGCAAGGCGTTGCCCGCTTTGTCCTCTTTCCACTTGTACTGCTGGAATTCGCGGATGGTGTTCACGCACCGCTTGTCAATCACAATCTGCTGCTGCTGCAACCATTGCACGCCGTGCAGCACGCTATCCTTGCCCTTGCGCGCAGGGGTTACGTTCAGCCCGTATTGGCGCAACTCGGCTATGCTCTTTGGCTCCGCCGAGTCCGCGCGGATGTCGTCTGCCCCGTGCATGCGCTTCATCTCGCGCGCCAGCAGGTCGTTGGTCAGCCCGCGCTCGTATAGCTCGTCATAGATATAGATACGCTTGCGCCGCTTGTCGTAGTGCGTGGCGGTGCTGGCGGCGGGGTCATCCGAGAAGCCAAAGTCCAAGCCAGCCCGTCTGTTGGTGCGCTGCTCTACGGGCAGGTAATACTCGCTCTCTGGGTCTAGCGTGTCGGCCACAACGTAGTTGCGGAATATCGTGTTACCCAGCACGCCCCAGTTGCCCAGCGTGTACACATCGCGCCAGTATGGGTCAGTTTCGCTCTCCAATACATCGCGGTCTTGCTGCGTCAGGAAGCGATTGTCTACATGCGTGGTCTTGAGGATGAGCAGGTCGTCGCTCTCGTACACGCGCTGGTCGTCAGCCCAGCCAATACCAGCAAAGTAGTCCAGGTAGATGTGATGGTCTTGCACGATAGGGTTGAACAGCAGAGTCAGCCGCTTCACCACATCGCTCTTGCCGCGCATACGCCTCTGCAGCTGGCGTATGTCGTTGCGCTCTACCTCGGTGGCCTCCTCGATCACTACATCGGTCAGCACGCCTTTGGCTGGCACACGGGACTTGACGCGCTCCACATCCTCTAGCCCCGTGAGCATGGCCGAGTACCCATTGGCGCACGTGATCGTCATCTCGGTCTTGTTGGTAACAAACAGGTCTTGCACGCCCCAGCGGTGGATGGTGCGCATGACTTCGTTGTACACGGATGAGCGCAGCGTTCTCGCCACAGCGCGGGCAATCAGATAATTGCGCCCGCCCCTCATCAGGTCAAGCACCACCCGCTGGCCGATGACGAACGCGCTCTTGCCGCTAGATGAGCCGCCGTAGAATATCTGTGTCGGCTGCGGCGCGTCTAGGTACGGCAGGTACGCTTCGTTGAATACGGCAGGGTCAATGTTGATGTCGTACTGATTACTCAGGCTCCACCTTTACCACAATGCGTACTGGCTCGCCGCCGCTGGTTACATCCTGCTTCACGGGCGCATCCAGCCCAAGCAGCCGCGCTCTACGCTCCATGATACGCAGGCAGCGGTCTACCGCCTTCTCGTCGCCACCCTCGGCCTTGCGCGCCATCTGGGTATACAGCCTGTCCAGCCGATCTAGCTCTAGCGAGCGCAACTCATCCGCCGGCTCGCGCATCATCTTCTTCAGCGCGGTCATGACGGCTTTGTACGCCCCGCTGCGATTGGAGTACCCGCACGCCTCGGCTATCGCGTCAAAGTCTGCGCCATCACGCCGCATCTGCAACGCCTTGCGCTGGCGGTCAAGCACGGCTACTTTGTCGTAACCGTCTAGTTTACTTTTCCCGTTTGCCATGCCCATCTATTATACCATAGGATAGATTGAGCTAAATGTTCAACCTGGGTGAAGAAAGTCGCATAATTCTCTAATCTTTCTCGCGGCTGTTTCGTGCTAGTATTGGGGCGTGAAGGAGAGCATGATGAGCGCTAACGTGACTGTTTTGTGGGGGCGCAAGCCCGAATACCCTAGCTGGCAAGAGGACATCATCACCGAGAAGGCCGAGCATGTAGAGGCTGCACGCGAGTGGGCAAAGACGCAGGGCTACACGGAGTTTCGGGTGTCTGTGGTAGACAACGGACAGCCAGATTTTGTTGCCGCCATTGCCATAGAGTAAGTCCATAGTTTCGTGGGCCGCGCATACACTATCACGCGGAAAAGGAGAAATGGAAATGAGCAAAATAAAATGGTTGAGAGATGGTAGCGCGTGGGTTTCCGATGACAAGGTGCGCGGCGCGTACAAAATAAAGAAGTACGGCAGTTCTATGTTTTACTGCTTCGTCTTCAAGCCCACTCCTTTTGCCCACTACGACGGCATAGGCAACGCCGCGTCAATAGGAGACGCGAAAGCTCTATGTGATGAGCATTGGCAGAGCAAATAGCCGAAACACCCCTTCGGGGGTGTCCGCACCCGCTGGCCTAGGTGCGCTGATGAGGCGGGCCGAAAATAGGAGAATGGAATATGAACAAAGAGGACAAGTACTTGTTTAGCGTAGAGGTGGTTTGGGATCTCGGTAAAATCGAGCGCACCTTTTGGGTGCAGGCCATCAACCACGCTGTTGCTGTGGACATGGCTGTTTCACAGTGGCGCGCTGCACTCGCAGAAGATTTAGTCACGACAAACCCAGTTTTCCGTAGCGCAAAGGCAGTCTTGCTTTGCAAAATTCAGGATGTTCTGCGCGATGCTGACGACATCTTGAAACGGGAGGGATAGCGTGACCAACACCTATGCCCTACTCCGCGAACAAGCTGGCCGCGACTACTCAGCCGAGCTAGACCGCCTAGAAGACGCGCGCATTTATGGCCGCTTCTCCGACGAGGACTATCGCGCCCACGTTGCCGATGCTCAGTCTCGCTGGCTAGCGCGCTTGGCTGAGCTGGACAATGATCAGTCCGATCGCTGCTACTATCACCACACCATCCTAACTGCTACAGGAGTATGCACAGTATGCCAATCTCTAAAGAGCTGATGCTCACACTTGTTGCCTTGCTGCTGGCTATGACGATTGCTGGTGGTGTTTTGTTTGGCCTGATGTTTGGGATTTACTTTTCTTAGGAGGAACGATGGCTAACCTGAGTTATTGCCGCTTTCGCAACACGCTGAAAGACTTGCTTGACTGCGAGGACAATTTGCATAATGAGTTGGGGAAGAATGAGCATCGCGCGAGAAAACAACTCGTAGAGGCTTGCCAGCGCATCGTTGATGGGGCTGGCGAGGAGCATGAATACTTGCCGCCAGTCGTGGAAGGCGAGGAAATGATGGATGACGAAACGTTTTTGGGCGCTGCGACACCCGTGAAACATAGTCTAGACTGGAACGACGGTGCGTCGCTGTACAAGCTGGAACCGCCACTTGACGGCCATCGGTATGTTGTTGCATCACAAGCCAGGTTTGGAATAGTTGAAACAATGGTATTTGCTGCCGACAATCATGGCAACGTAACCGACTGGGGCGGGATGGGCGTTGTGAAGGAGTACTCGCACCTTCACGCCCTAGAATCAATTGGCTACAAACTGCAAGAGGGCGGCGCATGAGCTACCTTATCCGCATAGACTCCAGCGGCTACGCCTTCGTGGTAGACTGGAGCATTGACCCGTCAGAGTTTGCGCGCCGCGTGTATGACCTGAACGCTGGTGCGCCTGATGGCGTGGAATACTTAGTTAAGGAGAGAGAATGACAAACTGGATTAGCGTAAAGGATAAGTTGCCCAAATTCCCAAACGGCTCTGCAATTGAGGTGCTTGTGTGGCCCCGCGAGCTACAAGAGGGAATGGGCGGCACGTTGTTTTATGGCAATCGCGGCATGGACAAGCCTGGGTTTTACAAGTTCGGGGCGATTGTTCATGGAGTAACCCACTGGATGCCTATGCCTGAGCCGCCGAGGGAAAACGAATGACTGACCACTCCACCACCCACGAACACATCCTCATCTGCGCCGAGTGCTATGAGCTAGAGAGCGAATACATCGGCGCATGCTACGAACACGGCGCAGAGTTTTGCGGCGAATGTCAGATGGCTGACGGCGTGTACTTGTCAGGAGTTGAATAAATGGAGTTTCTAATTTCTTTTCTGCACTTTGTGATTGCCGCGAACGCCCACGCAGACGGAGATAGCCTGGGATTCTACTTGAACGTGGCCGCATGCATTGTTTGGTTTCTCACGGGTGTTACCAAGGATAGGTAGAAAATGCCTAGCCGATGCAGCCAGAGTAACCAGAGTTGTAAAGGACATGCGACCACGGAATGTTTTGCTTGCGGCGTACCAGTCTGCACCAATGAGTATTGCTCAGATAAGTTTGATTCGTACTACACGTTTGGAACGAAGCGTCTGTGTGCAAATTGCTGGGATGAGCACGCCGAACATCACGGCCTAGATAAATTCTGGAGCACCGCGAGGATAAAATCTCTTTTAGAGATAAACGACTAGCTAACCACCCACTCTAGCAAAAAAGAGGCTCTCGCCCATTGAGAGCCTCTTTTTTTGCCTTCTGGCGCGCTGTCCAGCCAATCCCGCACCACTGCATAGCCCTGCTGCTGCACGAGCCGGCGCATGTGCGTCTCGCGGTAGCCCTCGGACAGAGCTACGCCATCATGGCACTCTTTGCATACCCAGCTGATGTTTAGCGGGCTATTGCACCATGTCTTGTGGCGTTTATCTCTGCCGATCAAGACGTGATGGCCTTCTAGCTTGCCGTACTTGCCGCAGCTTTCGCACGCGT
>CAZBOT010000059.1:0-10783 GCA_964493575.1 uncultured Candidatus Saccharibacteria bacterium | reverse complement strand
AGAGTTGGATTCAGGAATTGCAAAAGCTCGTAGCGCTCACGCCTAAAATATAAAATCGCCCTGAGCATAAGCCGAAGGGCGGTTTTTATTCTGTTAAATCGCCTTTTATTGTTATATGATTATATTGCAGTGAAAACGAATACGAAACAAACACTAAGAATATTTTGGCAGCATACAAGGCTTTATCGATTGCCGATTTTTGTTATTGTGACAGGGCTGATTGTAGTGATAGCCTCCGACATTATCCAACCATTTTTCTATCGCAATCTTGTGAATTATGTTTCAGAGGGTGATGTTTCCAGTATTCGCTATCCGTTAAAAATGGTTTTATATATTACTGGTATGGCAGTTCTTTATAATCTCGGTTGGCGTTCAATCGTTGCAGCCACCAACGTGCTTCAAGGAAAGACAAAACGTGATTTGTATCAGACTTGTTACAATTATGTACTTAATCATTCGCAAGACTTCTTCAATAACAATTTTGTTGGAGGGTTGGTCTCAAAGATTGGACGTTTTGATCGATCCTATGAAACCATAGCTGATGAAATAATTTTTGGGGCGGGAAGGACCGTGGTTTTACTAATTGCTATATTTATAACCTTAGCTTTTCAGATTCCCTTAGCTGCAGTTATTCTTGCAGTGTGGACCGTGCTCTATTGTTTGATTGCTTTTAAGTTGAACCAATATAGATTTAAGTATGATTTACGGGCTGCCGAACAAGATACTGTTGCAACCGGCCATGTAGCGGACACCATCGCCAATATTAGCACCATTAAATTATTTGCAGCTGAACGTAGGGAGCAAAATGAGTTTGGAAAAATTGCTCACGAACAATATCTTCGTAGGAGACGGTCTTGGGATATTTCCAATTACATTGATATCGTTCAAGGCGCAATGATGGTTATTTTAGAATTGGGTTTGATGTATGCTGCAGTTGTACTCTGGCAGCAATCAAAGATCACTGTAGGGGATTTTGTTCTACTTCAAAGCTATATGTTGTCGATGTTCCATCATCTGTGGAATATTGGAAGAAATTTAAGACATTTGTATCAGAGTATGGCTGATGCAAATGAGATGACCGAAATATTGAGTGCCGGTCACGAAATTACTGACGTGAATGATGCAAAAAAATTAGTTGTTGGTTCTGGCCGCATTGAATTTGTAGACGTAGGTTTTGGGTACAAAAATAATGCTACTATATTTTCTAAGCTCAACTTGGAAGTAAATGGTGGTGAGCGAGTTGCTCTGGTGGGACCATCTGGGGGTGGGAAGAGCACAATCGTAAAATTGATATTCCGTTTTTATGATTTGAGTAAAGGTCAAATCTTAATTGATGGGCAGGACATATCACAAGTAAGCATGTCTTCTTTGAGATCGCAAATTTCATTAGTGCCTCAAGATCCGATTTTATTCCACCGGACAATATTAGAAAATATTCGCTATGCTAAACCTAACGCAACTAAAGCCGAAGTGATGGCTGCAGCAAAGGCAGCGCACTGTCATGAGTTTATATCAAAACTGCCGGCGAAGTATGAGACTTTAGTTGGTGAACGAGGAGTTAAGCTTTCCGGAGGAGAAAGGCAACGAGTAGCTATAGCAAGAGCCTTGCTGAAGAATGCACCAATATTAATTTTGGACGAGGCTACAAGCTCACTGGATTCGGAATCCGAGAGTTTAATTCAACGCGGTTTAAAGAATTTAATGGAAGGTAGAACCACAATAGTGATTGCCCATAGACTCTCCACGATTATGGCGATGGATCGAATTGTGGTGATCGAGAGAGGGAAGATTGCGGAACAGGGTAATCATGACGAACTGCTTAAAGCACAAGAAGGTAAATATCAGAAGCTCTGGCATATTCAAGCTGGAAGCTTTGCAAACTAAAACCGCCTTTTGGCTTATGCTCATGCGGTTTTTATTTTTTAGCGAGATGGAGTTTGATTGGGGTTCCCCAGAAATTGAGTTTCTGAATAATCTGTTTTTCTAGGTAGCGTTTGTATTGAGTAGAAATCGCGGCCGGATGATTGACTACTAATTCAAACATTGGCGCAAAACTACCAATTTGTTTTAAGTCATAAACTTTAGGAACTTTTTGATCAAGCATGCGGCGTGGCGGATTTTTTTCTAGAGTGTAAGCCAGCAGACGGTCTAGTTCTTCCTGGGTGACTACTTTGGCGCGAGCGTCATAAATTGGTTTGAGCGCTTTGAGAGCTTCAGTGATTCCGTCACCGGTTATAGCTGAAACAAAGAACACCGGCGCGAACCATAAAAACGGAAAATGATGTGATACATAATCCTGAAGTTCTTTTTGGTCGCCTTCAAACTGGTCCATTTTATTTACCACAATCACAACACCACGACCTAGTTCTAAAATTTCCCCAGCAATAGATTGATCTTGCTTGGTAATTGGTTCAACCGCGTCGATGACAAACATGACCACTTCACTTTTGCGGATTGATTTAAAAGTTTGAAAAACTGAATAGACATCAGGCTGGGCTTGGCGATAAGACTTCTTTTTTAGCCCTGCGGTATCGATAAGGGTAAAGTCAGTATTTTCAAAAGTAATATCAACATCAATTGAAGTGCGGGTTGTGCCCGGAATGTCAGAAACAACTACACGATCTCCACCTAAAATTTTGTTGATTAAACTAGATTTACCAACATTTGGTTTACCCACAATTGCTACCGGAATGCCGTGAGGTTTTTCTAGCTTTGGTATTTTTAGTTTTTTAAGCTCTTTGCTGACTTCGTCTAGCATATCACCCATACCGCGACCGGTCTGAGCAGAAACAGGGAAGATGGCTTTGATGCCGAGTCGATTCCATTCTGTACCAAACTCCCGTAAAGCTTTTGGTGAATCCATTTTATTCACTGCTAACACTACTGGTTTACTAGTTTTGCGGAATTTTACAAGTGCTTTTCTGTCTGTTGTGTTGCTGTCGGTTTTGCTATCTGCCACAAATAAGATTAAATCAGCTTCTACTAAGGCATGATCAATTTGAGTTTCGAGCTCTGCTTCTAATTCTTGCTTATTTCCATATGTTAGTCCGGCGGTATCTACCAAAGTAAAATCAACCCCATTCCAGGAGGTATCAATGTATTGGCGGTCGCGGGTAGTGCCAGCTACATCTGAGGTTACAGCGGCACGAGTACCAGCTATTTTATTGAGCAGGGTAGATTTACCAACATTAGGTTCACCTACAATTGCTACGATTGGGAGACGTTTTTTGTTCATAAGAAAATTATTCGGTTGTTCCAAGGATGACAATCACGTCAACTTTGCTAGGATCAATTTTAATTCCAGGTGGTGCCAAAGACACTTCACTGGCTTTTAATCTATCTTTAATTAGATCAAGAGTAGCTTGTTTTTGATTGACTGCGTAAACTACGTTTTGTTGCAAAGCCTTCCCGGTATAGATAACTTTGTAAACAGTTAAGCCATTGGCAGTTAATTCTTTTTCAGCCTGTTTATAAAGTTTTTGCGAAATTGTGCTATCGGCCAACCAGACTACAGCCTTTTCGGACAACACCGCCCCACTACTAAAACTATCTTTAAAGTAAGAGGTGATATCTTCTGAAGATTTACCTTCACATAATGTTAAAACAAAGGCACCACTTTCTTCCAAAATCTTTGGACAAATTAAACCACTACTCGGGTCGAGGCTTAGGCTGACAACTTGATCGGGATTTAAATCTTTACCTAACCCGTACAGTCGAATCATTTCTCCCAGGGTTAGATTGGTGTGGAAGTGGTCGCCAATAATGGTGAATAATTCGTTAATTTTACCTGCATCTCCAATTAAGTTAAGTGACACCAGTTTATCCTTGGCAGCATGAATGATTTTTTGCTGTCTAGCGCTTCGAGCAAAATCACTACCTTCAGGACCAGCAGCATGACGCGAGCGAGCGAATATTAAGGCACGTTCACCGTTCATGGTTTCCCTTCCTTCAGTAAAAGTTACTGCCGGTAAATAGCCTTCTGAATCATTAGGGAAAGTGTAATCAGTAAAAGTCCGGTCGATTTGTACATCAACACCACCAAGTAAGTTAATGGTTTTCTCGAATCCATCAAAATCTAACACTGCAAAATAGGGAATCTCTAAACCAGACATCTTTTCGACAACTGCGATTGCGGCTTCCCCAGCTTTATTCCAATCATTGCTGTTGCTATAGGTTTGAGCAAATACAGAGTTGATGCGACCTTGTCCAAACTCCTTTGTGTTAACTAAGTAATCTCGGGGAATGGATATCAAAGTGGCTTTGTGTTCTTTGGGTTTGAGCTGCGCCACAATAATCGTATCTGAAAGATATGGTCCGTCATGACCAGGCCCACCGATACCGAGCAAGAGTACATTAACTTGGTCATCATTTTCGCCGATGAGTTTGCTGTTGTTTCCAAAACTTAATAAATCTCCTAGTCGGCTGGTTAGGCTTTGACTGTTACCAACGAAGATTTTATCAGCCAAGCTAGTGCTTCTGATTAAAACAAAACCTCCCAGGCCGATAATGAGTAGAATCATTAAACCTAGGATTATTTTTAAGCCACGTCGGCCTTTTCGCTTCGGCGGTTCTGGTTCGGCTGGTGGTGGGGTTTGGTTGTTACCAAAACTTCTGTATCTGATGGGTCTAGCCTGGGCGCCAGAGAAGCTTTCGCTATTGATTCGAGGGGGTCTAATCTCCATTTTCGGTTAAAAAATTTCACAATTACTTTGCCATTATATCGGAAATTGGCTTTAAAGTTAAGAGCAAATCTTACTTAAAAAATGGTTAAATAAATACTTGCACTGGCTGTTTGGCAGTGTTATAGTGCAAATGTTATTCGTAATAAAATGCAGTATCAAATTAACTTTTGGTATTGTTAGAAACAAAATATGTCAGAACAAAAAATTGTCATAGAATCAGCAGACGAACATGAGCAACAACCGACCACTAGCTCTTTTTTGTGGGAATTAGTCCGCATAATCATCATTGCTTTTGTGTTAATGGTTGGATTTCGTATCTTTGTAGCTGAACCATTTGTGGTTTCTGGTTCTTCCATGGTTCCAAATTTTCATAATAAAGAGTATTTGGTAGTTGATAAGATTGGTTACCGACTCCATGAGCCTGTACGAGGCGATGTAATTGTATTTAAATATCCCAAAGACACCTCCCAGTACTTTATTAAACGGATTATTGGTTTACCTGGGGAGCGTGTGCAAATTGATGATGGGAAGGTGGTAATTTTTAATTCCCAACACCCAGATGGTGTTACACTAGAAGAACCTTATCTACCAAGCAATGGTTCTACTTTTGGCAAAACCGATATTGTAACTTTGGGGAGTGATGAATATTATGTCTTAGGAGACAATCGACTTGCTTCCAGTGACTCACGGGTTTGGGGTATCCTACCAAAGCATAATATTGTAGGACGTGCCTGGTTCCGAGCTTTTCCTCTGTCCGAATTCGGTTTTCCTAAATTTGACGATCCAGTTCTTAACTAACTTTAACTAAATTAATGCCAAAGACAGCTACGAAAAAACCCGCTAATACTTCCAAACCAGGAAGCATGAATGGCTTGCGTGATATTTACACACAGACCAACCCTCATTGGCACGCGATCCTCAAACGTTTGCGAAAGACTGGCAAGTCTTATGGTTTTTTACCTGTCGAAACTCCGATTGTCGAAGAAGAAAAGATCTATACAGATTTGTTTAGGGATCAACCGCAAGTGCTAGAGAAAACTATCTTTACTCAGTTAGGTAACAAATCAGTCGCCCTCCGCTCTAGTGTACTTCCTTCGGTGCTTCGTTATTATGTTCAGCAAAAGATTTTTGATGAACAACCAATGTCTAAGTGGTTTTACGCTGGGAACATTATCGAGCAAGACGAACGCCAAGCAGCCCACCTAAATTATCAATTCGGCTTCGAAGTGCTAGGGGATTTTAACCACCTTTCCGAAGCCCAAGTAATTTGTTCGGTCTGGGAGTTTTTACAATCATTGGGTCTTGAGAATTTGCAGCTAGAGATCAACATGGTAGGCGATGGTTCTAATAGTGGTTACCAAAGCGTCTTAAAAGACTATTTAAAGAGCAAAGATTTCGATTTGTGCGATGATTGTATGGCGCATTGTAATGGCCGTGTGTTTAATGTACTGCGCTGCAATAATCTTAACTGTCAATTAGTTGTGGCCGAAGCACCAAGCGTGTTGGATTATCTTGATGAAGCTTCCAAAACCCATTTTACAAATGTCTTAGAAGCTTTGGATGAATTGGGGATTGCCTATCAGCTGAACCAGTATTATGCTGGCCCCCCAGGAACTTCCCGCACCAATTTTGTTATTAAATATGTCAATGATAAGGACCAAGTTATTCTCGGTGAAGGGGGTCACCATGAACTATTGTTAAAAAACATCGCTGGTAAAGTTTTACCCGCATTTGGTTTCGTTGGTAATCTAGCGGCGATTGCTCGTACCATGGAATTGGCCAAGGTTGAGCCTGAACCAGATTATAGTAATGAAGTATTTTTGGTGCCTCTTGGTGAGTTAGCGGCCAAGAAAAGCTTACGTTTATTTAGAGATTTAGTTCAACAGAATATCAGAGTTCATGACCACTTTGGAGTAGAAGGCGTAAAAAACCAGCTCAAAGCTGCCCAAGAATTCCGTGCCCCAGTGGCATTAATAATGGGCCAAAAGGAAGCCATGGATGAAATGGTAATCTTGCGAGATGTAAAATCCGGTATGCAGGAAATTTTTCCTTACGAAAAAATTATCGACGAAGTAAAAAAACGTCTAGGTAGATAATGGGAAGTAGAAAGTAAATAGCTAAAAGGTAGTGAATTAAACCTTGCTTTACTCTCTACCTCAGGTAGCTTTCCGCTCCAATCATTAAAACTGATTAATCAATAATATAAAAACATGGACAATTCAAACTGTGTGTTTTGCAAAATCGGCCAACACCAACAAGTGGCTGAAATATTATATGAAACCGACACTCATTATGTCGTTCATGACATTATGCCCAAGGCACCCATCCATTTCCTTGTGATTCCCAAAGAACATATTGAATCAGTCAATCATTTACCAGAAGATAAGGCTGGGTTGATTGGTGAAATGATGATTACAGCCAAAAATCAAGCCGCCTTGCAAGGGATTGGTAGTACTGGATATAAGTTGGTGTTTAATGTTGGTAAAGATGGTGGGCAAGTGATTCCTCATCTACATCTCCATGTGCTAGGCGGTAAACCAATGGAAGAATAACTAACTATCCTATCCAAAAAGTCTGGTTTTCCAGACTTTTTTGTTTGACCGGTTTGGCAAAATAAGGTATAATTACGACATATTTAAAGTCGGGTGCTTTCAAATTTAACCATTTGGAGCAGTGTACACTATGGAATTGAGGTGAAATTCATTGGTAGAAGTAAAGAAGAAAGAAAACGAATCCTTTGACAGTTTGCTCCGCCGGTTCAATCGTAAGATTCAACAGAGCGGAGTTTTAGTGCGTGCTCGAAAAACCAGATTTTTTGAACCAACTAAGAGTCGTAACTTACAACGGACTAATGCTATTCGTCGCAGCGAATTACGCGAAATCCGCGAAGAAATGAAGCGCACAGGCCGTCCTGTTAAAGCTGCAAAGAAAGGTAAACGCTAATGGAATTGTCTATGTCAGTTATTGAGGCCAAGCTAACCGAAGCTTTAAAAGCCAAAGATCAAATTACAGTTGATACTTTGCGCGGTCTCAAGACTCGTATTACTAACGAACAGATCAATAAGGGCGAAGAATTAACCAGCGATGAAGTATTGGCGCTCGTTAAATCAGAGGCTAAACGCCGTAAAGAAGCGGTTGATGCCTTTACATCAGGTGGTCGCACCGAAGCTGCTGCGAAAGAAACTGCAGAACTAGAAGTTTTGAACCAGTTTTTACCAGAACAGCTTTCCGAAGAGCAGATCGCTTCAAAAATTAACGAAGCAATTGTTGCCAACAATTGGACTGCCGCAGACTTTGGTAAAGCTATGGGCTCTCTCAAGCAAGAATTTGGCAACAGCGCCGATGGTGCGGTCGTGGCAAAGCTCTTGAAAGCCAAGCTTTCTTAAACTATAAACTTAAAACAAACATTTAATGCCAAGAGAACAATACATTGTCGGTCTTGATATCGGAACCCAAAATATCCGGGTTGTTCAAGGTAAAGTCGAAGAAAACGGTCGTGTGAATATCATAGGCGCCAGCTCGGTTCCCGCAGTGGGACTACGACGTGGCGTTATCGTTGATATTGATGAGGCCGTTTCTTCTATTTCTAACGCTTTAGAGCGGGTTGAACGCATGACCGGCGTACCAGTGGGGGCAGCTAATGTTGCTGTGGGCGGTAATCATATTGCCTGCGTAGACTCTAAAGGTGTAATTGCTGTTTCCCGAGCGGATGGGGAGATTAGTGAAAATGATGTGGTGAGGGTAATCGATGCTTCTCAAGCTATTTCTATCCCACCTAACCGAGATATTATTCACGTGATTCCTAAAACTTTTACTTTGGACGGCCAAGCAGGTATTAAAGATCCATTAGGTATGACCGGAATCCGTTTGGAAGTAGAAACAATTCTCATCCATGGGGCAACACCGTTTATAAAAAATCTTCAGAAAGCAATTTTGCAGGCTGGAGTAGAGATTGATCAACTAGTTTTATCACCGCTCGCTGCTGCGAGTAGTGTGTTGTCTAAACGCCAAAAAGAATTAGGGGTTGCTGTAGTTGATTTAGGAGCAGGTACAACCAGCTTGGCAGTTTTTGAAGAAAACAATTTGGTACACACTGCTATAGTTCCAGTTGGTTCGATGCACATCACCAACGACATTGCTATTGGCCTTCGCTGCACCATTGATACTGCCGAAAAGGTTAAGCTAATGTATGGACAAGCTTCTGCAAAACTTATGGACAAACTTGCCGAAGTTGATTTGAACCGAATTGATCCAGAAGAAACCGCGCTGGTTCCGCAAACTTTAGTAGGGGATATAATCGAGGCGCGTTTAGAAGAAATTTTTGATATGGTAGTCCGCGAATTAAAATTGATTGACCGTGATGGTAAACTCCCTGGCGGTATCATTTTAACTGGTGGCGGTAGCGCCTTGCCAGGAGTTGTGGAGTACGCTAAACACCGCTTCCGTTTACCTGTGGCGATTGGCGTGCCAAGCGAAATGGACACAGTGATTGACCAAGTTGTTGACCCCTCATTTGCTACAGTCGTAGGACTGACCTTGTGGGGCGGCGGTCATTCCAGTGGCGGCATGAACTTCAATTTTATGGGTCCAATTCAAGGGTTGTTAAATCAAAAATTTGTGCTAAAATTGAAACAATGGGTTAAGTCATTCATGCCTTAGTCGACCAGAATTGCCCAAAAATAAAACGAAAACGCAAAAATAACAACCAACGTGGCTCTATCCTTTCCGATTTGTTATTTTGCGTTTTATTATTTACACTATAAGAATAAATTTTAATCAGCTCACATGAAAAAAGCCATGGAAGTTAAACCAAAAATCGAGACCTTTGCCCGAATCAAAGTTTTGGGTATTGGCGGCGGTGGAACCAGTGCTGTTAGCCGTATGTCAGAATGGGGAATCAAAGGTGTGGAGTTTGTGTCTGTGAACACTGACGCTCAAGCTTTGCATAACAATCAAGCCGATCGCAAAGTACATATCGGTAAGTCAATTACAAAAGGTCTTGGTAGTGGAATGAATCCAGAGCTTGGTCGCCAAGCAGCCGAAGAAAGCCAAGAAGAAGTAGAAGACGCAATTGCCAATGCAGATATGATCTTTATCACCTGTGGGCTCGGCGGCGGAACTGGTACTGGTGCTGCACCAATTGTAGCTGAGCTTGCGAAGAATCGCGACATTTTAACCATTGCCGTTGTAACTAAGCCTTTCACTTTTGAAGGAAGCAAGCGCCGCGAAGTTGCGGAGACTGGTTACGACAATTTAAAAGATAAAGTTGACGCTATCATTTCTATTCAGAATGATCGCATTTTACAAATCATCGACAAGAAAACTTCTATTATGGATGCGTTCAAAACGGTTGATGAGGTTTTGCGCCAAGGTATTGCAGGTATCTCTGATTTGATTACTACTCATGGACTGGTAAACGCTGACTTTGCCGATGTTCGTACGATTATGCAAAATGCTGGAACAGCCATGATGGGTATTGGCTCTGCTTCCGGTGAGAACCGCGCCGAATTAGCTGCTAAGGCCGCTGTAAATTCTCCTTTGCTTGATATGACCATTGATGGAGCTAGTGGCGTTTTGTTCAATATCACTGGTGGTGCTGATCTTGGCATGTTTGAAATCGATGAAGCTGCAAAGGTGATTACAAAGAATGTTGATCCAGACGCGACCGTGAAGTTTGGTACTGTGGTTGATGAATCAATGGGCGATGAAATCCGTATTACTGTGATTGCTACAGGATTTGATGAAAATAACCGTCGCGCTGCACCGATTGCCTTTACTCCTGTAGAGGACAGAGATCTTATCCAAAAACCAGCTCCAGCTCCTGCTGTGAACCCGATTTTTGAAGATGAAGAGGAAGATGAACCAACCGTTCGTCGCCCTTTGTTTAAACCAAAACCGGTTGAACCAGTTCAATCTATGCAAGATGACGCAGCTACTGATGATGAACTTGATATCCCAGCTTTCATCCGAAAGAAAATGAAATAAATTTTAACCCCGCTCATTGGCGGGGTTTTAAAATATCTGATTAAACTAGCGCAATTTTACAAAGTATGCTATAATAATAGAGTAACAAAACTGTTTGAAACAAAAATAAAGTTTAA
>CAZBOT010000058.1:8183-10805 GCA_964493575.1 uncultured Candidatus Saccharibacteria bacterium | reverse complement strand
TAGAGGAAACGACCGAAGCCGTGCGCGAGTTTGACAGCGCGCTGGCTGTCCTGGGCGCGCGGGCACGCACCGAGCTTGGGAAAATCGGCGAAGCGGCAGTAGAGAGCCGTAACGGTTGGCAGAAAAGCGCCGAGGCGGTTGAGATGTACGGCGACGCGATTAGCTCGCTGAGCGACATGGCCGATGCGGGATTTGAGCGGCAGCGGGAACACGCGGCAGAGATAGCTGAGGCATACCGCGAGGCCGCGCTGGAAATGTCTCAAACGTTCGTATCCGCGCTTGACCCGGAGAATATGCCTGACTTCGGGAACCTTGACGCCATGCGCGAATCGGCTTTTGATTTAGCGGCCGCATACGGCCTGACCATCCCGGTATTGGGTGACATCGGCGTCCAGTTAGGCGTCATTGACAGCCAGACGGCTGAGGCCGCGGCAAAGGCGGCAATCTTTCAGGAGGCATTCGGCAACCTGCTGGGCGGGTTGCAGACGGGGCAGCTTGACACCGGCCAGTTTATCGCCGCCTTTGATGCGCTCATTGCCGACTTGGAGAGTAAATCACTCGTAGAAATACAGGTGGAATTGGCCGCGCCGAAAACATCGGTCGATGACATGTACTGGCTTCCGGACGCAGCCAAGGACGCGATGCGTATTCCGGTCGAGATAGACGCCAAAGACCAGGCGCTGCGCGACGCGCTGGGTATCATCGACGGCATACCCGACAACGATATGAAGATCATCACGTTTGACCCGGAGTATGAGGCCGTGACAGACGCTATCGGCGAGATTGAAAGCGGTATCAATGCGATTGACGGGACGGTGACATTCACTCCGATGGTCGACGCGGTGGAGGCCAAGATAAACGAGATAGACGGCCGTCACCTGACCATCTACGTGGACTATGTGCCGACGGGCACGCCGGAAATAGACGGCCGCGCGGCGGGTGGGCCGGTATCAGGCGGGACGCCTTACTGGGTTGGTGAGGCCGGGCCTGAGCTATTCGTGCCGTGGACATCCGGCACAATCGTTCCGAACAATCGGGCGGCCGTCGGTAGCGGGTTGAACGTTGAAATGACAGTCAACTTTCACGGCCCGGCGCAGCCTGACCGCGTGCGCAAGGCTATTCGCGCAGGGTTAGATGAGTTCTATGCCGACTTACAGCGCGAGGGGGTGAACTGGTAGCATGGCCTACTACGTCATTACGGCATTCGCCGGAACCACCATCGTGACATCATGGCGCGATATGGTCGCCATGAGCGAAACCGCGCCGGTCATGTCGCGTGTCGGCTATCTTGAGAACGGCGTCAAGTTTGACGCCGATGCGTCAACCGATGCGGATGTTGCTCTGGGCCAGGTAGAAGCGCGCTATATCGTGCGCAGCGACACCAAGGGCATGACATCGTTTAACACGGCGGTAGCGACGCTGACCGGACTACGCGGAAAACGCGGCACGCTGACAGGTGTCGAACGCGTGTCCGGCGGTGACGTGTCGAAGACGTGCACGGCGCGATGTATCGACATCACCGAGGAGACCTATCGCGTGCGGTCGAATCCGCCGATGCACAGCGCATTTCGACAGCAGACTTACATCACCGTGACATGGGAAAAGCTGACGCAGTGGGCCTGAATCAGGCGACGTAGGCCAGACTATGGGACGTTTCGGAGACCTGACGGCACAATTTTACGCACCAAGCGACCTGAGCACGCCGCTTAGTGACGGGTCGTCATCGTCACGGCAGCCCGTCGCGGGATGGGCGTCGGACTATGACAGCGCCTTGGGCGAGGCGTCGCTGACATTTATCAACGACAGCGGTCTAAATACAATGGCCGCTGTTGGCAATATCTGCTGGTCATACAAGTCCGATTCGGTGCGGACTGACCTGTCACCGAATCAAGTCACGTTTACGGAACCGTTCATTATCCGCTCGCGCGTGGCCGGGCCGGAGCCAAATCAACTGACAATCAGCGGGCCTAGTCTACTGGCCGAGACGCAGCGCTATACCATCTACCGGCCGCTAGGCAACCAGGTGACGACCAACACGACGCTGAGCGTCGCCATTGGTGCGCCGGAGACCGGCCGTACGCTGGAAGTCGGTGCGCCAAAAGGCAACGACACGATGCAGGTGACGACCGCATCGGACGCGGATGTCGGCAAGGAGATACGAATCAACCTTGACGACGGGTCAGTGTTTAAGACCATCGTCACTAACTACGTGTGGTGGCAGGATAACGACCACCTCCAGATACGCGACCGGATAACGGCCAATGCCAGCGCGGGAAACAGCTTCACGCTTTACGAGCGGCGTGTGAAACCGGCAAACCCGGCGTCATTCAAACAGGGTTGCGAAGTCACGGTAACACTCAACAGTGGCAGTCATATCACGCTTGTAGATGAGGCGGCTGGTGAAGACGGTTACGTCACGCTACGCGACGGCGTGCCGGGCGCGGCCAATAGCGGCAACGCGATACAGAGCCGCGACTTTAGCGCCAAGTCAACCAGCGACGTAACACAGGTTATCTCCTACGCGACGGGTTGGTCGGCCAACTTCCAGACCGGCACGGGCACGCAAGCGGGAACACGTTACCCAGGTGGCGGCGAGACAGTCTATGACATTTTGCGCAGCAT
>CAZBOT010000058.1:0-8083 GCA_964493575.1 uncultured Candidatus Saccharibacteria bacterium | reverse complement strand
GAGATCAGCAATGACGGCGAATATCCCGGCGCGCCAATCAGCACGCTGGAACTGACACCGACGCGGCGGCCGTCGTCACTTATGGCGTCGTCACCGGCGCGAGAAGTTGGCAGGCGATTGGCGGCTGTTGACCGGCTGGCCGCCAAGGTAGGCGCGCCGCAACTGATTAGCAGCGCCGTATTTGTCGGATCAGGCGGCGGCGTACCGACAGACCCGGTAACGCCGGGCGCATACTTGCCGCTTGCTGGTGGCACGATGACGGGCAACATCGCGTTTAGCGGCAGCCAGACCGTTGACGGGGTGGACATTTCGGCGCACGCTGCTGATCCGGACGCGCATCATAACACGGCCACGTCGGGCAACAGCGGGATTAGCGTATCCGGCGCGCAGGCAATCAGCGCGGTTGTCGCCACGGACGGCGGGCTGGAGCTAAGCAGCGGCCTGAAGGTCAAGAAGCCGAGCGAGAGCGGCCTGACGTTGGACAGCAACGGGTTATCCGTCGCGCCAAACAGCACAGGCGGGCTGGAGCTTAATAGCGGCGTGCGGGTGAAGCTTCCGGCTAACAGTGGCATCGCGCGCGACAGCACAGGTATCTATCTCGCGCCGACGACGTTGACGGCAGCGACGACGAACGCGGTCAGCGGGTCAGGACACACGCACGCCGTTACGACAACGGCGGACGGCAAGGCCAGCGTCTCCACGATATTACGCAGCGACAGCAACGGCGATATGACTCTACGCTATCTGACGGCTGACAAGGTGCGCACGCCGTTGATTGATACCGCCTCCGGCCCGCTGGTACTGAGTCCCGAATCGTATGTATCGCTGGCGACCGGCAAGACCATTCAGTCGTCAAGCTGGACGAGCGGGTTTTTGGGTGTCGGTTGGGGGGTGACAAATGAGGGTGCGGGCGACTTCCGATTCCTGACGGCGGACGAACTGCACGTACAGGCGTTCATCGCCGACACCGCGCGGGTGAAAGTCGGCGCGGAGTGGGTGACGCCGAGCATGGCGATTGTGGCCGAAACGATTGGAATCCCGGCCAAGGATTCCGGCGCACAGCTTCAGGTTGAGGATGCGCCGGGTCTGGAGGGATTACCGGTATTCGGAGACGGAGATTGGGTACTGGCCCGCGTCATTGACCGAGGTGGCGGGCTTGAGATTCGCAATGTATGGGGACAGGTCTACGACTATATCGACCTGGGCGAGGGTGTCCAGGAGTGGACATTCATTCGCCGTGATGATGCTGACCTGACGACGTTCGTAGCAAGCGGTTTGCGCAAGGCGCTACTGGATCGCGGCTATCCGGCAAATTTCTGGCCGGGCGGCTACTGGTACTCCGAGACATTGGCCGGGCAAGCCGGGGCACGAATCAACCGGGGTGATATCATCCTCGGCTTTGGGCGTAGCGGTGACGGTTGGTGGTGGGTGACCACGCTCGACCCGGTGGGCAGTCCGTACATGGGGATCAGTACTTGGCGTGACGATCCGTCTGTACCATCGAATCGCACGCACCATCTGCGCGCGGGCAATCTGGCGGGAATCAACAGCCGGGGGGCCGAATGGGGTATCTGGGCGGGTGGCCCGACGCAGGGATTCAGCGTCAGCAATCTGGGCGCTGACTTCAATAACATTCGGCTTAGCATGTATGCCAACGAGAACGGGCAACTGCGATTGCACAATTTGGACATCCTGCTAACGCAAGGCGCAACGAGTAATGCCATACGCGGCGACGGTGACATATCAGCGCTCAATACGGGATCGTGGAACGGCACGACGGAGCAGACGACCTATTACACAACGTTGGATGATGCGCATTCTGCGCCGAATCACGCCGATTATGTGACGAACGCAAGCGGCGCACCGGCGCAATTGTGGATGACACTTTCTAACCCTTCATCGTTGACCAATTGGAATACGGTGCGGTTCCGGGTGCATTATTCCGTCAGTGACTTTACCAATGATGCGTGCGTCTTGCGCGCCCAGGTATTCAAGTCTGATGGGCTGACGCCGTTAACTGACGAGATTACACTTGCCAACTCATATAGCCGCACGGCGGGCGTCAATTACAGCAACACGCCACAGGCCGGGTTCGTGACGCCGGTCGAGATTGACGATTGGAACGGGGCGCGGTTGCGGCTGCGCTGGGACTATGTTGCTGACTTAAGCACAAAGACTATTCAACTCGATCCGACTGTGCCAAGTCTGGCAATCGGCAATCCGATTCCGACCGGGTATCTGACCGGCGGTAGCGGCGTTTGGATGGGACAGGACAGCAGCCTGTATCGGCTGCGTATCGGCAACCCAACCGGCGTGCACTTGCGTTGGACGGGAAACGACCTGATTCTGGCGAACGCGAGCGGCAATCCGGCTATCCGCCTGAACGCTGACGGCACGTCGTTATTCGCCGGGCCGATGAGGATCGGGCCGAACGGCTACATCTGGCAGGGTACGAATGCCGAGGACGCGGCCATTACGAGCGGCTGGAAATTGTGGCGGGATACGTCCGGGCGCGGGCGATTCACGACCTACGACAGTGCCGGGGCGGTGCAGGTTGATGTTGATACGACCGGGCGGCTCGTGGCCGGGGGAGGGTTTACGCGCATCGACAAGACCGGATTCCACGCGCTGAATGCGGCACTGTCGGCGGAGACGGTACACATGCGCGGCAGCGGTATCGAGTTTATGTCCACAACCTCGCAGGACACGGCGCGGGGCATCAACTGGATGACCGGCAGCACGTATTACGGCGGCATCGTCGGTTGGGCGGCATCGAGCGAGCGCAAGGTGTTGAACGAGGTGCGATCCACGTCGGGCAGCGTGACGGCAGTGCAACTCATGACGGCTATCAATAGCGGTAGCAGCAAGACGGCCAGTGTTGAGGCGCGGGCCGGGAACACCGACGCGAACACGTATGTGCTGGTGGTCGGAGATTTGCAGACGACGGATGGCCTGCGGGTCGGCAGTACCGGTGCGATTAACCGGGGCCAGATTGTCAGTAACTTCGCGGGCGAGCACGACTACAACGCCATTATCCTTCAGGACACAACGGACGTGGCGCACGGGATGACGAGCGAGGTAGACACGGCAACTTACGGGGTGCTGGGCAAGCAGGCCGCCGCAGACGGCGGGCTACTGATTGGTGGGTACAGCGAGGCAACGCGGGCGCTGGATTTTTACGGTATTGCCACAAGCGGAAGTAGTACCAAGGCCAGCACAAGTCTTGGTGCGATTACAATGACTGCGGGCAAGAAGTCGGGAAGTACCTATGGGGGAATGGGGACGAACGAGAATGTTTTTGTGGTACGTAACAGCACCACCACAGTTTTCATCGTCGATAAAGATGGGGACATCTTCGTCAACACAACCGACCCGGCCCCGTGGGATACGTATGATGACGTGATGCTTGTGCGCGGGGCAGATATGGCAATTGCGCAAGCGGGTGGACACGAGATTGACGAGCGATTTAGCCGATGGCTGAAGGACAATCGTTCCAAGTTGCAACGATTGGGACTGGTCAGTTTCGGTAACGGCACGTTCGTAAACACCACGAGGATGCAGCGCCTAATGATGGGCGCATTGTGGCAATTGAGCGAGCGCATCAGCGCATTGGAGACAGCGTGACAAAAGAGGAACTAGAGGAACGCCGGGCGCAGCTTAAGGCGCAACTGGACGAGTTTGTAAATCAGGCCAATCGGCAGATTGGCTGGTTCAACGGGCAATTAGAGCTATTGGACGCACTGATTGCAGAGATACGCGATAAGGAACCGGCACAAGAGACTGAGTAATGGCAACGTACTACGTTGACGGCGCGAACGGTAATAACAGCAACAGCGGCACGTCTCAGGGGCAGGCGTGGGCGACGCTTGGCAAGGCAAATACATCATGTGCGGCAGGCGATACTATCAATGTTTTGCCGGGCACGTATCATGAAGTACTCAATATTACCAAGGCTAATACTACGTGGCGTTCAACAACGAAGTGGGCCGCCGTTATCGACGGCTATTACTCGCGCAGCAAGCTGTCGGCCAGTAACGTCATGCCTAATCCGCTCAACGGCGGCGGCGCAAACAATTTTTTGCCAAACATAGCTTCATTAACGGAAAGCCTTGAGCTTGTTGAGATACAAGCCTCCGGGGTTGTATTCGACGGCTTTATGGTTTGTAACTCGGCGCAAGCCGGACTGACCATAACCAAGCGTAATGTGATAGTTCGCAATTGCCGGATCGACTATTGCCGCGCACAGGGGATCAGCGTTAACTGTACGACCGACGACGGTAAGGGGGTCATTGTCGAGGACAACATTGTGACTTGGTGCGCCATGCGCAAACTTGTGTCCCAGTTCGGAGGCCCAAGCGCCGGGGCCATTGTCATGACACAAACTAGCGACGGCTGCATTTTTCGCCGCAACATTATAGCGCATAGTGGTGGTGATAGTCTGGTCGTCAATGACAAAGCCAAGAACTGCATTGCACATGACAATGTAGTACACAGTTGTCGTGGTGGTGGGCTGATGGATGAGGGTTCGGGTCGAGCGCCCGGTGAAGGAGCACTGTTTTACCGCAACACTGTCTACTACACGGCTAATTCCGGCGTTAATTCCAATGGCCTGCTGATGTCGTGCGAAAACGAGAACCAAAGCACACGTCGTTATTGTTACACGATTGCATATAACAACCTGTTTGTGAATTGCGGCGTGTCGGTTGTGGTGCGTAATGATCAAGATCAGACAGACCCTAAAACTGACACACGTCTAAAGACAGTCTATGTCGGTTTCAATACTTTTGTGGCTGGGCCGGGCACACAAACATGGTGGAACAATCAGTTGTCTGTGCGTGGCGGTGGCAACGAGGATACGCTAATCGAAAACAACGTATTCGAGAACACGGCCGGTGGTTTCACTATCGGCAATGTGTTCGGAGATACCACCTTTCGTAACAACGTTTGGCGTAGTCAACCTCCGGCATCGATGCGCGGTTCCGGCGACCAATACACGAACCCGCAACTTGTTAATCCAACCGCAGCCATTAACTGCCTGACCGGAAGCAAGAACAACTTCACGCTGAGCTATGAAACCAACTTCAACCCGGCCAACTACAAGCTTAAGAGCGGCAGTCCGGCTATCAACGCGGCCAGCAACGGTTCAACGACCAATGGCGTTACACCGCCGAACGCATCGCCGGACTATTTCGGCGCAACGCGGGTAGCGCCGCGTGATTGCGGGTTCCACGAGTTTGGCGGCAGCGGCAGCAATCCGGGCAGCTTGTCGGCATCATTCACGGCTACGCCAAACTCAGGCGCTGCGCCGCTTGTTGTTGTACTTGCCGATACATCAACAGCAACGAACGCGACAATTGATAGTCGCCAGTGGCGTATCAATGGCGTGCTGGTTGCCGAGGATGTAACGCTATATGAGCACACATTCACAGCGGCAGGGACGTATACCGTGGAGTTGCGGGTTGAGGCGTCCGGTAGCTCGCTGGTAGACATTGCCTCGTCTACCGTAACGGTGTCATCATCCGGCAGCTACGCGCTAAATCCGGCATTCACGCAGAAAACACCCGGCGGCGCAACGGCGACCGGCGGGCCTGCGCCGTATCGGGTTGTGCTGGAGGATACAAGCGCGCCAACCGGCGGCGCACAGATCACATCACGCGAGTGGCGCGGGAACGGAAGCGGAAGCAGCGTTGTCGGTACATCTAACCCATACGAGCACGTCTACAACGCGGCTGGAACCTACACGCCGCGCCTGACGGTCTACGACAGCGTGGCGGCGGCAAATGCATCGGTCAACGGCAGCACCATCACGGTTATTGATCCCAGCGACGAGACAACATACGACGCATACGTAGCCGCGTCGTCGGACGACGCCGGACAGGCATCAGGCGGTACAATGCATCTGACAACGGTCAGTTTGCGCTGCGGCGGCACAACGGACGCCCGCACACATGTCGGATTTCGGTTTCTCAATCTGCCGTTCGCATCGGCCGTTACGGTGCTGTCAGCAACGCTCAGCGTCTACGTACCAAATACGTCTGGCGATAGTCCGAACTTGCGCATCTATGGTCATAAGGTCGCCAACAGCGGCACATTCACGAGCACGGCGAATGACCTGAGCGGACGAGCGCTGACGACAGCCTACACGACATGGAGCGGTACGAATCTGGGCGGGGCACGGCGCTACGAACTGGACGTGACGGCGGTTGTACAGGAAGTGCTGAATCAGGGTGGCTGGGCCAGTGGAAATGCGCTGTCACTCATCATGGTGGATCAGGGAGGGCTTACGGGCGAGGGCTTGAACATGCGCACGTGGGATCATGATCCGACGCTGGCTGCGCGGCTGACGGTTGTCGTTGAAGAACCGGCGGCATCGGGTCAACACACGGCATCGGCGGCGGCGTCAACCGACGACGCGCGACAGAGCGGCGGCAGTGGGACGGTTACAACCGATACAACCAACTGCATCATGGCATCGTCCAATACGTGGAGCGGACACCGCTGGCCGAATGTCAACATCCCGCAGGGCGCGACGATTACCAGCGCCGTCATGCGCATCTATGTCCACAATACGACATACGATGACGTGAACTGGAACATCTACCTAGAAGACACAGATAACGCGGCGGCATTCACGACGTCGGCCAATAACATTAGCGGGCGCTCCAAGACGAGTGCTGTCACGTGGTCGGCGACCGCGTTGGGTACAGGCTACAAATCAACGCCCGGTTTGGCATCTAAGGTACAGGCCGTTATTGACCGGCCCGGCTGGGTCAGCGGGAACGCGTTGGCGGTGCTGGCGAACAACGTAGACACGACAGAGATTCGCTTCTATCACTACGATAACGGCAGCAACGTGCCCGACATCACGATTGATTGGGAGATAGAAGAGGGCGGCGGGGGTGGGACGCCAGTCAAGGGGCGATACTACTACCGATTGGTAGCGAGGTAACAATGGCAGACGAAATCAGACACTCAACAGAAGTGACAATCCATGTCGGGCCGATTATTTCGTCGGAGACAGGCGCAGTACAGACCGGCCTGACGATTGCCGATGCGGATATTAAGGTAGCTATCAATGGCACATTGCACGACCGTGACAACAGCAGCGACGCGAGCGCCGTAACGGGCGTGCCCGGCCTGTACACGATTGTGCTGAGCGAGACGGACACCGGCGGCCTCGGCGACGACATCTATATTCAGGTAGCGCTGTCGGGGTCGGAAGCGTGGTGGAAGGAACTGAAGGTCGTTTCGCAGTCATACTATGATGCAAAGTACGGAACCGACCCGTTCCCGGCCAATGTCACCAACTGGGCGGGTATTGACCTGTACGACGATCCGGCTCCGAATGTGTTCGGGGATGGTGTCTGGGGTGCGTTGCGCGAGGACTACACGGACGAGGGAACATTCGGCGAGGGTGTTAATGCGTACGCCGCTGTCGGCACATTCCCGCAAGATGTGTTCGACGATGCGGTTCTGGAGGGCACGGTGACTATGACACAGGCGCTACAGGCAATGGCGGCGGTGCTGGCGGCCAAAGCGAGCGGCGGTGGGACGGGAACTGTCACCTATCGCGACCTACTGGACACGCTTAATCGCGTCACGGCAACGGTGGATGGCAACGGCAACCGCACGGGAGTCACGCTGAATTTCAGCTAGGAGAACGAGATGGCAGATATTGTATACATCAATCAGGGCAACCGGACGGGTGCGGAATTACTCCATGCGCTAAACCAGATACGCGAGGGTCTCAGTACCCTCCGGCGATTGGACGGTTTGCGGGTGCACAGCATTGCGGCGGGGCCAGAGGTTATGCAGGCCAATTTTGGTGTAAAAACACCGGAACAGGCGCAGGCGCTCAGCGACCGCATGGCGGCCATGATTGCGTGGCTAAACGGCACGCCGCCGGAGTGGATGGCAAACGCACAAATCGCCAGCATTGCGGCGATGGATTTTATCAACGCAATTACGTACGAGCCGTAATGGAATCGCTCCTTCTGCGCCTGTACGACACAATCCCGACGCAACTGGTTGCCGTCATCTACGGATTGGCTGCGGCGGGCTTCGTGCGCATGTGGGCGCGGGC
>CAZBOT010000057.1:3938-11002 GCA_964493575.1 uncultured Candidatus Saccharibacteria bacterium | reverse complement strand
ATGAAGTAGCCCTCGCCGCCATCGCCGGGCGTGGTGAAGCCCTGCAGGTAGCACAGCTCGCCGTTAGCGAGGGCCGGGCTCGCGGCGGGATCGATGGCGCGCAACGCCGTCATGGTGGTGGCGGTGCGCTGCTGCGCGCCGGTCCCGGCCGTGGTGCCGACGCGGCTCCACTCCCATAGGGAAAAGGCGATGGTAACGGGGGTGGCGCTGAAGTTGACCAGCAGGTCAACGATGATCGGCGCGCCGAAATCTAGGCCCGTCGCCGTGGCGAGGACGCCTTGGGTGAGCGCGACGCCGTCGATATCGACGGTGATGGCTCCGCCCATGGTCGTTGAAGAAAGCCGCCACAACTCAAGGGTTACCGACGTGCCGCGCGCCGTCGAGCGCGATCCGATGGCCGCCGTCGTCTTCGTCGTGGCGCCATCGATGTTGATGATGGTCGTCCCCAGCTTGAGCTGGAAACTGGCGGTTTTGTTGGAGCCCGAATTGTTGAGGATCGAGCCTTCGTACTGGAACGTGACCTTGGTGGCGTCTGCGTCCCAGGTGTCCGCATCCACCGAGATGCCGCCGGTAACGACACTCTCAAGTCCGGTCGCGGTCTTGCTGAAGCTGAGCACGCCGCTGTCGCCGAACGTCAGCGTGCCGGACCCACCCATGGCGAACCAACCCTTCGCGCCAGAGGCGTCGGTGCCATAGTACCTGCCGACACCCGGCGCGGCCGCGTCGTTGACAAGGCTGAGCGTGCGGTTGGCCGTCAAATCCCCGCCGCCGGTGAGCGAGTGCTGCGTCGCGATCAGGCGCGCTCCGGGCACCTTCTCCGAGGCGATCTCGGTCAAGGCCGTCTGCACGTTGGTGGCGGCGATGTCGCCCGTGGGTACGCACGTGATGTTGGCCGCCGCGTGCGCCGTCGCGTCGGCCTCGTGGCTGGCGGCGTAGGCGTCACCCACGGCCCCGGCCGCCGTGGCGCCGTCGGCGACGTTGAGGATCGTGCGCGCCTGCGTCGCCGTCAGGTCCTGCGGCGCACCGGTGCCCGCCCCCGAGGCCCGGCCCTTGAGCGTCGCCTGCGCCATGTCCGACATCGCCACGTCGTCGGCGTTGACGGTGATGCCAGCGCCGGCGCCGACGCTAAGGGTGCGGTTGGCGGAGAGGTCGCCGCCGCCGGTGAGGCCAGCACCGGCCGTCACGGTGGTCGCCTTGCTGGCCTTCTCGCCGTCGATTTCGGTGATGGCCGCCTGGACGTTGGTGGCGGCGACGGTGCCGGCCGGCACGTTGGTGATTTGGCCAGCGGTGTAGTCGTCGGCCTGCGCGGCGACGACGCCTTGGCGGCCGAAAACGGATGTCACGTCGCCGCCACCCCCGCCGCCGCCGCCTTGCGACCCGATGAGGGCCGGGAGAAGGGCGCTGCTCATCGCACCACCACCTGACAGGACCCGGCCGCGCGCACGGTGCATTCCGCCAGATAATCGAGCCTGTCCGACGTGCAAATGATGGTGGCGACGGCGCCCGTGGTGTAGGAGCCCATTTCCACCCACGTCTTGGACACGTCGTCGACCGGCTTGCCGTCGGCCGAAATCTTGAACTTTATGGTGCCGTTCCATGACCCGTCCGGGGAGACGACGAGGGTCGAAGTCGTCGTGCCGCCCACGTAGGAGGTGGGCTGGTAGTGCATGAGCCGAAACGGCACGCCCTTGCGGACGCTGGAAAAGGTTTCGTCGAACGCGTCCTTCATGGCGTATCCTCAGTCGATGTCGGTGGCGCGCCAAACGAGCTTGGCGGCCGGGTGGTCTTCGAGACGCTCCGGCAGCCCCGCCGGCAGGGCGAACTCACGTTGCGCGAACACGGTCGAGCCGGCCCAGGCACCCACCGCCGGCTGCAGGTAGGCCGCCTCGGACGGGATCGGATCGTCGAGGGTGAGGACGTTGCCGGCGATGTTGGTGATGGTCGTTCGGTAGGCCCAGGCGTCGACCTTGGCGGTGCCCTTCTGGTCCGCGAACACCTGATAGAAGGGCGTCAGCGACCAGGGGTCGTTGGTGAGGATCACCCACACGCGCCAGCCGACCTCCATGCCGGTCGCGTCGTCGACGGTGATCGTCGTCGCCCCCACCAGCGCGTCGGCCGACAGCTTGGTCTGGCGTTGGTCCGGCCACGCGTCGGCGGCGCCGATCGCCACCAGGGCGCCGGCGTTGTTGAAGCGCAGCGTCGGGATGGCGGGCAGGCTCGGGTTCTGAATGCCGTTGCGACCGCCGATGTAATCGACGAGCTTGTAATCGACGTGGTAGATGCCGTCTGCCGGCTGCGTCGGCAGCGTCGAGGCGCCGATGCCGGCCTGCGTCGAGTAGGCGACGTTGAGCGCCATCACGTACTGCGGCTCGTGATAGTCGCTGCCCAAATGGCCGTCGCCGCCGGTCGGCATGGTGCCGCCGAAGAAGTTGCCGGTCATCACCTGGTAGGGCTTGCCGGAGTAGACGCCCGCGCCGGCCGGCTGCGGGCCGACGCCGTCCCATTGCGGCGGCAAGGGCATGCGCATCATGCCGTAGTCATTGAGCGCGCCGTTATAGGGGTAGCAGGAAAAGGTCTCGATCCACCACGGGCCGGCGCCGGTGCCGACGTAGTGCATCCGGCAATCGATCAGGAGCTTGTTGTTGCGGTAGCGCAGCCAGTCCTTGTTGGCGGGCGTGGCCGGGTTGAATACGCCGTCGCGCACCTTGGGCCAGTAGTAGTCGGGGTCGTTTTTGTCATACATCACCGGATTGAGCATCCGGCGGCGCGGGTTGTTGGCGCGCGAGGCGGGCCAGACGCCGCACCAGGATTGCGCCGGGATTTTCCAGCCGGCCGGCGGGCCGCCGCCGGCATTGAGGACGTAGCCCGAGCCATCGAAGGTCGCCAGCTCCTCGCGGAAATCGTAATCGAAGGGCGCCGTCGTGCGTTGAATCGTGTAGCCGATCATGACGCCATCGGGCGTCGTCGGCGGAATGGGGTAGTTGTCGCTGCTGGTGGGGCCGGGGATGACCTTGTCGGACTTGGGGTACTGCCAGTCATAGGTCGGGGCCAGACGGGTGGCGCCGGACTGTACCTCGCCCTTGAAGATCAGGAAGCACAGTCCGTAGAATTTGTCGCCGTTGGGCTGCGGCGGCCCCGGCACGCGGGTCGGGTTGAGGGTGTCCTGCCACGTCCCCCAATCGTAGATTTGGTCGCTCAGGTATTGATCGAGGTGGCTGGGCTTGGCCACGGGATAGGGTTGCGTCACGCCCAACCCCGAACCGCGCTGCCGGGCGCCGGCGCCAATGAAGACGTAGGTGCCGCCCAAGGGGCGCTTGGTGCCGTCGAGCTCCTGGCGCTCGCGCCACAAGAATTGGCAATCCTTGAAGATCGACCAGCCGTTGTTGACGCCCAAGTCCATGTTCTGCCCCCACCCCGCCTCGTGGGCGGTGGCGGTGGCCTTGTCCATGTCGTCGTACTGAATGTCGGTCCCTAGCCGGGTGGCGATCAGGCAGCGGCGCATGAAGACGGGCGCGTAGGCCTTCAGCTGGTGGCGGCCGACGGTGGCGTTGCGGGTGGGATGGTGGGTGATGGTGTCGAACAGGGCGCACTTATCGAACCGCAGCTGCGCCCCGAACATGTAGAGCTGGTGCCACACGTCGCCGGACGACCCGTTCTGCAGGAAGACGCCGTTCGATAACCAAATGCCGACCTGGCGCCCGCCAAAGGCGGTGTTGGAGCGGTCGTAAACGCCGATCTGGTAGCCCTTCTCGGTGTGGGCCCAGGAGGTCGTGCCCTTTTCGATGGACTCGAATTCCTGGTTGGCGTGAAACGCCTCGCCCCATTGCCGGAAGACGAAGTGGACGAACTGCCAGCAATTGGCCTGGTCGCACGAAATGGAAAAGGCGCGGCGCGAGCCATCGTACTCGGTGGCGCCCTCCTTCCCCTGAAAGCCGATGTTCTCGAAGCGGATCATCGATCCGGCCGCCGGGTGGTAGGCGAGGCCGGTGAAGTTCGACCACGACATCCACGTGTTGTTGGCGCCGGTGGTGTGGAAGACGTGACGGTCGCCCGGCGTCGTGCCCAAGAGCCGGATCTTGACGCGGATGCCGGCGGTGATGTCCGGCTTGCCGCCGTCCTTGTAGCCCCGGAACTTGCCGGCCGGGAAAATCACGGTGACGCCGCCCAGATCGAACTGGCTGGAGTGGATGACGCGCCGCAAGACGTCGCGGACGTTGCTGAACGTGAAGCCTTCCGTGATCGGCACGGCCGTGCCGGGGTTGTTGTCGTCGACCGTGCCGTCGACGCAGCCCACCGGCAACACCTCGTCGCCCACCGGCGGCAGGACGTAGAGCTGCGTCGTGGTCTCGTCGCAATAGTCGGTGAGCCAGTTGCGCGTCGAGCCGTTGACGTTGCGCACGCCCAGCCGCACGGTGAATTGCGACCAGGGCGAGATGTCCTTGACCCAGGCGTCATCGTCGCCGGGAGCGACGGCCGCCGCCACCTGCAGGTAGACCGTGCCGGTGTTGGAGACGTTGCCCTCGCCATCGGCGATGGTGTAAGTGAAGCTGTCCGGGCCGGTGTAGCCCGTGGTCGGCGTGTACGTGACCTTGAGGCCCGCGAGCCCCGAGCCGGCCTCGACGATCCCGCCGTGGGCCGGGCTGGTCGTCACCAGGGACGCGGTGGTGGCGACGATGTCGTTGTCGGCGTCGGTCGCGCCCGTGAGCACGTAGACATCGACGGCCGTGTCGTGCGGCACGTAGACCGAATGATTGGCGACCACCGGCGCCGCTGGCGCCGTGACGGTGACGCCGACGATGGCGGCCGGCGACCAGATGTCGTCCACGGACTGCACGCGGTAGGTGAAGGTGGCCTCCCCCAGGTAGTCGGTGGCGGGGGTGAACGTCACCGTGCCGTCGCCGTTGGCCACGGCCACGCCGTGCAAAGGGTCGGCGTTGGCGACGATCTGCACGGTGGCGGCGTCGTAATCCGCGTCGTTGGCGAGCACGTTGATGACGACGGCCGTGTTGCGCTTGGTGGTGGCGGTGTCGTTGGCCACGGTCGGCGCCACCGGCACCGGGACCACGTCGGCTTGCGTGCGCTGCAGGCGGGGGGAGATGAGCATCCGGCGGGTCCTTACGTGATGACCGTCTCGCCGCCGCCGAACAGCTCGGCGAAGGCGGCGTATTGCGGCGTGATGATCGGCGTCGAGGCGGTCATGCGCTCTTCCAGGGTGACGGTGAGCGGCTGCGCCGTGTCGGCCGTCACCACCGGGAACGCCATGGTGTTGGCGAAGCCGCTCATCAGCGACAGGCCCAGAACGCGCAAGGACGTGGCGGACATGCGCGTTACCAGGAATTCCGCGTCCGCCGAACGCGTGGCGCCGGTGATGGCCTGGCTCGCGCTCACGGCCGTGCCGCCGATCGTCAGGCGGTAGGAGGGGTACTGCGTGCCGCTGGCGCCGTTGTAGTTGACGTTCGACAGGCAGCGGACGGCGAGACCCTCGCCATTGGCGCCGAGCGCCCCGGCCGGGATGGTCCACGTGCCGACCACGCGCCACGCGTCGCTGGTGGCGGCCACCTCGGTGGCGCGGCCCAATTGATCGGAGACGCGCCGCAGGTGATACCAAGAGGCGAACAGGTGCGGCGTGCCGGTCGCGACCGACCAATGGGCGTTCAGCCCCAAGGTGACGGCGGTGGTGAAATCAAGGCCGGTGATCGTGTCCGTCGTGTCGTGCGCGTAGGAGCCCGTGCTGGCGAAGGACCCGGCCGTTCCTTGCGCCCCAAGAATTGAGGTGATTTTCACGCGCGCCGTGGTGCTCGACGCGCGGTAGATCAGAAGGCGGATCAGGATCTTCTTCTGGCCGGTGATGTTGCCGACCGAGAACGGCGAGGGCGCGCCAAAGGTAGTGTCGGCGCCGTTGACCCTGGTTTGCAGCGCCAGGGTCGGCGTCGACGATCCCGAGGTGACGTGGCCCACGATGGTCAATTCGCACGCGGCGCCATCCTTCTCCAGGGTGCCGGCGGGGATGGTCACGGCCGGCAGAACGGCGGTGGCGGTGGTCTGGGTGATGTCCGTGGTCAGGACGCCCGCCGCCAGGAACAGCGCGTTGGCCTGCGTCGTGTCGCTGTCGCGGCCCAAGCGGCCGATGGTGATGCTCTCGGCGATCGCCTTCTTCGTCTCCTCGTCCGCCGACCACGACAGGGCCGCCTTGAAGGTCACGGCGGCCCAATCGGCGACCGTGACATCGGTGCCGCCGATCAGGTACTGGCCCGAGGGCGACGAGGTCGAGGACGGCCAGTTGCCGCCGTCGGCGAGGGCGCCCGAGGCCGACGAGAAGCGCATGTGCCACAGGGATTTCAGCGTCGTGGCGTCGTGGCGCCAGAGAAGGCCGGTGACGACGAAGCAGCGCCCGGCGGTCGAGGCGCCGAGGCTGGGGCCGGTCAGCGTGATTGCCGTGCCGCCGATGGTGGGCGTCAGGATAAACGCCTTGTTGCCGCTCGCGGTCGCCGTGAACTCGACGCGCCCCACCAGCCGCACCATCTGCGCGTCGCCCACGGCCGCGAAATTGGCGAGCGGGGTTGACGGCATGACATCGACGAGCGCCGTCGTCTCGCCGAAGAGGCTGGGGGCGGCGGCGTAGACCAAGGCCGGCACGGTGGTGACGGTCTGGCCGCTGTCGCCCGACAGTGTGTACTTGACGACGCCGGACGCAACGCCCGCTGGGTCAATGGCAAGGCCGGCGCCCGCCTGGAAGGATAGCATCGCCGGCTGCGCCGTGATGCCGGCGGCGCTGATCGTCTGGATACCGCCGCCGCCGGTCGCGCCCACGATCAGGTCGCCCTCGTCGATTTCGACGGTCGCGCCGGGTCCGGGGATGAGGCTGACATCGCCGGTCAGGCCGTTGATGCTGGTGACGCCGGCAACGGCGCCGCCGGTGCCGGTTGCGGTTTCCAGCGCCCGCAAGCGGTCGTGGATCTTGCTTAAGACCACTGCCAGGCGTTGCGCGCCCGCGAGACCGAACCCGGTTGGCAATTCGGTGACGCGGTGGTCGTCGGCGATGGGATGGCCCACCAGCGTCCACA
>CAZBOT010000057.1:0-3838 GCA_964493575.1 uncultured Candidatus Saccharibacteria bacterium | reverse complement strand
ACCGCCTCCCACGTTCCTGGCGTGACGGTGCATGGCGTGTTCCTGCACTCGATCGACAACACGCACTCGTCGATCGGCGTCGTTGGCGTCTCGGCCGGCATGTTGACGGTAAGCGTCATGCCGTTGTCGATGACGATCGGCACCATCCGGCCGTCGTGCGGCGGCGTGTAGGGCGATGCCGGGTTGGTCGCGGGCGCGCGCGCCTCCGGCAAATCAGAAACCCACGCCTTGGCCCCGGCGGTGGTGGTGCCGTAGTGCTTGCGCGCGCCGGGCGCGGCTTCGTCGCCCGAAAGGGCGATCGCCACGTCGGAGGACAGGGCGCCGCCGCCGGTGAGCGAGCCCGAGACCGTGACCTGCCGGCCGGGCGGAACGAGCGCGTCCAGCGCGTCCTTGACGCGGGCGCCGGGTACGGTGCTGTCGTTGACGATCTTGGACGCCGGATAGTCGCCGTCGGCCGCGACCACGTCGCCCGTGCGGCCGAACACCGTGGGCACGGCGCCGGCGCCGGCGCCGTCGGCGACGCCGTCGAGCTTGACCTTGTCGGCCGGCGACATGAACCCGGCCTGCGTCGTGCTGGCGAGCGCGTGTTGCTCGCCCCCGGCGCCGACGTGGCTCATTGGCGCCAGGTGGTCGGCGGACAGGCGGCCGGTGAACGGCGCGCCCTTGCGATCGAGGACGATGAGATCGACCGCCTGCGGGTTGGCGGAGGCCGGAAGCTGCGAGGTCTTTTTCTCGGGCATCAGGCAACCCTCTTCCAGATGGCGGCGCCGTAGGTGCGGGGGTAGTTGGGGATATGCCCGCTGGCGGGGGTGTTGGCGGCCGTGGTAAGCGCCCGCGCGCCGGTCGTGTTCGGCGACGGCTGGCCGATGCTCGCGAATTGCCCCTGAGTCGCCGTCAGTGCATTGAGTCCAGTCGCCGCCGGGATGGCGCCGGCAGTGTTGATCACGCCGAGGTTGCTTACGGGCAGAAACGACGCCGTGCCGCTGTTGTCGTTGGTCAACTTGACCCTGCGCTCGTTCGTCGAGCCGAACGCGACCTCGACCAGGGTGGCGTCCGGCAATCGGTGCGTGTGGTCGAATGCATGCTGGTGCTGCGTTTCGTAATGCCCGTGCGATGACTGCACGTGCGAGTGCGCCATGTCGTGGGTATGATCGGCGATGGCGTGCGTGTGCGGCGGCACAAGATTGGCGTAGGACGCGGGCCAAATGGCGTTCAACCCGACATAGTCGTCGAGCGGGAAGTTGACGGTGTATCCCTGAGCGTCGGCGATGTCGCCATAAGCGCCCAAGTGCCCCGTGATCGGCGTCCACGTGCCATATCCCAAGAGCGTGGCCGGGTTGGTGTCGACGGCGAAGGCGACGATGGCGCCCACGGGGAAGCGCATGGACGAGGCGAGCGCGTCGAGGTTGGCCTGATGGCTCGTCGTGCCGGCCGGCGACAGGAGGTGCCATGCCTCGTTGTGGTAGGTCAGGCGCGCCGGGATGTTGGCCGGCAGGTCGCCCGCCGCCAGCGCGGTGCCGGCCTTGGTCACGGCCTTGTAGGCCAGGCCGTTGTAGCGGGCGGTGATGGCGCCGACGTTGGCGGCGTTGGGGATGGCCGTCACCGTCAGGCCGGAGTAGTATGCGGGGATCGTCCGCGCGCCGTTGATCGTGAGCTGGCTGCCGGAGAGCGTCGCCGTGACCGCCTCCTGGTCGCTCAGTGCGCGGCGCATCTTCGCCATCATCTCGCGCAGGGTGTCGTTGACGTCCCGGACCTTGGTCACGCTTTCGGGCGCGCCGTCCGGCGGCGCGGCGGTGTTGTCGGCGGCAAGCGGTGCCCAGTCGTTGACTTCACTCATCGCGCTTGCGCTCCCGTGGTTTGCGCCCCGGAGCCGGCCAGGAGGCGGCGCAGGGCGGAGGCTTGGTCGTTGCCGCGCGACCAGCGCATCAGATCGCGCAGCACGGCGGCGTTGCCGGCCGGATCGGTGCGCGTCAGAAGGTCGTTGGCGATGTCCTGATAGGTGAAGGGCATCGGCCGCATGGTGGGCTCGGGCGTCAGCCGGTTGAGGGTGTATTGCAGCACGCGGTTGAGGGCGCCGGCCTTGGTGATCGGCAGCGTGTGCGGCGCGGCGCCCAGGGCATCGGCCGCCTTCTCCGCCGTCTGCGAATTGGCGGGCAGGTCACCGGTGCGCATTTGCGGGCGCAGCGCCTTGACCTCGTCCAGGAACGCCGTCGCCTCCTTCCGGCCCAAGGCCGCCTCCAGGTTGGCGCGCAGCTTGCCCTTGGAGAGCGCCGCTTGCACCCCGCGCGCGCCCTTGCCTTCCAGGTCGGTGCGCAGCCGGGACACGGCGCCCATTTGCAGCGCCTTGCGCTCGGCGTCGGTCATGGCGCGGACGGCGGCGATGTCCTCGGCGCCCCACGAGCCGATTTTCTGGCCCAGGAGCGCCGCCTCCTCGATGCTCTTGCCTTCGGCGAACTTGCCGACGGCCTGGGCGTAGGCTTGGCCGGGCTGGAAATCCACGTCGGCGGAGATGGCCTTGGCGACCATCGATTTCAGGGTGCGGCCGGTCTGAGCGTAGGCGCGGCTCGCTTGGCCCGTGCGCGGGTCGACGCCGGCGTTGAACAGCTTGTAGACCTGATCGAGCACGGCCATGCTATCGTCCGGCAGCCCGCGAAACAGCGGGTCGCGGCGGACCTGGCGGACCATGCGCTGGAATTGCGGCTCCCGCACCAGCTCGTTGAATTCGGGCGTGCGCGGCACCGACGGCGCCTGTTCCATGGTGGCGCGCGCGGCGGGCAGGTCATTCAAGTCGACGCGGGGTAGGCCGGCCTGCTCGTAAAGGTAGCGCGCCGCCTGGTCGTTGTCGGCCTTGAGGGTCGCCAGCGCGTCGGGGAAATCGCCGTCGTAGACGGACTGCAGCAGCGTGCCGGGCTTTCCGGCCAGCTCGGCCTGACGGCGCGCCAAGCGGTCGTAGGCTACCGTCTGCGCCGGGGCGCCCCGGTTGGCGATGGCGTTGCCCCTCACGAGGCCGCCCAAGCCCTCTTGATCGGCCAGCATCTCCAGGGGACGCGCCTGCCCCGCCTCGAACTCGCCCGCGAGACGGCCGGCGTAGGCGTTGGCGCCCCCCGGCTCGACGCCGCGCGCTACGTCCTGCAGCTTGTCGGTGATCTGACGGGCGGCGCGTTGCCCCTCGGACGAGCGAAACTCCGGGGTCGTCATCGCGCGGCGGGTGGCCGCGTTGACGCCCAGCTTGGCGAGGTCGCCCACGGCTCCGCCCAGCGTGCCGCCGGCGACGTTGCCGATGGCCGCCGCCGCGTCCGAGGGGTGAATCTCGGACCAGTCGCGCCCGGAGAGAACGTTGCCGGCGCTGCCCGCCACCAGTTGCATCGCCGCCATCTCGGCGCCCTGCAGCCCGCCCGCCAAGGCGCCGGCGAAGGGCATGCGCGTCCGCTCAAGGCCAAAGGTCGGGAAGTAGCGGCCCAAGGCGGCGCCGCCGAGGACGGAGCCCGCGAGATACGGGTTGGCGTTGACCCGCCCCAGGAGCGGCAGGTCGACGCCACCAATACCGGGCTCGGACGCGGCGCGCTCGCTCTCGGCGCGCTCGCGGGCCAGGTTCTCGCCATAGAAGTCGGAGAACGACGCCTCCGGGCGCTTGCCCGTCACGCGGTTGCCGATCCACTCGCCGGCGGCGCCGCCCAGGGCGCGGAACTGATCCATGCCCGGCAAGGCGGTGGCGCCGCGCGTAGCGTCGGCGAGCGCGCGTGGGCCGGCGACGTTGGCTTGGTCCGGCGGCATGGCGCCCTCGCCGCCCTCCATCGTGCCGCCGGTGGCGTATTCCTGTCCGGGGACGGGGGGCGGC
>CAZBOT010000056.1:4852-11050 GCA_964493575.1 uncultured Candidatus Saccharibacteria bacterium | reverse complement strand
TGGTAGCGCTACGGGGAATCGAACCCCGATTACCAGGATGAAAACCTGGCGTCCTAACCATTAGACGATAGCGCCTTGTCGTACTGGTCTTCGACCTTTCGCAACCCAGCTTCGCTGGCTGGCTTTCGGTCTACACCAAGTACTCCTCTCAAATTTTCCTTTAACTCGCACCCTCGCTACGAGCTTCCTCGTTACACTGCGTCAGCTCGCTCAGGCTTAGCCCAAGTGAAAATTTGGGTAAATGCTTTTCTTCAAATAACTCTCGCAGTTTATCATTATTGAGCAGTTTTGGCAAGGCTATTGGTGTAAAAAAGAAACTCTGATACATTAAATGTGATGGATAAACAAAGCTTTGGCTTGAGCGGCAGACCAGTTGTTAGAACTTATCACCTTAAACGCCGAAAGGTCACCCCGAAATCAAAAATACAAATTCAATCTTGGCGATTATTAATGTCAGGTGTGTTTGTGGCTGGCACAATTGTGGGCGCTACGGTTATGATGGGTGATGATTACATTGAAGCTGAACAAGCGGTTGCGGAACGACAAGAGTTAGTAGCTGGCGCAACCACGACTGAAGCTTGGAGTATGCCATTGGATTTTTCTGCGGACGAATTAGATGTTGTTACAGATATGCTACCGATTTTAATTGAAGAGGCCCGACACGAACCGACTCAAGAGGAGTTGGCTAATCAAAAACGTAAAGATGACTTGCGAGCTTATTTTGAAAGCCGAAATAGTCCTTTCGCAGATGAAGAAACCACTGAAGCTTTTCTGTCTTCAAATAATATGAAGCTGATGATTGCAATCTCTTTTGTAGAGAGTACTATGGGGAAGAAGTGTTACTATAATAATTGTAGTGGTATCGGTGGTTACCCGCCAAATCTTCGCAAGTACGATTCCTATGTTGATTGGGTGAAAGACTTTGATGCCTTACTTGAACGTCGTTATAAAGGTATGGCCCCTGAAGAGATGATGGGAGTGTATGTTCAGCCGGGGAGTCCGAATTGGATTAATGGTGTGAAGCAAATCCTTACCGAACTAAACCAAAAAGGGATAGAGTAAAACCGCCTAAGGGCGGTTTTTGACAACCAAAAGATTTGTGCTATGATTTGTATACCCCCCCACGGGGGGTTAAGAACACATTTATGACTAAAGAACAACAAAACATTGTAAAAAGGATTAAAACTGCCCAGGGCCATCTTGGGGCAGTTGCTTCCATGGTCGAGAAAGATCTGTATTGCATGGATATCATCAACCAAAACCACGCTGTTATTGAAGCCCTTCGTAAGGTCAATGAGCTTATTTTGGAAGGATACCTTGGCGAGTGTGCCTTAGATGCTGTTAATCACAAAAGCGCAGCTAAACGTAAAGAAGCAGTCAAAGAATTAGTCAAGATTTATACCAAGAAATGACACAAAGTGTCATCCTGAGGCTTTAGCCGAAGGATCTATAAGAAGATTCTTCGCTCCGCTCAGAATGACGGGGAGAAATATATGAACAAGATTTATAACACAATCATTATCGGTAGTGGCCCAGCTGGATTAACAGCTGCACTCTATGCTGGCCGGGCAGAACTAGAACCATTAGTAATCGCTGGTTTACAACCAGGTGGTCAGTTAACTATTACTACTGATGTAGAAAATTTCCCTGGTTTTCCAGAGGGAATTCAAGGCCCTGAATTAATGGACAAATTTACTAAGCAAGCGGAGCGTTTTGGCGCACAAATCGTGCAAGAAAATGTAGCAAGTGTAGACTTTTCATCCAAACCATACAAAGTTAAAACTGATAATAACGAGTATAAAGCACAGAGCGTAATTATTGCTACTGGCGCGGAAGTTAAATGGCTTGGCCTGCCAAATGAAACTCGGCTTCGCGGTAAAGGTGTGACTGCATGTGCAACTTGCGACGGCTTCTTCTTTAAGGATCTAGATATCGTAGTGATTGGCGGAGGGGACAGTGCCATGGAAGAAGCATTGTTTTTAACCAAGTTTGGGAAGAGCGTAACTATAATTCACCGTCGTGATGAATTCCGTGCTTCTAAGATTATGCTTAAGCGTGCCCAGGAACACCCTAAGATTTCTTTTATCACCGATGTAACCGTGGTAGACATTTTGGGTCAGGATTCATTCACGGGTGTGCGTATAAAAGATAATAAAACCGGTGAAGAGCGCGATGTGGCAGCGCAAGGTTACTTTGTGGCTATTGGACATACTCCTGCTGTGCAGATTTTTAAAGATGCTGGAGTGGAATTAGATGAAAAGGGCTATATTGCTAAACAGCAGTTTTCCCAAACAAATATCGAAGGAGTGTTTGTAGCTGGCGACGTTCATGACCATCGCTATCGTCAGGCTGTTACTGCGGCAGGGGAAGGTTGCCGAGCAGCGCTAGATGCCGAAAAGTATCTTCAAGAAATTAACGCCCAGTAATATGAATAATCCATTTGAATCAGCTAAACAACAATTGCAAGCTGCCGCAGATACAGCCAGTTTAGACAAAAACAAAATTGATGAGTTAATGCATCCGGATCGGTATATTGAAGTGTCTATTCCAGTGCAGATGGATGATGGCTCACAGAACATTTTTGAAGGTTTTCGTAGCCAGCACAATAACGCGCGTGGTCCTTATAAAGGCGGAATTCGTTACCACCAAGATGTCAATTTGGATGAAGTCCGGGCGTTAAGTTTTTGGATGACCTTTAAAAATGCAGTAATAGATGTGCCATTCGGTGGGGGTAAAGGTGGAATCATAGTCAATCCAAAAGAGCTTTCAGAAACAGAGTTAGAAAAACTTTCCCGTGGTTATATGCAAAAAATGTTTCGGAATTTTGGTCCGGAGATTGATGTTCCAGCGCCAGACGTAAATACCAATGGTCAGATTATGGGTTGGATGCGGAATGAGTATGAAAATCTGACTGGCACAGTTGCGCCGGGGGTTATTACAGGGAAAGCAATTGAAGATGGCGGTAGTGAAGGTCGGACCGAAGCAACAGGTTATGGCGGGGGATACGTGTTGCGGGAAGCTCTGAAAGCAGGTTTGGTTTCAGATGATCGCAAGACTATGGCCATTCAGGGTTTCGGTAATGTGGCGACTTACTTAGCTGAGTATGCTAAAGAGCATGGCTTTACTGTGGTAGCGTTATCGGATAGTAAAGGAGGTGTTTATAACGAAGCAGGGATAGATGTGACCGTTGCAGAAGAACATAAAAAGGCCACCAAAGCTTTGAAAGGCTTAACGGGCACTACGGAAATCACAAATGAAGATTTATTAGAACTTGATGTGGATGTGTTAGTTCCAGCTGCTCTTGAAAACGTTCTCACTAAGGATAATGCGAATAAAATCAAAGCAAAATTTATTTTGGAGATGGCAAATGGCCCAACCACCCCAGAGGCTGATGAAGTTTTTGCTAAGAACGGGATAGTAGTAGTGCCAGATATTTTAGCCAATAGCGGTGGTGTTTGTGTGAGTTACTACGAGTGGTATCAAAACATGCACAACGAGAAATGGGCTAAGAAAGATGTGTTGGATAAACTCGATGCTCAAATCTCCAATGCTTTCGCAGAAGTTTTAGCAACCTCAAAACAATACAAGACCTCGCTTCGTACCGCTGCTTATATCGTAGCTGCACAACGAATCATCCAGGACATGTAATTATAAAAGCCAGCTTTTAACCGCTGGCTTTTATCGTGTTTTCAATTTTCAAACCATCAAAATGGTATAATAGTGATAGGGAAAAACTATGAATAAAACCAAACTATTTTTACTTTGGGGCACCAGTTTCATGATTGTAGTTTTTGCAGTGGGCTGGTCTTTTTTGTATCAGACTCAAGTCGAGCAAAAAGCTATAGCGCAAGTTCAAGATTGGCCTCAGCATAGTCGGATTATCCAATCTGAAAATCAGGCCAAAGCCTTAGATATTAGTAGAAAAATGATAGCTCAAATTTATGATTACGAACCGTTTGCTAAGGGTTATGTTCTAGGTGAGCAAGCCCCGGTTGTGTTTAAACAAGAAGAGATATCTGATATCTCGACTCCGACAGTTGTGAGAATTTTTAATCAGGTAAATGGGACAGTCACTTTCCCCGAGTTCACTGTCGATTTTTATAATTTCCAGTTTGTGCCAACTGGAACTAATTATACTGAAAATGTTGAAGCTGGGGCAACAGGCACAGGATTTTTTGTAAGCAGTAATGGTCACATCATGACGAATTCCCATGTGGTTGCTGAAGATATCATCCTAGAAAAATTTATTGGTGGAGCTTTGGATTATTATGGGAATGTCATCCGAGATCAATTGTTAAATTTGACGGATGCAGAGGTAGCGGTAATTGAACAGAAATTGGTGGAGCGATATGGTGATGATCCCGTAGAGGCTGGTCTCGGTTTAGCTTTTGATATTTTATCTGGCATTGAAGATTATATTTACGAAAAAGGAGTGGTAAATGCCGAGCAAACGATTACGGTTTTAGACCCAGGAACTACTGATATCGATATCGAAACTAGGGATGACTTGGTAGCTTTAGCTAATAACAGTATTCCCGCAAAGATTATTGATATCAATGAAGATTATAAAGAGACTTATAAAGATGTAGCCTTGATTCAGATTTCTCATTCAGCCACCCCGTTTTTAAGCATTGATGCTTTGGGTACTCCTTCAGCCGGTCAGCAAATTTTTATTATCGGCTATCCGTCCAGTGCTGAGTTATCAGAATCTGATTTACTTAGTAAGACCTTAACTCAGGGAGCAATTAGCGCGGTTCGTAAAATCGAAGGAATTAATGTTTACCAAACTGATGCTAAAATTGCTCAAGGCTCAAGTGGTAGTCCGATGATAAATGACAAAGGACAAGTGATCGGAATTATTTCTTTTTTAAATCCTGAGTTGGTTGGCGACGGTTTTGGATATGCTATACCTATCTCATATGGTCAGTCTCAGATGACGGCTAATGGTGTTAACCCGACCAGCAATTCTTATATGTCTAGCTTTACTCAAGGTTTAAGTTTTGCTCAGCAAAGTTTGTGTCGTAAAGCCAATGAACAATTTTCTTTGGCTCAGTCACTTAATACCACTTTTAATAATCCAAGTTTACAAAAGTATATTGACCGTTGTGAAGATATGATAGCAGCGGGGACTTCGAAAGACGGGACTTGGTATCAAATCATGGAAAAGATTAAGGCCGTTCCAATTTACGCGTGGGCAGGATTGATTGCTCTAATCGGAATTAGTATAGGAGCAGGTTTTCTTTTCTGGCGTTCTAAGAAGGTGGTTGTCCCTTCAGCTAACTCTACTTTAACATCCATGTCAGCTTGATAAATTTAAAAGCCAGCGGTTAAAAGCTGGCTTTTTGTTCTCGTATCGCATTCATAATGATATCCATTGGGTAGCGGATTCTTGCTTGGTCTTCTGCCCAAATAGCATTTTTGATGTTTGAATACTGCCTTTGGTAAGGGAATCCGTCTTTCACCGAATAAATTTCGGTGCCGTCGTCCTGGTTGATTATCCAGAATTCATGATTATCATGCCAGAATTCAATTACGAGTGAATAGTTTCGGCCATAGTACATGACTCTGACCATGTTTCCTTGTTCGTCGAGTTCATAGATAATCCCGGATTGATTGTGTTGGATATCTTGAGAGATCGTAGTTAGGCTTGCTACATTACCACGTGCAATTAACATACCGTACCTCCTCAGTTTTCTTTAGTATAACATGATAAAATACAGATATGTATGACGTGATAATAATTGGTGCTGGTCCAGCCGGCATGACTGCGGCCATCTACACTGCGCGAAAAAAATTAAATACCTTGGTTCTGGCCAAAGAAGCTGGTGGGCAGATGGTCTGGAGTAGCGATGTTGAGAACTATACTGGCTTTAGCATGATTACTGGTGCTGACTTAACTTTAAAGTTTGAGGAACATCTCTCCACGCTCAAAGAAGATCTAGAGGTGAAGCTTGGTGTTGAGGTTGTGAGCATAGAAAAGAATATTACAAGTTTTGAAGTTGGCGACAAGCAGGGTAATCAGTATTTTGGTAAGACTGTGATTATTGCTTCGGGCAAAAATCCCCGTCATCTAAACATTCCTGGGGAGACTGAATTTTTTGGTCATGGGGTGGCGACTTGCGCCACTTGTGACGCCCCTTTGTATAAAGGAAAGGATGTCGCTGTTGTAGGTGGGGGAAATTCTGCCTTGGATGCAGT
>CAZBOT010000056.1:2508-4752 GCA_964493575.1 uncultured Candidatus Saccharibacteria bacterium | reverse complement strand
CTCACCAAAAAGAATGAAAAAAACGAAATCGTCGTGGACGGCAATTTACAAACTAGCGTACCAGGGATTTTTGCAGCAGGGGACATCAACGATGCTTGGGGAGAACAAATTATCATCGCGGCAGGGGAAGGCGCCAAAGCTGCTATGGCAGTAAGCGACTACTTGAATCGTTTGAAATAATTTGGTACGATTGTTTGTTAAAGGAGGATAGATTATGACTTGGCAAAATTTTGTTGTTCAGAATTTAGAACGATTTCTCGCGATTTTTTTAGCAGGAATCGGGAGTGTGATTTTTTTTCTTTTCAGCACGCGCATGAATCGTTTTGTTTCGGCGCTACTCATAATAGCGTTGATAAGCATCACCATTGGTGCAGCCCAAGTTTATCAACTGGTGCGAGGTAAGCAGCGAATCTTATGGGTAGAAGGTATTTACCTCATTGGATTTGTCAGTACCGCTTACTTCACTTACGCGATGAGCTTACCAAATGGTATTGGTATTCTTGGCGCTGGAATATTTCTATTTTGCGCGTCATTCATGACTGTTTGGATGACATCTTGCGCGGCATCAGATTGCCAGAATTTAACAAAAAGAGCTCCCTAGAGCTCTTTTCTTTTGTCTAAATATTTACGCGTTCGACGTAAGCGCCGCCTTCACGAGTATCTACACGGATAAGATCACCTTCTTTGATGAACATTGGGGCTTGAACGCTTAGTCCGGTTTCCAGTTTAACCGGTTTAGTAACGTTACCGCCACTATTGCCAGTTACTCCTGGTGGAGCTTCCACGACTTTTAGGTCTACTTTGATTGGCAATTCAACTGATACTGGTTTACCGTTGAAGCGCAAGATAATTACTTTGAGCCCTTCAATGAGGAAAGGTTCTTGTTCGGCAGTTATTTCTTTATCAAAATCAATGGTTTCGAAAGTTTCATTATTCATGAAATGAGTACCTTCTTCGTCAGCGTACAAGAAGTTGGCGTTTTCGCGAGTTACATCAGCGCCTTCTACTTTTTCACCGAACTTAAAACTGTATTCTAAAACTTTTCCAGTAATTACATTGCGAAGTTTGGCTTGCATTACAGGTTTGCGCTGGGCTGTGCGCATGCGGTTAGACCAGATTACCTGAAAGGGTTCGCCATTCATGAGCACAATCGCGCCTAATTTTACATCATTTAAATCCATATTTATATTTATTAAAATAAGCCGAAGCATCTGGCTTTGCCAGTGCTGAGGCAACATTGGAAAGGGGAGGCAGCCCGCGAAGCGGGCGTTGGAAGGGATCCGGGTTAAGTCCAAACTTGATTTGGACTGCTAACCGCGGAAAACCCTTGGTGGGTTTTCCCCTCCAAGGGTTTTTAAGCAGCCACAAATGGCAACAAAGCCATGTGGCGAGCGCGCTTAAGCGCGGTAGTAATCATGCGCTGGTGCTTAGGGCAAGAACCAGTGCGGTTGCGAGATAAAATCTTCGCGTGAGGAGACATAAAACGACGCAAAGTCTGAGTGTCTTTGTAGTCTACAGTGCTAACTTTGTTAGCACAGAAATAGCAAACTTTTTTGACAGGAGCCGCGTCGCGGTCTCGGTTATTCTTGTTGTAGGGCATAGTAATAATTGATAAATAGTAAAGGCTTTTGCGTTTGGCCAAGTTCGAGGAGATGGCGAGCAGTGAGCGAGCCGTAGTAAAAGCTACGGAGAGCGAATAGCGGAGCCAGCGACAAAGAAATTGGTCAAACCTGAAGGGCGAGCTTGGTTGAAAGTCGGAATTTACTTCGGACTAAGACCAAGCGAGCGCATAAGCCGTTTTTAAAACGGAATGTCGTCTACGTTGATGTCTTCGCCTTGTTGAATAGTAGGAAGTTCTTCAGCAGGTTCAGGTTGGCTTACAGCAGAGCTAGCCATTGCGCCAGCTCCAGCTCCGGCAGCAGCATAACCGCCACCAGTTGAGCTTTCACTGCGACCGCCATCCAACATAATCATGTTGTCGGCGATAATTTCGGTGCGGTAATTCTTCTTACCATCTTGACCATCCCAGCTGCGGGTCTGAAGGCGACCTTCGATGTAAACGCGCTGACCCTTCTTAAGGTATTGTGCAGCGATTTCACCGAGTTTACGCCAGAGCACCACATTGTGGTATTCAACGTTTTCTACTTTTTGACCAGATTGCTGGTTAGTGTAGACGAAGTTAGTAGCAAGACCAAGCTGACAGACGCTAGCGCCGGAAGGAGTGGTCTTGAGTTCAGGATCACG
>CAZBOT010000056.1:0-2408 GCA_964493575.1 uncultured Candidatus Saccharibacteria bacterium | reverse complement strand
AACGTGAGGCAGGCCGAAGGCGACCGGGGGGTCCATTAGCTGGTAGGGGATTCCCGGTTCCTCGTCCCGTTTTGCGGAACCCAGCCCAGGAATGACAGTGTGTTAAGCGACTTCTTCGTTGAGTGCTTTTTCGATTTCTTCTTCCAACTTTTCGTTGGTCACCGGTGCAGTCTTCTTGGCAGGCTTAGCTTCCTTTGCTGGAGCGCTTTCTGCAGCGTCTTCGGTTGGGATGCGACGCTTTAATTTAGACTGTGCCACGCGATCTTTTTCTAGTCGTTCTAAGTGTTCATCAATGTTCACGATGATGTGGCGGATGATGCTAGCTTTTTGGGTGCGAATTTTCGCTTCCAAAGGTGCTAAGCCCTTACCTTCCATATCAAAATTGATAACCCCGTAATGACCGTTACGAGTCTTACCGATTTGGTAAGCTAGTTTCTTTTTGCCCAATTGTTCGTGGACAACGTTCTGTCCGCCAAAATCAGCAACAGTTTGCTCGATAGCGGCGCTTGCGGAAGGGACTTGATCGTCCGATACGCTGGAGGCGAGAATGTACATAAGTTCATATCTCGGCATAAGGTCCTTTCTTGGTCCGGCGCGCTAAAGCGGCCGGTGGCCTTATCTCTACAACCCAATTGTTATAGAGAACATTAATTAATTGTACAATCTTGGCCTTGGCTAGGGGATTGCCTGGTTCTATATTAGCAAAGCTAAATAAAAAAAGAACCAAGAAAAACCTAAATTTGAACCAAAATATGCTTAATTTTACCTAAAATCTCAGGTTTTGTCCAGCAATTATACTATTGACAAAACAGCTAATTTATGGTAAAATGTATTTACTTTGTAACTTTGATTACGAAGCACCATACACAAACAGGAGGAGTTTATGTACAAGAAACATGTACCATATGGAGAGTACCCTGAACACGTTCGTGCTGCAGTGATGATCGAAGGCGGTGAAGACCCCGACGAAGTCATCAAATTCGCTCGATTTATCGACGCGAGCATCAAGCACCATGAACTAAAGGAACTTTTCTTTGTTGCATTTGCCGACAGTCCTTGGGAGATCGACTCTTATACGGAAAGCGCGCTTCGAGCGAGTATTCCGGCCGAGAAGATCGAACCTAAGCACGTCGACGAACGTCCGTCCGGCTATTGAAACGCACGCTTAGCCAGCGTGCCATCGACGCTATGGTCGCTCCGAGGAGCGCATCCGACCGCCGATGCAGGACGACATTCTTGTATATAAATTAAATTATTATGTAAGATAATAAATTAAATATAGCTCAAAGTTTTTGCGCTATATTTTTTTAATTTGAAAATAAAAAATGCACCACGTCGCCATCCTGTACTACATATTCTTTACCTTCTGTGCGGAGCCAGCCTTTGGCACGCGCGTTGGCGTAAGAGCCAGCTTCTAGGAGTTTATCCCAATCAATGGTTTCGGCGCGTATGAAGCCGTGTTCAAAATCTGTGTGAATCACTCCAGCTGCTTGCGGCGCTTTAGTGCCAGCAGGGCAAGTCCAGGCTTTGCTTTCTTTTGGACCAGCTGTAATAAAAGTAATTAGTCCCAAAGTTTTGTAAGCTGAAGTAATAATTCTATCAAGGCCGCTTTCGGTCATGCCAAGCTCTTCCATATATTGCGCGCGGTCCGCGTCTTCTAATTCAGCGAGTTCGCTTTCTAGTTTTGCATCCACTACGATTGCCTGAGTGTTCCCGTCATCCTGAGCGGAGCGAAGGATCTCTGGTTGAGATTCCTCGCTAGCGCTCGGAATGACATACTCATTTTTAGCAATATCATAGGTCGCATTGAACGCGTACAAAAATGGCTTTGTAGTAAGCAGTTGAACTTCTTTGGCTGCTTCTTTTTCTTCTTCGTTCAAAGTTACAGTATTGGCCATTTTGCCATCTTCTAACGCAGCTTTGTATCGTTCCAAAACTCCTTGGCGAATTTTAGCCAAGCGATGACCAGATTTTACTTGCTTAGCATTTGATTCAATACGCTTATCAACGTTTTGCAAATCAGCTAACTGTAGTTCAATGGCAATTGTTGCCATGTCGCGTTCGGCATCAACACTGCCGGCCACATGAATAATGTCGTTGTTATTAAACACGCGGGTCACTTCTAAAATCGCGTCCACTTCACGGATATGGGATAAAAACTGATTACCCAAACCTTCACCTTTGTGTGCACCAGAAACCAAGCCCGCGATATCCACGAATTCAATAGTGGTTGGTACGATTTTTTCGCTCTTTTCTTGAGCCGCCAATTTTGCAAGTCGTTCATCAGGTACAGCAACAACCCCAACGTTAGGATCGATGGTGGCAAAGGGATAGTTGGCCGCTTCAACTTGCGACTTAGTAATAGCGTTAAATAAAGTGGACTTACCAACGTTTGGCAGTCCAACGAT
>CAZBOT010000055.1:0-11235 GCA_964493575.1 uncultured Candidatus Saccharibacteria bacterium | reverse complement strand
AATTTTCATGGGGTGGCTGACGGGATTCGAACCCGCGACATCCGCTGCCACAGAGCGGCGCTCTACCACTGAACTACAGCCACCATATTTGAGTTTTAACAAATAAAACTCGCGCACAGCGAGTTATTAAACCGATTCCAGCTGTGCCTGGAAGGAATTAAATCCACTGCTATTTTAGCGCAAAAAAGCTGCCAGGTCAATTGGCAGCTTTAGAGAAGATCATCATCTGAATAGGTTTTGCGCTTGATATAGTACCCAGAATTATTTTTAGAAATTTTTTGTAAAGACTGTGAAGGAGCTTTGCGGCCACGCTGGTAATCAGTCTGGCGACGTTTCTTTGTACTTCCTGAATTACTATCATAAGGTTGAGAGTGGCTTTTGTGGTTTGTTCGGGCCGGTCCTCTGGAATAATCAGGTCGAGCTGATCTATTTGGTCGAGGTGTTCTGGAATTTACCCTTGGCTGGCGTGACTGATTCTGATGTTGGTTGTCCAAGTAAGGAAGAGATTCTAAGTTGGGAAGCGCAGGAGTCTTGGAAACAGGTAGAGCTTTGCGAATCAGTCTTTCGATGGTACTAATATCACGCTTTTGATCGTGAGTAGCAAAAGAGATGGCATGACCTGTGCTGGAAGCGCGGCCGGTTCGGCCAATGCGATGCACATAGTCTTCGGCTTGCTCAGGCAAATCATAGTTGATTACTAATTCAATTCCAGTTACATCAATACCGCGAGCAGCAATATCTGTAGCCACTAGAATACGGTACTTGCCAAGCTTGAAACCATTTAAAGCTTCCAGCCGTTGATTTAGAGTTCGGTTGGAATGAATTTCTGTGGCCGTTTCTCCATAATTGCGAATGGCTTGAGCAATTTTCTTGGCGCCAAACTTGGTTCGGGAGAAAATTAATATACTGCCTTTGTAATCTTGAATAATAGTTTTTAGCAAAGCGAGTTTTTGATTCTTGGCGACAAAGAAGATTTCTTGAGTTACAGATTTTACAGCAGTACCGGCTGGCGCAACTTCAATGCGCAAAGGCAATTCCATGTAAGTGTTAGCAATTTTGATAATTTGATCTGGCATAGTAGCAGAAAAAAGGAGAGTTTGTCTCTGCTTCGGCACGCTCACAAGGATTTTTTTAATTTGTGGAGCAAAACCCATGTCCAACATTCGATCCGCTTCATCCAAAACTAGAATGTGAGCGTTGCTAAGGTCCACAGTTTTTTGATCAAGATGATCAATTAACCGGCCAGGTGTACATATAATAATATGTGGTTTGGTGCGTAAAGCTCTGATTTGTTTACCAATTGGCTCACCACCAATTAAAATGGCGGTTTTTAATCCGAGTGAACCACCAATTTTTTTGAGCGAGTCATTAACTTGCACTGCAAGTTCGCGAGTGGGTAAGACAATTAAACCACGACTCTTGCCACCGCTTTGGGCGAGTCGTTGAATCATTGGCAAACCAAACGCTAAAGTTTTACCAGTTCCCGTTTGGGCAATACCAATTAAATCCTTACCTTCAATGGCAGCCGGGATAGATTGTTGTTGAATCGGAGTTGGGGTAACGAACTTAAGTTTATTAAGAATGTCCAAAAGTTTTGGAGCAATTCCTAAGTTCGCAAAATTTCCTGCATTAATCGGAGGGGTCATAAATAGAGATAAGAAAAGCTGGGCAAACCAGCTTTAGAAAAAGTTTAGATTGATGCTGTAATTATAGGGTATTTAACCAAAAAATACAAGTAGTTCATTAAGGGATTAAATCCAACGGGTTAATCCAATCTTCGAGATCTTCCTGATCGGTAACGTAGCCAAGAATATTTATAGTTGTGCCTTTGCGGATACCTAGGTGAAGATGTTTACGCGCACCATCGGTTTCAGTACCCTGTTCACCAAGACGGCCCAAAGTTTGTCCAGCTTTAAGTTGGTCATTCACGCTGGCAGAAATACTAGCTAGGGCTAAGTGACCATAGACCACTTCAATGATCTGATCATTGATTTGGCATTGTTGAACCGCATAGCCACCATAACCAGAAGCAGTGCCTTTGCGTTTTAATATGCCACTACAAATAGAATAAACAATTACGTCTCGATTATTTTCATCATCATTGATTTCAAAATCAACCCCTGTGTGATGGCCGGTAAATTTATCTGGCTGTACTGGAGAACTCTGAGGAGTTATAAAAATCCCGAATGGCTTTTTAGTGACTCGGGATTTTGCGTCTGGTAAGGGCTCCACATAACTTTGGCGATCATTGTTGAAGCTGAGACTTTTGAGGAACTCTTCAAACAGTTTAGGGTTCAAATTAGGGTTCGCAGCGATGACAAAGAAATCACTCGGATTGGTATCTGCGTAACGAACGTCAATTAGTTTGTGTTGTTGGTTGCGCCAGAAAGGTTGGGAGGGAAAGTTTGCCACACCGGGTTTTTTGAGAATTTCGTAGCGCACTGCTGCATGATTTCCCAAAGTGGTGTCTTCTCGCTCCAAAATATCAACACTGTTTAGAGTTAGAAATGAGTTGGCAGAAAAATTACGAATAAAGATTTGCGATTTATCTAGATTAGTTTCTCCGGAAGCCTTTGGGTCGTAGATGTTAATACTGTCATTGGCCGAAACATATTCGACTTGCCAGTCGTTAGATATATGACCGGAAAATTTATAAGTTTGATCAATCTCAAAGAAATTTACCAATTGGGTTGTTGGTTGTGGTTCACTTGGGGTTTTCCTTGAGTCTTGAGTATTTTCTATAATTTGAGTATTATCTTGCTTAGATTTGGTAAAATATAGAGTACTGATAACTCCTGCGGCAACAAGGGCAAAAACAATAATGATTGGGAGAGCCTTTTTCATATAAAATTAGTATAACAAGGAATGAATAAAATAATGAAACAAATGTCAAAATATTTTTTATGGGCAAGTTTGACTGTAGGGCTTGTGGTTCCACAGTTTGCACAGGCCCAATTGTCCGCGATTCGTACAATCACTTTTCCTGTGATAGGTTCCGTGACTTACTACGATGATTTTGGAAATCCTCGCGATGGTGGGGCGCGGAGCCATGAAGGTAATGATTTGATGGGAAAAAAAATGTTGCCTCTAGTGGCTGCGGTTGATGGGACGATTATCAATGTCAATTATCCTGAAGAATCGTGGGGCATGGCGGTAACTATTCGTGATAAGGATGGGTTTACTTATCATTACCTCCATATGAACAATGACAACCCAGGTACTGATGATGGGGAAGGTGATGGTATTAATGCTTACGCAGTAGAAGTGATGCAAGGTAACAAGGTTGTCAAAGGACAATTAATTGGTTGGATGGGGGATAGTGGGAATGCTGAAACTACCCAGGCTCATCTTCACTTTGAAATTCGCCAACCAGACCGCCAGCCATTTAGTCCTTACCAAAGTTTACAGAAGGCCACAAAAATTACTGAGCCAGTATCAGCACCAAAGCAAGACAATGAAATTCTTCCATATGAGCAATTTGGTGGTGGAGCTAATGTTGCAGTCGCCAATTTAGATAAGGACACTGACATGGAAGTGGTTACTGGTGCAGGTCCTGGCGGTGGCCCACTAGTGAAAGCTTTTGATGATGACGGTGATGTCATCTCTGCATTTTACGCTTATGATCCCAATTTTCGTGGGGGAGTTGATGTAGCGGCGGCAGATGTTGATGATGATGGTGTCGCAGAAATTATTACTTCACCCGGTCCTGGCGGCGGTCCTCATATTAAGATATTCACCGCCAAAGGAGTTTTACTAAAAACCACTAAAGTCAATGAGTTTTTTGCTTATGATGCTAGTTTTACGGGTGGGGTGCATGTCGCAGCGGCAGATGTTGATAATGATGGTGTCGCTGAGATTGTAACTGGTCCAGGGCCTGGCGGCGGCCCTCATGTGCGTATGTTTAAACCAAACGGTGAATCGATTGCAGGCATTTTTGCGTATGATTCTAATTTTCGCGGTGGTGTAGATGTGGCCGTGATCCCTTCAGGGAAAAGTGGCAGAAGTTCCTCTCGTATAATTGACGGTGGTTTTGTAACTGTTCCTGGTCCTGGCGGCGGCCCACACGTAAAAGTTTTTGATAAGAAAGGCATCATGGAGTCTGAATACTTTGCTTATGAGGGTGATTTTAATTTAGGTCTCCGGGTTTCCTCTGGTGAGGCCAACTCAGGCAATAGTGGAATGGAAGTAGCTGTGGCGCCAGCAACCGGCGGCGGCCCGCACGTAAAGTTGTTTAGCCGAGGTGGGACTGTTTTGTTTAGTGGATTAAAAACTTTTGAACCATGGTGGCGAGGTGGTTATGATGTTTCTATTAATGCTGGAACAAGTCGGTTATCAAGTTTTGGCAACCGCAGAGCTTCGGTTCGACCCCTAACTTTCTCAACAAGTTCAAGCACCAGACGACGCTAAATTAAAAAACCACTCTCCGCAGAGTGGTTTTTACGAGTGCCTTAAGTGTTCTGTGTAGTACTTCATGTCAGCGTCAGTCTTTTTGTGAGGGTTAAAAATATTTTGAGGGTCAAAGATTTGTTTAACCTGCTTAAACAATTCAAAGATTTCCGCGCCATACATGTGTTCTAAGAATGGACCACGCACTAAGCCGTCGTTATGCTCAGCTGTAATAGTACCATCATATTCCTTTACTAAATTAAACACGGCGTTACTCATTTCCACAACTTGCCGACGGTGTTCTTCTGTAGACAAATCAATCAATGGGATGATATGAAAATTAGCATCACCGGCGTGACCAGCTAAAGTAGAAATAAAGTCGGGGTAACGTTTGATTATTTTATTGAGTTTGGGAATAAAGCTTGGCAACTGATCTGGGTGAACCGCTATGTCTTCGATAAATGGCGCACTGATCTTGCGAGCGTTGTGTTGACGGAGGAGGTTATAACTTTCTCGGCGGAAAGTCCAGTACTTTTGCGCTTGTTCAAACGTCCTACAGATTTTTACAGAAAGATTAAAATGTTCTTTTAAGTTTTGCGCAGCTTGGTTAGCAGTCGCCACGGCTTGTTCTTGGGTTGGTGCTGTGAACTCTGCCAATAAAACTAGCTTTGGTAAACCACCGGTCATAAAACTCCACATATCAGGTAAGAATTGGCGCAGTAGTTTGAGCTTAGAACCTTTCATCCGCGACAGCATTTCTGGCCAATACTTGATAGCTAACCGAAAAGTTTGATCATCAAAGACTTCAAAACTTTCTGGTTTGAGTTCATTGACGTGATTAATGATTTCACCTAAGAGTTTGAGGTCGTGAAGATAGAAGACAATTAATTGGCGACCTCGTTCAACCGGAACAAGTTTCCATTTGATATTAGTAATCACGCCAAGCGTTCCTTGCGAGCCGACAAATAATTTGCTGAGGTCAAAAGTGTTATTATCCCAAACATCCCACAAAAAGTAACCAGCCGAGTTTTTGGAAGTAGTTGGCTTGGCTTTTTGAATTTTCTGGAAGTTATTGCGGATTAGTTCATAAACCTGTTTGTAGAGCTGTCCTTCAAAATCATGTTTAGCAATTTTTTGTTCGAGTTCGGAAGAAGAGAGAGGTTTGATATGATAGGTATTACCATCGGCTAAAACTACATCGAGCTCGGCAACATAATTTTTGATTTGTCCGAATTTAAAAGTTTTCTCACCACCTGCGTTATTACCAACCATGCCGCCAGTTGCACACCAGGCTTTGGAAACTGGGTAAGCTGGCATAATCACATTTTTGGCCAGTAATTTAGGTTCGAGGTCACGGAAGAAAACCCCGGGTCCAGTTTCAACTGATTGGTTAGTTAAATTATTGATTTGGTTAAGGTGTTCGACATTGATCACAATAGAATCGTTGATACTCCCGCCAGTCATGTCAGTGCCGCCGGCGCGGGGAGTGAGGGACAGTTCTGGATATTCAGCTTTATTGGCTTGAACGTATTTAACTAACGTACCGACATCAGCAGCGTCCTGCGGGCTAACCACGGCCGTCGGCTGAATCTCAAAAATGCTCGCATCACGAGAAAATTTTGTGAGAGTTGCTTCATCAGTTGTAATTTCACCTTTAAAATTTTGTTTCAAACCCTCGAGGTTCATAACCACATTATAGCAGATTCCTTGACAAATCATGAAAAAATGCTATAATTTAAACGAATTAAATACTCGTGGCAGGGAAGTATTTTTTTGTTGCCGTAATTAATCAAGAAAGGAGCCATCATGGTTGCTAGACACGAAAAAAAGACGATGACACAACTGGAAGCTTGGGCGGACAAGATCACCTCATGGATTGGTTCTCCGGCTTCAATCGTAGTTCATACAATCTTATTTATCATCGCTTTTGCTTTTGTGAAGTTTGGTGTTGAACTAAATACAATTTTATTGGTCCTGACCACAGCTGTTTCATTGGAAGCAATTTATTTAGCTTTGTTTATTCAGATTACTGTGAACCGTAACACCCAAAGTTTGGCTGATGTTGAAGAAGATATCGAAGAAATCGCCGAAGATGTTGAGGGTATCGAAAAAGATATTGATGAAATAGAAAAAGACATTGACGAGATTCAAGAAGACGTTGAAGAAATTGAAAAAGATGACGAAGAAGATGGTCTTCATGACGAAGCCACAATGAAAACTTTGAATGAGTTGCAAACCCACATGCAAAAAATTATGGATGAATTGCAAATTCTCAAAGAGCAAAAGAAATAAATTAAAGCGTGCAGAAGGTACTGCACGCTTTTTTTATTCGACTAACCTGCTAGCTAGCGAAACCTCTCCTTTCTGCAGGTCTGGGTCGCGCTTTGCGAATACAGCTACGGGTGTTGTCCAGCCGATGGGGTAAACACAACCACCGGATAATCCGGCTTGCAAGTAAATCGCGTACACATCCTTGGCTGATGGTTTTGGGTCACCGTCCTCACTAGCAACATTGACATTGATTATTCGAGCTGGCTGTACCAGTGCTTTTTGACCTCCTGAACTGCCTACAACAATCACATCCTCACCCTCGCGAAAACGGTAGTAGGGAATTTTGGCTGTTGGTTTGGTGGCCGAGAGATCAGAAGAAAGGATCGCATAGTCTTTTTCGGTGGGACCATACTTACTTTTTTCGACAATCTTAGTCGCGTGATTATTTGCCCAGATTGTTTCATCATTCACAAACCCGGTCATTACCACATGTAGAGCAGTAAGGTATTCTTTTCCGTTCGAATCTAGTTTACAACCAGAACCTGATTGGTTACCAGAATTAATTTCGACATGGAGCTCTTTATAGAGCTTTCTTTCTTCATCGGTGAGTTCTCGGAAGCTCAGATCTGGCTTTGGTTTTGGCGTTCCAGTGAGCCAGTAAATGGTTTGGGGGAAACGGTAGAGTGTCGCAAGGCCGAGGGTTAAGGTTAAAATAAGCACAACGCCATCGCGTAGTGTGGGGACAAATCGTTTCATCTCTGACCTCCTGTTGGTTTTTGTATTTGGTACTTTTATCGTAGCAGAATAAAAAAACTCATGGCAAGAATAAAACTGGGGACAACCCCAGTTTTTTATTCCTTTGTAGCAACTTGTTGTCGCCAAAGCGCGGCGTATAAGCCCTCTTGTTTTATAAGTTCTTGGTGTGTGCCTTGTTCAACTAACGAACCTTTCTCTAAGACGTAGATGGTGTCCGCGTGCATGATAGTAGACAAACGGTGCGCGACCAAAATTCTAATTAATTCAGGATGTTGTTTCTCTACATCTTTGATGGTGTTAGTGATTTGTTCTTCTGTAATAGAATCTAAGCTAGAAGTTGCTTCATCAAAAATTAAGATGTCGGGGTTACGGAGTAGGGCGCGAGCAATTGCCAAGCGTTGTTTTTCGCCACCAGAGAGTTTTAAGCCACCTTCACCGATCTTAGTGTCTAATCCTTTACCTCCCCGTTCTAAGAGACTGTGAGCGCTGGCTGATTGCAGAGCGTGAACTGCTTCGCTGTCGGTTGCCTCAGGACGAACGAATAAAAGATTTTCGCGAATTGTCCCGGCAAATAGCTGTGTATCTTGAGCAACTAAGCCAATACGGTTGCGCAGGGCAACAAAGTCAATTTTTTCGCCAGGAGTTTCATTAAAGGTGATTTGCCCAGCAGTTGGTTGATATAGTCCAACGATGAGTTTAATGGTGGTGGATTTACCACTACCACTTGGCCCAACAAAGGCCACGGTTTTACCAGATTGGATATTAAGCGAAATGTTTTTTAGTGCTTCATCGTTACCGCTTTGGTAAGCGAATGAAACTTTATCAAAAGTAATGTTATCAATGTCTTTTACTGCGATTGGATTTTCTGGTTTTACTTCAGCTGGTTTCGCTAAGATTTCTTCCAGTTTTTCTAAGCTAGCCTTAGTTTCCTGATAGCTGGTAGAAACATCTCCCAACATCGACAGAGGGTTGAAAATAAAGAATGAATAGAATAACAAGCTAAAGAATTCTCCGAGAGTGATTTGCCCTGTGTAGATTAACCACAACATCAGAAGCATAAGTGCCATGCGGAGACCATTAATCAATGTGCCTTGCACAAAACTATAGGTTCGAATCATCCGAACCTTTTTGAGTTCTAAGGCAAGGATTTTTTCGTTGGTTTCGTTGAGGCGGTTAATTTCTTGCCCTTCAAGTCCCAATGATTTTACTAATTCAACATTGCGCAATGTTTCAGTAGTTGAACCTGCCAAAGCTTGTGTTTCAGTTACGATTTCGGTTTGAGCGGTTTTGATTTTGCGAGTGATCCAAAAAGTTACTACCGCTAACGATGGAATCATCAAAACATACACCAGACCGATACTCCAGTGCACGATGAAAGCATAAACTAGTACAAAGATCACTCCAACCAAGGTAAAGAACAAAGTATTAATACTCAGCTGAATAAGTTTTTGGCTATCGTTGCGAGCGGCGGTAAGTTTGGCTAAGAATTCGCCACTGCGCTGATCTTCGAATACAGCATAGGGGAGCGAGAACGAGTGGGTCACACTATTATTATATAGTTTGGCACCGAGACGCTGGGTAATTACATTGGTGTAATAATCTTGAAAACTTTTCGCCACACGTGAGACAAAAGCCACTGCCATAGTGGCAAGCAATAACAACGCTACACCTTCTAAGTAATCACGGGCACTGAGCTCGGCAAAGCGATTGGCATAGCGGTCTATTAGTATTCTAAAAATTTGCGGGTCGAGCAAAGAAAAGATTTGGTTGATCGCGGCCAGGACTAACGCGCCTGTGAGTAGGCCTTTATAATTTTTTAAGTAATTCCAAAGTAATTGCATTTATTTATTGATGATAATGATATCTTGCTCAGAAGTGTTTACCTTCTTCGTAGAGTGTGAGTAATTCCCAGCAGCTGCGGACATGGTTTGGAAAGTGTATTCGTAATCTTTCCCTCGGCGAGTACCAGGATCATTGGTAATAAAATAATCAACACCATTTTTTGTATGGTATCCGGTAATCACCAGCATGTGATAGGGGGGTCCTGGGGGAGTAAAGTTGGGATTACCGAGTAATTGACCTTGTGCTGGGACGATAACCAATTTCCCTTCAGTTAGAGCCTGTTTTATTGTTTCTGCGCTGTAACTGGTTACTTCAGCTTTTAAGTTATAAACTTCTTTGGCCATCCGTGCAGTTTCTGGAGTAGTAATGCTTAGATTATACCCATAAGTTGTTTGTTGCCATTTTGTGAGTTTGGTAATTTCTGTCTCTGCAACAGCAGGGGGTAGGGCAGTAACATTATTATAGTACGCCCACGCCATAATAACACTGGCTTCCTCACAAGCTTCATTATGAAGTTCGTCCCAATTGGCAGTTGGTGCTTGTGGTGTAAAAGGCACTGTTAGTTTTAACTCTGGTGGCGGAGTGATTGTTTCAGTTCCCACTTCGCTGTCATGAACTTGTTCAAGTTCTTTGAGAGGTTCCTGGGTGATTTGCGTAGTAGGAGAGTCATCTCTGATCAGTAAAACAACCCCGGCGATTAAGACCAGGGAAAATATAACCAGCCAAATAATTTTGGCTGTGGGATTTTTCGGATGTTTTAACATGCGTTAAATTATATCGCTTTTCTCAACTTCAATATACTCACCAACTGGAATATTGGGGAGAGTGAGCTTATTAATGCGAACTCTTTTGAGATTATGTACGCCTAAGCCAACTGCGTTGAACATGCGGCGCACTTGTCGTTTTTTGCCTTCGTGAATAGTAATGTAGATTTTGCCACTGCGTTGTTTGATCTTAGCAGGGGAGGTGAGTCCTGTTGGTAACTCAATGCCGTCACGCAGTTTCTCTAATTGAGCAGGTTTTACCTCGGTGTCGGTAATGACTTCATATTCTTTATCGTGTTCGTATTTTGGGTGAGAGAGCTCTTGCGTTAAATCACCGTCGTTCGTCAGTAATAACAAGCCTTCGGTATCATAGTCTAAGCGACCCACATTATGAACTTTAGTTCGCAAATCTTCAGGTAATAGGGAAAACACAGTTTTGCGTCCGCGCGGATCACTTTTGCTTACAACAACACCTTTAGGTTTGTTTAATGCGATATAGATTTTACGTTCAGAGCGCTTTACCGGTTTGCCGTAAACTTTCACCTCGTCTTTTTCGGGATCGACTTTATCTCCAAGTCGAGCTTTGCGTCCATTAATAGAGACCTGTCCAGACTTAATAAACTCCTCAGCTTTTCGCCGAGAAGCAATCCCCTGCTCACTTAAAAATTTTTGGACGCGCTCTTGCATGAATTATAATCGAGTAATAGTAAAGATAATTATGAACGCTACAATCACAAATATGAGTAACCATCCTAGTGTGTAACCTAAAAAGAAAAATGCTTCTTGTTTAGCATTATTCAAAAATAGATAGACTGGGCGGCCGAACACGAGAATAGCCATTACCGCTACTGAGAGGACCAATAATAACAACATTGCAATTGGCGCCATAAAGGTGTCAGGTGTATTAGCAAAGTACTTTTCCAAGTTAGTGAGTAAAGTAACCACTAAACTGATATACGCTAAGACACCGATTGCATGGCCAAAGCTATGCAAAATCATTTTTGATTTGTTCATAAAACTCCTTTGTTACTTACTTATTGTAACGATAGGCAATAGTTATGGTAACAATAGTACTGGTGGCCCCGGCAGGGATCGAACCTGCGACCTTAGGCTTAGAAGTCCTCTGCTCTGATCCAACTGAGCTACGGGGCCACGTCCCAATACATGAACATTATAACAAAAACCGCGGAAAGCGGCTTTGTCTGGTGCACCCGAC
>CAZBOT010000054.1:5336-11384 GCA_964493575.1 uncultured Candidatus Saccharibacteria bacterium | reverse complement strand
CGGGAAATTCCTTTTTCTTCGGCAATCTGTGCCAAAGCTTGTTCTAGTTGTTCATTCATATGTAGTTTGGAGGTGAAAACCCAGAAGGGGTTTTCCCCTTCCAACGATTCGCTTCGCGAATCTGCCTCCCCTTTCCGAATGTATCCTCGTCACTGGCAAAGCCAGATGACTCGGAAGTATTCTCTATTTAATTGTTATGAAATTGTTAGTGCTAATTTCATAGCTATAGATTTTCTGCGAGTTCGCGAAGCAAAGGAGCAACGAGCGAGCCGTACTGAAACGTACGGCGAGCGAGTGCGCATCTTTGCGACAAAGAAATCGTGCAAAAGATATAGCTATGCTAAACAAAAAGATGAGCGGAGCTCATCTACTAGTTCAGTTCAACAGCATTTGTAATTATTTTACTATATTTTACGTATTTGTCAAGATTCCCAACGGGAAGATATTGAACCGCGCTAGCTACTAAAATAGCGCAAACATCAATTCTATACTGAAATTTTTGAAACTCTTGGTGACTGCTCATAAACCATTCTGCGCTCTTAATTAACCTAGCACGTTTTAAACGGGTGATGCTTTCCTCGGGCAAACCAAATTTAGTGGAAACCCTGGTTTTGACTTCCACGAAAATTAAAATACCTGGCCTGGAAACAACCAAATCTATTTCGCCCAATCGTTTCCCATACGGATTAAACGAATTGCGTACCAAAACTTTGAAACCAACGCGTTCATATAAACGGGCAGCGTAAGATTCTCCCCAGCTACCCAGCTCTGATTGTGTTAGCATGCTTCCAGTTTATAGTGCCATGATAAAATCATCTTTAAGAAAAAATAAAAAACGGCCGAAGCCGTTAATTACTTTTTAAATACTTATCTTTTTGTTGTTGTTTAATATAGGCAGCATGATCAGCTCTGTATTGCGTAAAGAAATACTTAATTGGTTTGAACAAAAAGCCTAAACCGGTAAGAGCAATCAAAACAGCGGCAGCTCTCGAGCCTAATGCATTCACATATTGACTGCGAAGCAAGAACCAGAGCATTTCTAACAAACCGATTGTAATAAATACGGAACTAATCCTACCTAAAGCCGGCTTGAGTAAATTATTCTTACTTACCAAACGGTACAGTAACACCAGAATTCCGATAGCTAACAAGACTGCACCGAACCAAAGAATCATTTTATCTGCCAGGCTCACACCCTTAAAGCGGTCTATGCCTAGCCAAAACTGAGTTGAAAAAACCAAAGACCAATCAATAGCATTAAACATACTTTTCCTGTCATTCCTGGGCGCCCGCGTAGCGGATGAACCGGGAATCCATTAATAGATCCCGGCTAGCCCGCGCGACTTCGTCGCTTGTAGCTACCGGGATGACTGTTTTTAACTACTCTATTTTATAGTTTTGTATAAAGTTTGGCAAGGTTACTGCTTTTCGAAAATCATAGCGTAATGATACAGATCAGCATCTAAATCTTTGGTGTGCTTAAAGCCAGCTGACTCTAATTCATTTCTTATTTCTTTAGCAGAAACGCGCTTTTCCATAGCAGGTCCAAAGGGACTAGTCTCATCCTTCCAATCAACCACTAATAAACGGCCACCAGTCTTTAACAAAGAATACGCGTTTTGAATTACAGCTGCGCGTCCCTTAACTTCATGCACAATACTGGCCATGATTACTGCATCTTCGCCACCAGAAGGTAAACCATGGAATGGTTTTTCTAAATCTGCTTTATAAACTTCAACGTTATGCAGGTTGTTTTGCAAACTAATCGATTTAGTAGCAGTAAGCTTGGTGTCTTGAACATCCACACCAGCAATCCGGCCGGTGTTTCCAACAATTTTTGCGGCAGCTAAAGTATAAAACCCGCTACCACAGCCAAGATCAGTGACTTTATCACCTGGTTTAAGACCAAACTGGCCGATAATTTTTCCTGGGTTTACGAATTTCATAAATTTAGAGAGCGGACCCTATGCCGGAACCGATTTTCAAAGCTACAATTAGTGCTATAGCTAATCCAGCTGATACTAAAGAAAATAATGTTAACAAAATTATATATGGCAACCCACCTTGTTTAGAAACTTCCTCGAAACCAAGGGTCTTAGATTTACTAGTAAATACAATTGAAACTATTAAGACTACTAATATCCATACGAACCCTAGAAGCGCTCCACTTGAAGACTCTTGTGCAAAACTCATCCCTGGAAAACCACCAACTAAAACTGTGGCTGCACCGACTATGAAGCTGTGTAGAATAAGCTTCGCTACTATTTTGGTTCGGCTTATTTTCACCTGAGTCGTAACGTTTTCCATTGATATTTAGAAGTTTACTTCAGCTTGCAATCTTTCAAGCCTGACTAGCTTATTATCATCCAGCTCTACTAATAGAGCATTGGCGATTACCGGGCCGTCTTCTGGAACTTCTAGTTTAAATTTAGCTTGGTCCAGATATACTGCCAGAGAATTTTCCGGCTTCACACCAAGAACAGAATCCTTAGCGCCAGTCATTCCAAGATCAGTTTGGTATGCTGTGCCTTTTGGCATAATTTTTGTATCTGCAGTCGGGATATGCGTGTGAGTGCCATACATAATTGTGGCGCGGCCATCAACGTGCCAAGCAAAAGCATTCTTTTCACTGGTAGCTTCAGCGTGCAAATCTACTATGATTATATCATCTTTTTGAGCTTGGGCCTGATAAATTTCATCAAAGGCAGTGAATGGATTGGTGATAGTGCCACGATATTGCTTCTCAAAGAAAACCTGCCCACCCAAGTTAATCACCAAATATTGCTGGCCATTTTTAGAAAAACGATAAAAGCCTTGTCCTGGCACATGGCTCACGGTGTCGGATAAAGTTGCATAGTTAGCGGGCCGGACAATGTTATGAAATTTCTCAAAACATTCTTCCGCGCGCGGGCCGCTATCAAAGACATGGTTACCCGAGGTAAAAGCATCAAAACCCAACGCCAGTAAATCTTCAATATGAGCCGCAATGATTCCTTTACCGTGAGTAAGATTTTCCACATTCCCAAGAATCACATCAGGCCCGTGCTCTTGTTTCCACAAAGGTAAAACCTGGCTAAGCGCGAGCCTGCCAGGTCGTCCCATAATATCTCCAATAAGTAAAATTTTTGACATAGTAAATTGTCATTCTGAGGCGAAGCCGAAGAATCTCAGTTGAGATCCTTCGCTACGCTCAGGATGACAGAAAATTATCGTGCGTACTCAATAACTCTAAAGTCACGAATAACGTGCACACGAATTTCACCTGGGAACTTGAGTTCAGTTTCCAAGCGGTTAGCGATTTCACGCGCCAACTTTTGACAAGCGTAATCGTCTAATTGAGTTGGAGTAACAAAGACGCGGAGTTCACGACCACCTTGAATGGCGTAAGTCTTTTCAACACCTTCAAATGAATTAGCAATCGCTTCCAAATCCCCAAGTCGCTTAACATAAGCTTCAAAAGAATCTTTGCGGGCGCCTGGGCGACCACCAGAAATTCCATCGGCAGCATCCACAATCATGGCTTCGATAGATAGAGGCGCGCGATGAGTAGCGTGTTCAGCTACATCAGTGTCGTGGTGATGGGATTCAATAGCTTCAATAACTTTATCATCAAGGCCAAACTTCTCAGCAATACGGCGACCGATTTCCACGTGGGTTCCTTCCATGTCTTGATCAAGAGCTTTACCGATATCGTGGAGCAAAGCGCCTTGCTTGACGATTTGCTGGTCAGCGCCCAACTGTTGAGCAATTAACGCAGCAATCTTAGCCATCTCTACAGAGTGGAGCAGCACGTTTTGTCCGTAAGAAGTACGGAACATCAAGCGACCAACTAAGTGAACCAGCTTTGGTGGGAAGTTGGTGATACCGAGTTCGTAAACTGCGTCTTCTCCAGACTGCTTAATCTTTTCGTTAACTTCTGCTTTGCTCTTTTCGTAAGCTTCCTCTATGCGGGCTGGATGAATACGACCATCCTGCAAGAGTTTATCCAAAGTAAGCTTGGCAATGTAACGACGAATAGAATTGAAACCAGAAATCACCACAGTATCAGGACTGTCGTCAATCAAAATTTCTACACCCATGAGCTGTTCAAAGGCGCGAATGTTACGACCTTCTTTACCAATGATACGGCCTTTCATTTCTTCGTTTGGAATTACTACGGTTGTGGTTGTGTTTTCCGCAGTAACTTCGGTGGCAATACGCTCAATAGCTTGCGCCACAATGCGACGAGCTTCTTTTTCTGCATTCTCATGGGCAGCGGCAAGCAGTTTGCGGTGAAGACCAAGCATTTCTTCGCTAATTTGACGTTCAGTGTTATCAAGCAAGACTTGCTTAGCTTCATCCTTGCTCATCCCAGCAATTTTTTCTAAATTAGCCAATTGCTTAGCGCGTAACTCTTTAACCTCTTCTTGCTGTTTTGCTAATTCGGCTTGGCTAGCTTCTAATTCAGCAGTTTTCTTTTCGAGATTACTGGTTTTAATGTCTAACTCTTTTTCACGCCGATCAATACGATCTTCAAATCTTACAATTTGTGCGCGAAAATCAGCTTCAGCTTTCTTGGCCTGATCTGTGATTTCTAAAGCTTGAGCTTTGGCTTCAATTAAAACTTCTTTCTCTTTATTCTTGGCGTCCTCGAGAATCTTTTCGGCACGAGCCTCGGCGTTGCCGACTTTCTTGCTCATGAGTTGCTGACGAGCGATATATCCAATCAACGCGCCAACCACTAGGCCGCCTATTAAGTAGGCAAATAACATAAAAACCTTTCAAGATTGAAAGACTTTGGCTGCCATTATGCTTCGCGACTCTTCGTTTGAGCCAAGTTCGCGGAACTGGGTGAGCAATGAGCGAATCGTACTAGAAGTACGATGAGCGAGTGGCGGAACCCAGTGACAAAGAAATTGGCCAAACCCAGTAGGGTGAAGTTTGTCTGAAAGTCTGAATTTACTTCAGACTGAAGGCAAACGAACGAAGTGTTGCGGCGTTTTCTACTACAAAATCGGCCTTATTATAAGACGATTGTTTGAATTTCTAATTGTAAATCCCGGCTAGAAACACTAGAGAAACCGAGAGTTTTTGCTAAAGAAAAGGTAGTTAAACGCATAATTTTGCAACCGATACTTTCTAATCAGTAATTGATAAATGATTTTCTGAACTCAATATACCACTTTTGGTAACTCAGAGTCAAATTTGCCAACAAGGTTGATTATTGACCACAAAGCCGATAAGATAAATAAGTAATAATTAAATTTTGAAACAAATGAATGAAACAATTGATCTCCAAGAATACGAATTCGCACCAAAAGTTGGCCAACCAGCTCCGGTGTTTGAAGATTTGCAATCCTATCATAAAGGCGAATTTCATAAAGTCTCGTCCGGTGATTACAAAGGCAAGTGGTTAGTACTCTTTTTCTACCCGCGTGACTTCACTTTTATCTGCCCGACCGAAATTGAAGAATTCGGAAAAATGTATTCGCAGTTTTTGGAAAAGGGTTGTGAGATTCTAGGTGCCAGCACAGATAGCGAATATGCTCACAAAGCCTGGTATGAAACAGATGCACGCCTCAAAGATGTCCAGTACCCAATTGTCGCAGATACCACTCAAGAGCTTGCCGATATGTATGGTGTTCTTGACGAAGATGGCAGTGCTCAACGCGGTACGTTTGTAATCGATCCTGAAGGTGTACTACGTTTTATGCTTGTGTCAGCCGATTCTGTCGGACGCAATATTAAAGAAACTTTGCGTGTTGTGGAAGCGCTTCAAACTGGAGAGAAGTGCCCTGTGAATTGGGAACATGGCAAAGAAACACTTGGTAAAGCCTAAAAATAAGTCGTCCCGGCAGCCACAAGCCCTGAGTGAAAGCGAAGGGCGCGGGCTAGCCGGGACCTATTAATGGATTCCCGGTCTCGCCTGCTCGCAGGCTCACCAGGAATGACAGGAGAATAAATGTTCGAAGCAAAACAATTTGAATCTATCAACGGCGTAACTGGTCTTTCCGAAAAGCTCATGAAAGATCATTACAAACTTTACGAAGGTTATGTAAAGAAAGCTAA
>CAZBOT010000054.1:0-5236 GCA_964493575.1 uncultured Candidatus Saccharibacteria bacterium | reverse complement strand
AAAAGCTCATGAAAGATCATTACAAACTTTACGAAGGTTATGTAAAGAAAGCTAACGAGATTTCTGAAAAACTCAAAACTGTTGATTTAAGTTCTGCTAATGCAACTTATTCAGATTTACGTGCATTAAAAAGAGGTTATTCTTTTGCAGTCAACGGCGTTAAGAGCCATGAACTGTATTTTGAAAATCTTTCCGGTGACGGCAAAGCACCAGAAGGTTGGGTTGGTTCCAAGATTGCAGACACCTTTGGTTCTTACGAAAATTGGTTAGCAGATATGAAAGCCACTGGAATTGCTGCGCGCGGCTGGGTTTGGTTTGCATTTGATTGGCAAAATGGTAGTATTTTTAACTATCTTGGCGATGCGCATGATGCTTTTCCTATCTGGCATGCCACACCTTTAGTTGCTTTAGATGTTTATGAGCACGCTTACTTTACCGATTACGGCACTGGCCGTGCTGATTACATTGATGCGTTCTTTAAAAACCTTAACTGGAACTCCGTCGAACAATTCGCCTCTAAACTCCAAATGGATAAATGGCAAACTAACCCAGCTGAATAATGGCATACGCAAATTTCAATATTGCTTGAAGCTGATTCTAAAAAACTCTGGTGGAAAGATCCTTGGACTGGAAGCCCATAAATAAGAAATATTAAAACCGCCCAGTAGGGCGGTTTTAATATTGACAATATCTAAATAATATCGTATAATTCGTTAGCTTTACAAAATCTTTCGTTGGAGGAACCTATGAAAAATATTTTAGTAGTTACTTTGCTGCTTACTTGTTTGCTAGGTGCTTGTTCAACCAAGCTAGAAAACAAGGTTGTTAAAGCAAAGTCCACAGTATCATCACCCATTACCACCCAAGAAGCTTTTTTGGAACAGACTGATAGTCACGTGAGGATGGTAAGTGAGACAACAAAGCTTATGGAAACTGGTCCGACAACCACCAAGATCCAAGCTACATTACAAACGGTACCCTCACATCTACGGACCAATTTACCTGGACTAAAGGGTAAGACCGTTCACATAATCCTGCAGAACCACGGAAGCATGGACAACTCATCTATCGTTCCGGAAAGTGAAACCCGGTTCAGCCAAAACAAAATCGCTTCACTCTTACCGAAGCTAAAACCTACGGTAATCGGTATTGAAGGATTTCTGAGCGACAGGCTAAGAACCAAGAACGATATTCTAGCTGAAGTCACCGGCGAAGGATTGTTTCCGGAGCAGGCCGACTTATCTTTCAAGATGACTGAACAAGAAAGGGAAACCGGCTATATGAGCATACTTTTCCGATCTAGCGCCTTGAAGTATGCGATGGCTAACAAAGATTGCCATGCGTTCGGAGCCGAAAACTTCGGACTGATCAACCTAACCCTCATGTTCATGCAATCGGAAGCGCCAGCTGTCGCACAGCAGCAGATTGGTTATTTGCAAAGACTTCGTGGCATTTACATGCTTTCTAGAACGAGTGAGCTTATGACCAAAAACAATGCGGGCGAAGGAGCGATGATTATCGGATCATTCCACAAAAATGATTTCGATAAGATTCCCGAACTGTTCGGTGCGAATCTCGTCTTCCATGACACTACTAACTAACACAATAACAAAAGACCGCGAACGAATTCGCGGTCTTTTTATTATTTAGTCTTCTTAGTAGACTTCTTGTTCTTGCTTTGGGCAGTTTGGGACTTAGTAGAATTCTTACGAGTACGAGGTGCATTATCGCGCAACTTACGAACGTAATAAATCTTACTTTGGCGAACTACATCATCTTTAACAACTTCGATCTTGGCAATGTTTGGTGAGTGAAGTGGGTAGATACGTTCTACACCGACACCACTGGAGATCTTACGGACCATAAAGGTTGCATTAGCTCCGTTACCACCCTTGCGAGCGATTACTAAGCCTTCAAAAATCTGAATACGTTCTTTACCACCTTCTTTAATGCGGTTATGAACTTTGACAGTGTTACCAACGCGGAAGGTTGGAATGTCTTGAAGTTGCTCTGCTTTTAAATTCTTTACAATTGGCATGTCTATAATAAATTAAGTTTCTGGCTATGTAATTCTCCCAAAAGTGATTTTAGATCAGCCGGCAGAGAGCTATCTGCTTCGATCCAAGACTCATCCGGTAATTGCACCTCAATCTTCCGAGCATGCAAGAATTGCCTTGGAAAGCCCAATTTCATGGCTTTCTTACCGCCGTAAAGCTCATCGCCCACTAACGGATTCCCTTGAGAAGAAAAATGAACGCGAATCTGGTGCGTTCTACCTGTGTGTAATTTTACAACAACTAGGCTGTATTCGTCAACCCCATCACTAAGCACCTCAATCACCTTATACTCGGTTAGAGCAGTCTTTTCCTGAACCATATCAGCTGGATTTGTAGTGTATTTGCGGAAATCCTTCTTACTTTTACCTAAAGGTTGGTCAAACATACCTATAGGCTTCTCAAGTCGACCACAAACCAAAGCCAGATACTCTTTTTTAACCTTTCGCTCCGCAAAAGCATCTTTTAGATGCTCGTACATGTCTTGAGTTAAGGCAATCATCATTACCCCACTGGTATCTTTATCCAAACGATGCACGATCCCACTACGACCTTCTTCGCCAACCAAATGAATGCCTTTAAAATGGTAAAGTAAAGCCTGAGCCAATGAATCACCTTTGAAACCAGCTCCTGGATGAACCACAAGTCCCGCAGGTTTATCAATAATTAATAAGCCATGATTGTTATATAAGGTTTTGAGCGGAATGTTTTTTGGCTCAAGTCCGTCTGGGATCTCGCTTGGTTTATAACTAATCTCATTATCTTTGCGAACTGCAAAATGCGGCATCGTTATAACTTCGCCATTAACTGTTACCAAACCGGCTTCAATGTCGCGTTGAATATGACTGCGTGACACATCGCTCAATTGTTCGGCTAAATATTTATCTAATCGGGTTTTTAAAACTTCTACAACGTATTTCATGAAAGTAAATCCGGGCGGCGTTTTTTAGTTCGCTTAATGCTTTCTTCCTTGCGCCAGTGTTCGACATTGGCGTGATGGCCAGTTAACAAAACTTTTGGTACGCGCAGTTTCTTGCCAGAAATTTCTAAAACTTCTGGCTTAGTGTATTGCGGATATTCTAATAAGCCGTCCGAAAAACTTTCGTTGTCGGCTGATTCGTTTTTACCAAGAACTCCTGGAACCAAGCGCAATACCGCTTCGCTAATTACAAGCGCAGGTAATTCACCGCCCATTAACACATAATCGCCAACAGAAATTTCTTCATCCACAAACTTACGAACTCGTTCATCAAAGCCTTCATAGCGACCGGACACAAAAATTAAATGATCATACTTGGCGAGTCGCTTGGCATGTGCTTGAGTGAAAGGCTTGCCTTGGGGATCCAACAAAATCACGCGCGCTTTTCTCTGCCCGCGGGTTTTTTGAATGGATTTAATCACAACATCGGGCCTGAGCACCATTCCCAGACCGCCGCCATAAGGTCGGTCGTCAACTGTTTTTCGCGCGTCGAGACCAAATTTTCTCATATCCACTGCCAAAAACTTCACTAAACCGCGTTTTATGGCTCTCGCGATAATGCCAAAACCAGCATAGTGTTCAATGAACTCAGGAAACAGAGTAATTATGGAAATTTGAAATGTTTTCTTCATACTTCTTCATTATACATAAAACCCGCAACTCTAGATTTGCGGGTTTTATTTTTGAAAGTTTATAGCTTGAAGTCGTCCATGTCAGCCTGCATATCTTCGTTAGAAGAAGCAGCTGGGGCATTGTCATCGCGGTGTTCGCGACGTGGACCACGGTGAGAACCTTCTGGTTCGTAAATCTTCAAGTTGACACGAGCCTTGTGCTTAGCACCTACAACACGCAATAAGGTGCGAAGTGCTTTTGCAGTTTGACCCATGCGGCCAATAACCTGACCCATATCGTTTGGGTTGATGTGCAAAGTAATCAAAACGCCCATTTCATCAACGCTACGTTCTGTCTTAACATCATCAGGATTATCAACCAAGGATTTTACAACATATTCTACAAACGCTTGGTCTTGTTCTTCTGGCATATTCGTAAATTTCTGCGATAGGTATTTCCGGCTTTCGACCTAGGTGAGAACCTCTCACTGCTAGCCATCTATTGCTCCAACAGAATATCAAATTTTAAAATTGCTGTCAAAATAAAACAGAGCAACTCATAAGAGTTGCTCTGAAAAATTATTTTTAACGAGGGGTTTCAGTTCTATCAGGAACATCGCCACCGATAATGAACACAGTAGGAGGTGAATTTACTCTAAACGATACTTCGTTAGACGCTAATTGAGCGTAGTTAGTAAAGTAGTTTAGAGAGCTTGCTGGGCCACCAGGATTACTGATAGTAGCCCTCACTAGAATACTACATCCGGTGTCTGGATTGGTTGAAGGCATGTTCCCAATTGTGTATGGGCCTGCACCAGAACCAGTCGCACAATTGTTCTCTGCGTTCACGAATTGTACATTTTCAATATTTTGATCTTCTGGTAAATCTTCAGTGACCGTAACGTTAGTTAAATCAATGTTACCAGAGTTGATGACACAAATTTCGAAGTAAACAATGTCGTCGCTTTCAAAGAGTTGATTTGTACCTAGATCATAAGCCCCTGCAGTACCGCTACAACGTGAGAAGCTTGGAACAGCAGTTCCGGCACCCACAATCTTCTTATAAGATCCATCAAATTTTGCTTCACAGGCGCTTGCAGAAACACCAGTTGACCATGTGATACTAGACGGAGTAGAACCATAGACTGCAGCTACACCATAATCATATAGAGTATTAACCACTACATTAGTATCTGGGTAACTAAGACCTGTGATGTTATCAGCAATCAAACTCTGTGGACCAGGTTGGTTGCCTGGGGTTCCTGGGTCTGAATCACTCAAACGACGGTAAACACTATAGTATGAAGGGTTAGCACCACTTGAAGGCGGCCCCCATGTAACTAGGATTTCACCACAGTTACTAGGATCTCCTTGAACATTAGTAGGTGCATCAATTTCGCCTATAACATTTACAGCAACTGATCTAACCACATTACCATAAGGGCCTGAACAGTTTAGATAATAAGTTCGTGAACTCGCTAAAGAGCCACTACTTTGTGAACCAGAGGTTCCAGTCCAATCAACCGCTGGTGGGTTATGACTAACATCACAAGAAGTCACATAGGCTGAGCTCCAAGTAATGATTGCTGACT
>CAZBOT010000053.1:0-12187 GCA_964493575.1 uncultured Candidatus Saccharibacteria bacterium | reverse complement strand
GGTGACCATCCCATATTCAGGAGCGAACGATGAAACCACCGATCATCGCGGCCCTTATGGCCATCATCAACTCAACCGATGAGGACCTTGTCTGTCTACCAAACCCCTCTCATACGAGGGGTTTTTCTTCTATGATTGCCTTAGGGGAGAGGCCATCGGCGAATACGAAAATCTCTCAACGCACAGGCACTCATCATCTGGTTGTGATGGAAAGAGACACAACTCGCCCATTGCCACGGGGACGATGTAATTCCATGAGCTCCAGTCTGTCAGCAACCCCTCGACGCCTGATCTCGGCCGACTGAGGCTCAACTTGGGAGAGTGTACAAAGATGTCGAGGATCACATGACTCACACAAGAACCACGGCCTATGGGGCCGTATGCGAAAAGACGGTCACACAATCCAACCTATCAGCACAACGTAGGAAAACCGTAAGGGAAGACAACCGTGTCCGTTGCGAAGACCAAGGCGTACACAATTGGTATCGGTTTGTTCTCTCGTTTCCACCACATCTCGTGCAAGACTACCTGGCGCGCCTAGATGTAAAGGCGTCAGAGATGGTTTTAGACCCATTCTGCGGGACCGGGACTACCTTAGTCGAGTGTAAGAAGATTGGGATCAGATCCGTCGGCCTTGAAGCGAATCCAATGGCAGCCTTCGCATGTCGTGTAAAACTCGACTGGACGATTGACCCCGAACAATTACTGCTGGTAGCAGAGGAAATCGCACATGATGCGAATGTCGAGTTGGAGGCTCAGGGTTTTCGCGAGTTAGGGTTGCCGATACAGATACCTCCAGGCGTTCGTCCAAGAGCCGGATTGCGATCCCTGCCTCCTGAATCGATGAAGCTTCTTTTGAAGAACTCCATCAGTCCTATTCCACTTCACCGAGTCTTAGTTCTCCGTGATGCAATTGAGAAGCGGCGGGAGGAAAAATGCTACGAATGCCTTCGCCTTGCTCTTGCAAAGGCGCTGGTTTTTGAAATAAGTAACCTCCACTTCGGCCCCGAGGTTGGTGTGCAGAAGCCGAAGTATGATGCGCCTGCTATAACTTCCTGGCTTAGCGCCGTCCGAACGATGGTATCAGATCTTCGAAGTGTACGAGATCTGCCGCAGGCTGAAGCCAGTGTGTACCATTCGGACTCTCGATTCCCATTGGTTAGTCTAGAACCCAAGTCTGTAGACGCGGTAATCACATCTCCCCCGTATCCAAATGAGAAGGACTACACCCGTACGACTCGGCTGGAGTCTGTTATTCTAGAGTTCCACCACAGTATGTCAGATGTCCGGGCAATGAAGAAATCACTTGTCCGTTCGAATACGCGAGGTGTCTACGTCACCGACGATGATCACCTTCTCGTTGAGGGCCACGCGGAAATCGATCGTATTGCAAGTGCTATTGAGTCTCGCCGAATCCAGCTTGGAAAGACATCTGGATTCGAACGTCTCTACCACCGCGTTACTAAGCTCTATTTCGGCGGTATGGCCCGGCATCTCGCTGAATTGCGGGCGGTGTTAAGACCCGGTGCGCGCTTGGCGTACGTCGTCGGTGACCAGGCGTCTTATCTGCGCGTCATGATTCGAACTGGCCAACTTCTCGCGGACATCGCGAAAGGGTTGGGGTATGAGGTGATAGGAATTGATTTGTTTCGAACACGGCTCGCCACGGCAACAAGAGAACAACTCCGCGAAGAAGTTCTCCTGCTCAGATGGACAGGCAGAACGGCCCGATAGTGCGGAGAGGGAGGAGGAACCGTGTGACCAGTGCAAATCTTTACCAAGCGGTGATCGCCGCGATTTTCAAGGAGAAGTACAAGGACCATTATTTTTCCTTCCTGGGGCGACCGGCGGGATAGCCGACGGGGCGGCGCTCGAAAGACTCTGCTTCGGAGCGTGAAACTACAAGGGTGCTACCGATCTTTGTCGCGGGGAGCTGGCCTTTGTTAATCCAGTAGTTGACTGTCTTTGGGTGCACGCCGTGCATCGCCGCGACCTCGGCCACGGTCATGGGGTTTTTCATTCATGCCTCCCTCTGATTGGAGAGGGTAGCCGCCCCCGCAAGGCAGCGACGGCCACCCTTGGACGATGGACGCTCTAGGCGTCAATCGGTTCGTTCGGCGGGATAAACTCCGTGTACCACATGACCGATTCCCAGCCCTCATCGGCTGCGTTTGGGACCATCTCACACGCCACCACGATATAGAGCGGTTCGCCTTCGTGCGTTCTCACCATCAGGCAATCGCCGGGGATGATCACACCCGCTGCAATGTATTTCGATTCCGCCTCTTCCCGCGTCCTGCCGCAATCCTCGTAGATTGTGTATATCATCGTCCTATCACCTATCACCTTACTTGTGCTTACGCCTGAGTCTCAGGCGTCCACTAAGGCCGGGGAGTCTCCTCCCCGGCTAGAGTGGCTAATCCGTGATTTAATAATCAGGAGAGTATGCAGCGTCTTCCGCCGCCATGTAGTGGACAGCGCCCTCAGGGTCAGTCCGTGCCCACTGCTCAAAATGCCATGGATCAAACGCGCCGTCGAAAAACCAATTCGCTAGCGCCGCCACGTCGGTTGTCTGCAAAATCCGGCAACCAGGGACTCCACCCTCTCGCATGAACGATTTTCCGCCCGACCATTTGCTCATCGCCGCCGTAAACCGCTCCACGTATTCCGCCTTGTTCATCGTCCTATCTCCTTTGCTTCGTTTGGCGGATCGCCTCTCGATCCTGATATATAACTTATCCCATTGGATAGCGTTTGTCAAGTGAAAAGTGGGGGTTGGTAGACATTTTTTTGGGGCTAATAAAATCAATGACTTACCGCCGATCAGTTAAGCAGAAACCCTTGACAGCAGCGGATCCCCAGCGTCAAGCAGAAACCCTTGACAGCAGCGGATCCCCAGCGTCAAGCAGAAATCCTTGACAGCAGCGGATCCCGTGTGATATGTTGCATGACATGCCGCACCAGTCATTATTGCCATGTCGTCACCCAGGGTGCGCATCACTGACGTCGTCAGGAGTCTGCCCTGCCCATCGCGCATCGCAGATCACATCACGACAGCGCACACCAGATAACCGTCCAACGACTACAGAGCGCGGCTACGGGCACGCCTGGCGTCGTGTCCGGAACAGTCATATCTCATCTCATCCCTACTGCGCCCGTTGCGGCGCTCCAGCCATCGACGTTGACCACGTCACACCGATACGTTGTGGCGGTGATGATTCCGATCGAAACCTGCAATCTCTCTGCCGTTCATGCCATAACAGAAAAACGCATGGCAGGTTCAGGACCCGCACGCGTTAATATAGTGGCACGGCCCACAGACTATAATAGCAGAACTATAATAGCGGGCCCGCGACTATAGTAAGAAACTATAAGAGCGGATATCCGATAGATATGATCTCCTTGACATTCACCGCATAACGGCATGGGGAGGGGGGTCAAGATCTCTGGAAACTGGTCAAATGACCGGCCGGCAACCTCCGTGCACGAATGTGTGCAAGAAAAGTCGCAAAACTAGGAGATGTTATAGCTGATGGCAAAGCGTGGTTGTAAGCCAAAATCAGTGAGCGAGTTGTCGAAAACCGGATCGAGGCGCCTGGAGAAACGGCTACCGTCGCTGTCTGTAATAGGTGCCGAGGATCCGGATGTCGGGTCGATTAGTGTCACACATCTAGGGGATGTCGGGCGCACTGAGATACAGCGGATTAATGCGCATCTGGATGCGTACGGGATCCGGCGGAGCATCGATGACAGTGTGATCGTGGCGACGGCATCGATCTGGGAGGTGTTCCTGGATGCGGTGTCGTCAGTGTGCTGTGACGGGGCATTCGCGGAGCGAGTGATGCACAGCGGGAAATCACGTGTGGCGGAACATCCCGGGGTGAAAATCGCGACAGCGACACTCTCACATCTGCGGCAACTGTGGGGTGATCTGGGGATGACTCCGATGGCTCGGAGGCAGCTGCGAGTCATGGGTGACGACGAGAAGGACAAGGCGATCGCGGACTGGCTGTATGGGAATGACGGAGAGGTCCGGGTGCTGGAGGACGATGAGGACTACTAGGGGTCGGCGTGTTATCGAATTCTTCGAGCATCGCCTGCGACATAGCAAGGGGGAATGGGCTGGCACGCCGTTAGTGTTGCAGCCGTGGACGAAACAGTTACTCGGTGATGTGTTCGGCACATTACGTCCAGACGGGTTGCGACAGTACCGGCGTGTCTATGCCGAGATCGCGCGGAAAAACGGCAAATCAACGATCGCTGCAGGCGTGGCGCTGTATCTGCTGATTGCGGATGGGGAGGCCGGTGCAGAGGTGTATTCGGCTGCGAGCGACAGGCAGCAGGCGGCCATTGTGTTTGACATTGCGCGGTCGATGGTAGAGGCGAGCCCGTTCCTGTCGTCGGAGATCGAGGTGTACCGCCATAGCCTGGTGCACAAGCGCTCGGAGTCAACGTACAAGGTCATCTCGGCGGATGCGCACTCGAAACATGGATTCAACGCGCACGGGATCATATTCGATGAGCTACATGCGCAGCCGAACCGGGAATTGTGGGATGTGCTGAGCACGTCCACGGGTGCGAGGCGTCAGCCGTTGTTGTGGGCAATCACGACGGCGGGCTACGACAGGGAGAGCATCTGCTGGGAGCAGCATGAGTATGCGAGGCAGGTGCGAGATGGCGTGATCAGCGACGACACGTTCTACCCGTTTATTGCGTCGGCGGATGAGGGGGATGACTGGACGGATCCGGCGGTGTGGCGCAAGGCCAACCCGAATCTCGGCGTCAGTGTGTACGAGGAATATCTGTCTGCGGAATGTGAGAGGGCGAAGAGCCAGCCGTCGTATCAGAACACGTTCCGGCGACTACACCTGAACCAATGGACGCAGCAGAACACCAGAGCGATCAACATGCATGACTGGGGTGAGTGTGTTGGCGTAGCGAGGCCTGGAGAGTTGATAGGGCGGGAGTGCTATATCGGACTGGACCTGGCATCGACAACGGACATTGCTGCTGCTGTTGCTGTGTTCCCGTTCGGCGATGGTGTGTATGTCGCGGATGGGATGTTCTGGATCCCCGGTGAGAACGTCATCGAGAAGGGGAGGCGGGACAGGGTTGACTATATGACGTTGGTCCGTGATGGGCATGTAATCGCGACTCATGGAAACGTAATCGACTACGAATCGATCCGGGCATGGATCAATGATTATGGCCAGACACACATAGTCCGAGAGATCGCATACGATCCGTGGAATGCGATGCAGTTGACCACGCAGCTGCAGTCGGATGGGTTCGTGACTGTGCCTGTGAGACAGGGGTATGCGAGTATGAGCGCTCCGACAAAACAATTGCTGTCGTTGGTTGCGTCGCGAAAGCTGGAGCATGGGGGGAATCCTGTGTTGCGATGGATGGCGGATAACCTCGAGCTGGCTACGGATCCTGCCGGGAATATCAAGCCGGACCGGTCAGCGAGCAGGGCGAAAATAGACGGGATGGTGGCGCTGATAATGGGGATAGACAGAGCGACACGACACGCGCAGTCAATGTCGTTATACGAATCCCAGGGGGTGTACTACCTGTGAGGGGGCTACTCCGGCGGTGGCTCGGGGTTAGCGAGAGGCGCGGGCATGAGCTCGAGGCGCTGATGCAGTCATCATATCAGATCGGCGGAGTGAGCGTGACGCCGGAAACTGCCATGAGGTGCTCGACTGTTTATGCATGTGTCAGGGTGATCTCGGAGTCAATCGCTCAGTGTCCGTGCATCGTGTACCAGCATATCGGTGACGAGAGGCTTCGCGCAATTGACCATCCACTCTATGCGATGCTGCATGACGCGCCGAATGAGAACCAGACGGCCTTCGAGTTTTTCGAGCAGATCGGAGTGTCTCTGAACATGCGCGGCAATGCGTATGTGTACATGAACCCGAATGCATCGGGGGTGCGAGAGCTGATCCCCTTGCAGCCTGATCAGGTGACGCCGAGACGGAGCACCGCCGGAGTGGTGACGTATGAGGTGCGTGGCGACTCTGGCGTGACGACATACAGTCAGAGACAGATCATGCATGTGCGTGCTCTGTCGCATGATGGGGTCATAGGGTTGTCGCCGATCCAGCAGCATCGAGAAACGATCGGGCTGGCGATGACGGCACTGGATCATGGGACACGGCTGTTCAGCAACGGCGCGAAACCGGCGGGGATCCTGAACGTCAAGGGGCGGCTGTCTGACGACGGGCGCAAACGATTGCGGGAGAGCTGGCAGCAGGGATACTCCGGTGACAACGTGTATCGCACGGCTGTTCTGGAGGAGGATGTTTCGTGGACTCCGGTGACGATGACATCTGAGGACGCGCAGTATCTGGAGACCCGAAAATTCCAGCGGTCAGAGATATGCGGGATTTTCCGCGTGCCTCCTCACAAGGTCGGTGATCTGGAGCGTGCGACATTCAGCAACATCGAGCAGCAGTCGCTGGAGTTTCTGACCGATTCGCTATTGCCATGGCTGCGACGGATCGAGCAGGCAATCAATAAATCGCTACTGGCCGGCACTGACTACTACTGTGAGTTCCTTGTTGACTCGATGCTGCGGGCCGACATTGTGAGCCGCATGAATGCGTATGCCACGGCGATCAATAACGGGATCATGAACCGCAACGAGGTTCGTGCCCGGGAGAATATGAATCCGTATGCAGGCGGGGACCAGTTCCTGGTGCCGCTCAACATGACTACAGGTGCTGGAGGTGGAGATGGCAATTCAGAATAACATTGACCTGGCGTTCGAGGTCAAGTCCATTGGCGACGAGGATGGCGTGTTCACGGGCTATGCCAGCGTGTTCGACGTCGAGGACTACTACGGCGACATCGTGGCAAAGGGTGCGTTCAAGCGGACACTTGGCGGCAAGAGGAAGCGACAGCCAGCATTGTTGTGGCAGCATCGAAGTGATGATCCGATCGGTGTGTGGGAGCGGATGGAGGAGGACGATCACGGGCTCATAGCAGAGGGGCGGCTCGCGCTCAAAACACAGAGAGGCAGTGAGGCATACGAGCTGCTCAAAATGGGTGCCATCAATGGATTGAGCATCGGCTTCAATCCGATCAAATGGGAGATCGATAAATCCACCGGCAAACGAAAACTGCTCGACATCGATCTGTGGGAGACCTCGCTGGTGACGTTCCCCGCCAATAGTGCGGCGATCGTTGGGCAGGTTCGTGCCGCGCTGAATTCGGGCATGGTCCCGAACCCGAGAGATGTTGAGAGAGTCCTGTGTGATGCAGGGTTCTCGAATACGCAGTCCAGGGCGATAGTGTCGCGTGGGCTGTCGTCGCTGAGACTGTGTGATGCAGTTGACTGCGATATAGATGATCACGCCAGGATAACCGGGCTGATCGATAGAATCAAATCTGTAACTGAGGAGTTGCGAGATGGAAACTAAGGAGATGCTGGATCAGATTGCCAGCACATTCGAGGAGTTCAAAAAGGCCAATGACGAGAGGTGGGAGTCACTCAAGGAATCCGGCCGCGCCGATGTGCTGCTGGAGGAGAAAGTTGACAAGATGAGCCTGGCGCTCAACGACATGAACGGCAAACTGTCTCAGGTCGAACTGCGCCAGACCAGGCCGGGCCAGAGCTCGATCACTGATGCCGACCAGATCAAGGCCGAGCACAAGAGTGCATTCTATGACTGGGTGCGGCACGGCAATGATGCCGGGCTGCGCGACCTGGAGCAGAAGGCTCTGAACATAACCAACGGCGGAGACGGCGGGTATCTGGTGCCTGAGGTGACCGATCCGAATGTTGCTGCGCTGTATCTCAAACTGTCGCCGATGCGGCAGATCGCGAAAGTGATCAACGTATCAACCAGCGACTACCGGGTGATCGTCAACACCCGCGGGACAGGCAGCGGATGGGTCGGCGAGGCTGACGCCAGAACCGAGACCGGCACCCCGACACTCGCAGAGGTGCAGGCTGTCATGGGTGAGGTGTATGCCAACGCGTTTGCGACACAGTCTATGCTGGATGATGCGCGTTTCAATGCAGAGCAGTTCATGACCAACGACATCAATGAGCATTTCGCGAAGGCCGAGGGGGCTGCATTCGTGACAGGCGACGGCACCAAGAAGCCGAAGGGGTTCATGAGCTACACAATGTCCTCATCGGTTGACGGCAGCCGGACGTTCGGCCAGCTGCAGTATGTCGCTACCGGGACTAACGGCGCATTCAAAACCGTGTCGGCCTCGGTGAGTCCGCTCGATGACCTAATTACCCTCCTGTATTCGCTGAAACCGCAGCATCGCGCTAATGCCGTGTTCGTTGCGAACGCGCTGACAATTGCGGCGATCCGGAAATTCAAGGCGAACGACGGGACCTATGAGTGGGTTGAGTCGAATGTCGCTGGGACTCCTCCGACTCTGCTCGGGTATCCAGTGGTAGAGATGCCTGACATGCCTGACATCGGGAGCGGTGCTGCTGTTCTGGCCGTTGGCGATTTCCGATCCGGCTACACCATTGTTGACCGTGTCGGGATCCGGACACTGCGCGACCCGTTCACGAACAAACCCTATGTCGGGTTCTATGCGACAAAACGCGTTGGCGGCATGGTCGTCAACAGCGACGCAATCAAGGTTCTGAAGCTGAGCGCGAGTTAATCGCGCAGGGATGCGTCACACTGATGCAGACTGGGGCTGGTTGTTGCATTGCGGCAGCCAGCCCTGGACGGCCACGACAGAAATGAATGGAGAGGCAAATGAAAAAAATTGTAGCATTCGCAATCATCGCTGCTGCATCGATTGGGTATGCGCAGCCCGTTGATCTGCACACAACTATAGACCCAATATTCGGCCTGGCTCCGGTAGTTGTATCAAACAACACGGCGCAGACCACAAAAGCCATCGACCTGGCGAACTACCCGGGATGTGAGTTCCACATCATCACAGGGGTGCTGGCCGATTCAAACGCGACGTTTGCCGTGACACTGGCGCACGCGGATTCGATCACTGACCCGACCGGGGCGCTCGTGTCGTCATCTGCTGTCAGCAGTGATTCGCTGATCGGCACAACCGCTGAGGCGTCGTTCGACTACTCTGCCGACAACACAGTCAAAAAAATCGGCTACATCAAACAGAAGCGGTACGTGCAGTTGACCATCACTCCGTCAGGCAACACCGGCAGTGCTCCGCTGGCTGTGATTGCCGTCGGTCGGCCATACATTCGCAAGGGGTCATGACATGCAGGTTATCATCATGCAACGGCATACTGTCTTGCTGGAGGGTCACATCACGCTGACAGTGAATCCCGGCACGCAGGTCGATCTGTCTGACGACATTGCCGCGCAGGGGATCCGTGATGGATGGTGCCGCGCTGTGACGGCAATGCCAGGACCCGAGGAGACTGCTGTAGTCGAGCCTCGGGAGACGAAGAAACGACGGGGGTAACATGCCGAACCTGTACGCCACACCTTCAGACGTGCGGTATTCCGCGAGCTACGAGATCAAGTCCTCGATGGATGAGACATTGATTAGGTTTCTCGAATCCGCATCACGGGCGATCGATCAGCACACTCGCAGGCATTTCTACCCGTCGCTGGATACCCGCTATTTCGATGGGCCGAACGGTGGCGACCTGCTCATTCCTGATGTGCTGTCGTTGTCATCGTTTGCAGCGGACTCCGAGAATGACGGAACATGGGACGGCGAGACATGGACTGAGGGGACGGATTTCTACCTCGAATCGCTGCGGGATGTCTCGGCATATCCGAAAACATGCATCCGCACGACAGGCAGAGGATCATACTCATTCTCCCGTGGCCATCGCCGGTATAAGGCGACAGGCCTGTGGGGCTATGGCAATGGCGAGAGTGCAACTCCGTGGTCAGGCCTGGGCGTGACTGCGACAGTAGCAGACTCAACCAGCACGGCTGTGACGATATCTGCGCAGGACGTTGTTGCCGCCGGGATGCTCATCAGGTGCGGCACAGAGTTCATGGAGGTGATGTCTGTGTCAGGCGCGACAGCGACAGTGACGAGAGGCGTCAATGGGTCAACGGCTGCTGCGCACTCCTCAGCAGATGTGTATCAGGTGGAATACCCGCGAATGATAACTCAGTGTGCAGTGGATATGTGTGTCGAGTCGTTTTTCAACAGGTTTGACATAACGACACAGGTCGGGACTGTAGCGATGGAGGGATTCAATTTCTCCCGGAACGAGGAAATTTTCTGGAGGCACCTGCGCATGATCAGCGAATACAGGTCCTGGGACTTGTCCTGATGGCGAGGCGGCGCAGGGCGCGGCGCTCGAAATCTACTACAATGGGCGTTGTGCTCGACATCAACCTGGATGCCGTCCCGGCAATCCAGAATGCCGTAAATCAGGCGTTGAAAGATGCTGCTGTAGTCATGGCGCATACGGCGAAACAGCTGGCCCCCGTGGATCCGAACAGCCGGAAGGTCCGGGGGCTGCGCCCTCAGTGGGGCGACAAACATCACCGGGATACGATCTATCACGGCAAGGCTAAAGAGCGGGCAACCCCGACAGACATGGACGTGGGGATCGGGGTGAAACAACATGGGTTTGACACCTACTACGTCAGGTCGGCATCAGGCATGGGGCTGTGGCTGGAGCGGGGGACAAAAGCGCGTCGAGGCATGACGGAGAAACAGTCAGCGACATATCGAGCACGGAAAGAGGTCATCAAAAAACACGGACTCGATTTCGATCGAGAGGAATGGAAGAGCATGTCGCGAGGAGACAAACGCAGCATCATGGCATCGATCAGGTCCCTGGCGAAAACCGGCGACATTGTAAATTTCAAATCGGCCAGATCACATGCAGCGACACCACCGAGGCCGCATTTCGGCCCGGCGCTTGAGCGAGTCATGGAGTTCCTGGCGAGGCGGCTACGCAACATAATATGAGGAGGGCAATGCAGTGGCGGTAACGACAACAAACGTATTATGGGGGACAGGCACTGTGTCAATCGGCGATGCGGCCGGTGGGACGTTCACGGATATCGGTGCCACAGAGGACGGGTTTAACATCTCTCTGGTGACGGAGCATGAGGCCGTGGATGTCAATGAGCTGACGCAGAGCATTGACATGATCATCACGAAACAGGCGGTAGTCGCCGAATTCACGATGGCGGAGGCAACGCTCGCCAACATGGCAAAGGTCATGCCTGGCACGACATTCTCCACGTCGATCACACTGATGGGGTCAACCACAATGGCCAAATCATCGGTGAAATTCGTCGCAACAAAAGCAGGCGGCGGGACCAGGACGATCACTCTGTCATACGGGACATTCACCAGCGACTCTGCGCAGTCATACAAAAAAGGTGAGAAATGGATGGTTCCGTGCAGGTTCGAGACTCTGTACGATCCGTCTACACCAACATTCACGATTGCGGACTCGGCATAGCATGGCGAACGAATCAACCAGAAACATGCTGAACGCCGGGATCACTGTGAGCATTGGCGGAGTTGACGTGACGTTCAAGCCGTTGCCGATCAACGATGACATGGAGTGGCGGAAAACAATTGGCGCGATGCTGGCGAGTGTAGTCAGGCAGCAGCGGATCAATGTCGAGGACGTGAACTCGGACCTGCTGCTGTATTTTTTCACTGATGGCCTGGATGAATTGATCGCATCAGTGTTCATGCTGGCGGACAGGCAGCTCAGTGACGTTGCCGCAAAGGCGACACGCGCGGAGATTGGGACTGCGATCGGGGAGGTGTTCCGGGCATACTACCTCCCTTTCGTTTCGTCGATCATTGGGATATGGGCGGCGATGAAACCCGGTGGCTGAGGGACCTGCTGTTTGCCGGGATGCGGCACGGGTGGCCAGACCCGGTCTACATTTTCCGCTACTGGACGTGGCTGCAGCTGCATGAGATGCATGGCGCACTGACAGAGATGGTTGGAGGGCGCAGGACAGGCAGTTCTGGCAGGGATGTCGCTGATGCCAGCCCGGAATATCTGGGCAGTATTGCTCGCTACACGAGGGGATAATGGCGGTCAAACTAGCAGACGCAATCGTATTCCTGTCAACCGACGACAAGAAATTTACCGACGGGATGACGCGGGCATCCAGGGATGTGGACAAATTAGGCGACAAGGCCGAGACGCTTGGTGGGCAGATCGGCAACATGTTTAGCGGGTCGATTGGTAAAATGGCGGCATTCGGTGCCGGTATATTCT
>CAZBOT010000052.1:0-12532 GCA_964493575.1 uncultured Candidatus Saccharibacteria bacterium | reverse complement strand
ATTCGCGTTGTCCTTTGCCCAATACTGAGCCGCATCGCCAATCAAGCCGCCGTCGACAAAGTAGAGCCCGTCCTTTTGTGGCTTGAAGCCTGCGGCCGTTGGCGTGTGGGTGGCGTCGCGCATCTGGTTGAGCGCCTGGACGCCCACCGCGTGAACCTGCTCGGGCGGCATCTGGAACTCGCCGCTGCTCACATTGACCGGCACCGGCTGGCCGAGCTCGCCCAGCGCCTTCGGGCCGATCTGCTTCGTCGAGTCCGCGGGCATGATGTAGCTGCCTTTCGGAATCTTCGCGGGGATGCTGTCGGATGTGCCAGTGCCGGGGCCGACGATCTTCTTGCCCTTGGGCGCCTTTTCTTCGGGCTTCGCGCCCGGCTTGAATCCGTACATGGTGGCCTCTGATGAAAAACGGCTCGAACCGGGTAGATAGTCCGATTCGAGCCGTTTGCAGGCCAGCCCTACAGGGGGCGCACGTCTTATGCGGTCTCGCCCTGCACTGCGATCCCTGCGGAGGCATGAACGGCGTTGAGCGCGGCAGCGGCTTGGTCTCCTGCCGCACGGGCTGCTGCGGAGAGGGTCTCCACTCGGGCTCGCAACCGCGCGGAGTACTCGCGTACGTCGTTCATGCCCACCTCGTTGCGGGCACCCACGTTGAACTTGTCCGCATCCAGTTTGAGTTCCTCGACGGCGATCCGGTTGCGGTAGTACTGGCTCGCCGCACTGATCAGCTGCGCCTGCGCGCCGGCGGCCGACGTGGCGAGCTTCATCGCAATCTCGGGGCCGAGGGCCAGCACCTTGATGTAGTCCCCCGCGGCCTGGATACCCTTGACCCGGTACTCCAGCGCTTGCTGCACGGCGAACTTGATGTTCTCGATCAGGATTTCGACATGCTTGATCGCCACGTCGCGCGACTGCTGGGCGATCTTGTTGTTCGCCTCGGCCTCGGCCAGTCGCACCGTGTGCGCCGCCGCGCCGGGGGGCAGCGGGAAGCCGCGCGCCGCGAAGGTCGCCAGCACGTCGTCACGCGCACGGCTCACGTCCTCCAGCACCCGGCTGCGGTCGCGCTGCCAGATTTGGTTCTCGACGTGCGCGGGGATGCCGGTGCCGCCATCCAGCATGCTGCACAGGCTCTCCTGCGCCTTCAGCAGATAGTCGCACTCGTTCGGGAAGTATTCGTGGAAGAAGTTGGCGAACCCGTTCGCCAAGTCCGTGACGATCTGGCCATACGTGGAGTCGTACAGCGCGCCGTCGACGCCCGTGGCGTTCGTCGGAATATTGACCGGTGGCTCGACCGGGTTGGGCTCGAAGGTCAGCGACCCCGGCGCGAAGGTGGAGAACCCACTGGACGCCGTGATGGCTTGGCTGGCGTACTCTGACGCCTCGTCGGACTTCGTCTGCGCCACGTCCAATGCTTGGTTGATGATCTGCTCGACTAGGGCTTCTGCGCTCATGCTTAAATCCTCCTGCTGGTCGGCACAACGGCAAACTCCACCGAGGCCAGTTCAAAGTCTTCGCCGTCCGCGTTGTACAGCTCGAATTCGAGCCAGTTCACACGCAGACCCTTGCCGGTGTCGAAGCGCTGCACCTGGATGTTCTCGTCGTAGCTGCGCGCCGCGTAGGTGTATTCCTGTCCTTCGGCCATGACCTTCAAGAAAAGCCGGCCCTGCCCGCTTACGCCGATGTAAGCGTTCGTGATCCGCTTAAGTGCGGACGTGCTGAAGTCCTGCTTGCCGAAGCTCACCATCGCGCGGATCGGCTCACCTGCGTCGGTGTCACCGTCGAGCTGGTAGATGCCGTCCGCCTTGCAGCCAAAGTAGCTGTCGCCAATCTTGGCGTAGCTGTTGAAGTCGAAGTTCTCATAGCGGGTCGTGGCCCCCGTCTCGGCGTTCACCACCCACACAGCGCCCGCTTCGGCGGCTTCGCCCTGCGTGGATCGGCTGCGCAGCGCGCTGAACAGCTCCAGCGAAAACCTTCCGGCGACCCCAAGGCTGGTCAGCGCCGCAGCCTCGGACACCAGCGACAGGAACGCCTCTCGTGTCACGGCCAGCACGCTGACCGCCGTCGCACTGCTGTTCAGCACCAGCACAAGCCCGCCAATAGCCCGCAGCGGTCCGCCAGCACCAGACCTAGAGTACATCACCAGCGTGCGCCGCTCCTCCTCGGATAGCGCCCTCCCGAACCCGGTGATCGGGTGCAGCTGCGCCCGGCTATCGCCGTAGCTCCCCTCGGACGCAAGCCCCGTAAGGGCGGCCACCTGCGTGGCACCCCCGCCGATCTGGCCGGTAAGCCCGCTGCTCACGCTGGAGATCGGGACCAAGACCCCGTCACTGATCGCGTACCCAGGGAGAAGGTCCGCCCCGCTGCCCTCCCCCGACAGCGGTGGCAGCTCCCCGAAGGAGGCTGCGTACGGATAGTCCCCGCCCAGCCCGGTTAGCGGCAGCAGCGTCGTGTCGCTTCGGTAGAACACGCCGCCGACGCTGGTGAGCGGACCGATCGCTCCGGCGGAGAAGCTGAACGCTACCCCGCCCGCTCCAGCGAGCGGCCTCAGCTCGCCGTCCCCCACCGACAGCCCGGTAATCGCCGGGTCGTAGACCGTGTCCCCGCCCACGTAGATCGCTGCGTCAAGGAAGAAGGGCTCAGCCGAATTGTCCGACTCCCACACCTGCACGTCGTTGATGTAGTAGGTGACCTTCCCCCGTAGCCGGCGGAGCTTGAACACGGCTTCGTCAGCGTACGCGCCGAGAGACGCCTTCTGGACTCCGCCTTCCATGACCCGCGCAAGCCCGTGTCCGATGTAGAACGCGAACCGGATGTCTGCGTACCCGGACGGGCTGTACGCGGTGTTCAGGCCCACCACCATTCCGGTGGCAGTGCGCGGAACCTTGAACTCCGCCAGGACCGCACCGGGGTACGCACGGATTGAGCGTGCGCGGGCGTTCCACCCAAGTCTGAAGTCCTGGATCACCTTCGCCGCGGTCGCGGGCACCCCAGGCGTCGGGGGAACGTAGCTCTGCTCAGGGACGGCGACGCTGTACGTAACCGTTTCGCACGAGTAGGTGTACGGGATCAACGAGGCGCTCACACCGGGTGGCGCCTGCCACATCCACACCAACTGCCCTGTCTGGCGGTCGATAACCTGGGTCCGCACGATCCCAAGCGCCGCCAGGGCGGCGTAGTCTGGTCCGTACGTACACATCGTCTCTGTGACCTGCCGGATGCGAGGGGGGATGTACGGACGCCCAGGGTCCGCCGGGATGCCGGGGTCTCCGGGGATGTACGTCTTCGTTACGTCTTTGAACAGCGTGTTCTTGGCCACGTCACGCACTCCACGGCTTTGGTAGTCTGTCGTCAGTTTGCCACGGGGCGCCTGGGGATAGCGAAGCCGGCCGCCCGCCGTCGCGCAGCCACGCCACATCCCCGTAGTTCTGCAAGAAGTTGTCCCCCAGCGGGGGCGGGTCCGCCGAGCGCGAGATCGTCGTGAAAGGCGTCCAGGTCTCACCGTAATCTGTGGAGCGGAAAACACGGTAGCCCTCGACCCCCTGCCGCGCCCCATAGGCAGGCACCGCGATGGTGCTCTCGTCCAGTGCGAACAGGTTGGCCGATACCAGATGAGGCGAGAACGGAAGCTCCCGCACCGCCTCCACCATACCTGTGGGGGTGAACACCACCAGATGGCTTCGGCCGGCTGGGTTCAGGGTCAGGTCCGGCGGGAGGAAGATCACCGGCTTGTCCCCAACGACCAGCATGCGGCCCACAGTGAACGCATTCGGAAGCGTGAGCGTGCTCGTGCGCGCGTACGCCCCAGTCCCAGCGCTGGTGAAGATGGCGAGGTTCGCGCTCAGTGCCGGGTTGGGCGTCTCGAATCCGGACTGGTCGAACACCCGATCGTACCCGTTGGCGTTGGCGACGAACAGCGACCCCCCGTTCGATAGGCGCACTCCGCGCAGCCCGGCGAGGTCGTCCCATATCTTCCGGTTGGTGCTCTCCTGCGCGGAACTCGCCAGCACTGCCGGCGGCGGGTAGCTGAAATCGAGCAGCGTCCCCACGTCAGTGGCCGACCACTCGCCGTCTCCGCGGATCGTCACGGCGAACGACAGCGTCGGATCGAAGTTGTCGTTGAACCCGGCGACGTCCTTGGTAACGTACGTGGGGGTTGTCACCAGCAAGGTCGACGCGTCTAGACGGTTCGCGGACGGCGCACCGTGCCGCCACCCAGGCCCGTAGGAGAACCCGGTCTGGTCGAACGTCTCCCCGTTGTCCTTGGTGAATACCCAGGCCCCGAACGAGTCGAACGTGCCGCCCACGTCGTACATGACATATCCGAGCACTCCAAATGCGTTCTGGTGGTCCGCGTGCAGCGCCCGCCCGAGCGTGTACAGCGACCACGCGTAGGCGCTGTACGGGTCTTCCGAGTACGCGAACTGAACCAGCTCTCGAAACGTGCGCGCGTACCGAGACACGTACAGGGCCGCAACGCCCGGGGACACCGCAACCGGTACGACGCCGCGACCCTCCCCGATTGGCGCGAACGCGGGAAGGTCGAACCGACCGCGATCCCAGCTCCCGACCCGTACGAACGGTGCGAAAAACGAGCGCGTGCCCCGAACAGAAAAGTCGTTCGGCGCTGCCGCGCGCTCGCAGCCAAGGCTGTAGATGGCATCTGGGGCGCCTTGGAACACCTCGGAACGTGCCCCCATCTTGTTGGCGACGACATCGCCGGCGATCGTCGTGAGCCACGGCGCCCGCAACCGGTTCATGTGGCGAGCCAGCGCCTCACCAACGGGGGAGGGGCCGTTGCGGAGCTTAGGGTATTTCATACGTCTGGTTGAACGAGGTCCAGAACTCCGGGGTGATTTCGGGGCCGAGCCACGCGTCAAGAGTCAGCAGCACGGAATACGGCGGGGCTCCTGGGATCCCGTACAACCCGATGACGGGCGTGCTCCCTGCTACGTCGTGCGCCCACAAGTCTCCAGCCAAAAGCACGCCATCCCCGAAGCGGGCCGCACCCGCGCCCCCACCGGCTATGTAGTACCCCTTTTGCTCCTCAACCGCGTAGTACATCGACCCAGGGTTATGGAAGTCCGGCGTATGCGCGATCGCTTGCGCGTAAATCCCACCAGGAACTGCAAGTAGGGTGTGCACATGCTCCAGAAAACGCGGAGGGTACGCTGGGTCAAGCGGGTTGAGCTGTTTCGAGGCCCATGTAATCCCGTCCGCGGACGAGCGCATGACGTAGTTGCTCCCCGAGCGCCCAAGCGCGAAGAACTTGGAGAACTCCGGGTGCCACACCACACACGCGTACCCGTAGAAAAACGGGAGCGCGCCTGCGAGCACTGAGGAGAACGTGACGCCGTCTGTGCTGCGGTAGTACGTGGGGCTGTTCGTACCACCAGGATCGGCTGCGACTACCCACACACCATTGCCGTACGCAACACCCTTCACCAGCCCGGTAAGGTTGGTGGCCGTCCACGTGCTTAAGTCGTCCGAGCGCACGACTTGGTTCGCACCGTTCGTCAAATACAGCGTGTCGTTGGCGACGTGTCCTTGCCAAATGTACGAGTGGCCGATCCGCACCGTCGTGTTCGGCAGGGACAGCGACGCGGTAGACGAATGCCATACCGCCCACGTCTGCCCCCCATCGGTGCTGCGGTGCACGTACCGGAACGCGGGGTCCGCGTCGTCGCTCCGAAGGAAGTAGAAGTCCCCCTTGAAGTTAAGCATCCTTGAGTCGGTACGCTGTGTCGTGGATAGCACCTGCGTCCAATCCTGCGCGTTTGTAGAGCGCCACACGTACTGGTGGTCGTGCACAAGGGCCACATCACCCGCCGGCGTGCTACTCGCACCATAGACCCCCGACACGGGGTGTGGTGTCAGCGCAGTGAACTCGTACTCCCCCCAGGCCATCGCGTGCTCCGGTTACAGTGTCGGCAGCGCGACGGAGTAGTAGTCGATCGTCTGGGTGGCCCCAGAGGTCAGCGACGTGCTGGACAAGTTCAGGTCCGCGCCTGCGATGCCGATCGTGCCCTGGAGCCGCGCTGCCGTGGTGCTCGCGTCGCCAGCGTCACCAGCGGCCACGTGCCGGTAGAACGACGCGACGCCCGTAGCAGCATTGACCCCGCTCCACACCTCGCCCGGAGCCTTCTGCAGCACGCCGCCGGAAGCTGCGGTGTCGAAGTTGATGCCCGTGCCTGTCGAGTTCACCGTGACGGCGCACAGCAGCGTGGCGCCACCGAGGTCCGCGTCGGCAGTGGCAGGCGCGGCCCCGGCGTAGATGTTGATCCGGCCGCCGTTCAGCAGGCTGCGGAGCGAGCCGGTGACGAGCATGCTGTTGCGAAGGCCGGTAGAGGCTTTGATGGTCATGTCAGATACTCCTTACGTGGGGGAGATTTCGAGTCCTGCGGCGACCGACACCACATCGCCGATCTCGAAGGTGCGGGGGGACGGGAGCTGCACCGCAGACAGCAGAACGCCGGCGGTGCTGCCCTTGACGGCGTGGCTGGCTACGAAGCCGCCACGGACAACCTGTTGCGCGGTGAACGTGAACTCCGCCTCCTGGCCGGCGTTGCTGATTACGCCGCTCGATGGCGCCCCCGGCAGGAACGCAGGGCGGTTGCCTGTGTATCCGACCAGTTCGCCGGCCAGCGTCGGAAACGTCGCCGCAGTGTCCGCAACGTCAGGGGCGTAGTCGTTGCCGTAGATCGCGATGTACCACGTCGGCGTCTGTGTTCCCTGGGCAACCAGAACACTGAGCATATGGTTGACGCCCTCGTACGGCATCAGGTTGTGCTCGGTATGCTCGAAGATCACCCTGCCCCCACGGAGGTGGCGAAAGGTGAAGACGAACCCGGCGCGGTGTTGAATGAGCATCACAGCATATTCTCCTTGCGGACGACTTCCATCGTCATGAATGAATCGGCTGCGGCACGGCTGGTCTGCGCGCCCGCCAAGGATGAAACGAGCTGGCGCATGCCGTCCTGCTCGCGGAAAAGCGTGGCCCCGGATGCGGCGGGCTCGACGGCTACGGTGTCTTCCTGGACGTTCTTGGCTTGCCCTGCCGCGTCGGCCACGATCAGCCCGCGCGTGCTCATCCAGGCCACGCCGGTCTCGTTCTCGAGCGCCGTGTCGGTGCCGGGAACCGCGCCATAGGGCAGCAGCTCGACAATCTCGGTCTTCTCGATGTCGCCACCAGGGAGCCAGAACGTCTCGATTTCCGTGCCCACGTAGCAGCCGCCTTCGACCGGGGCCAGCAGCGTGATGCGCCGGCCGAACGGGATGCGCCCGCGCAGCGGATCGTGAAGCCCGTAGCCGAATGGCTCCGAGTAGTAGAGCATCGAGCCGGAGACGACCAGCAGCCGCCCGCCGTGCTCGCGGACGATCTCGCCGGCGGGCATGGGGCGCAGGCCCGGGGTCTGGAGCGACTGCCGGAGCGTGCCCATGATCGGAATGACGTAGCTGCTCGCCGTCGTGGTCGCTGCGAGATAGAGCGTGTCGCCGTTGAGGGGCGAGATGTAGATATTTGTGAGCGACCCGGGCAGACCCGTGACCTCAATCCGTCCGCTGTCGGCCACGCTGACTTGGACCGGCCACGTTGCGCCCGACTCTTCGCCGTCTGCGTTGGTGGCGGTGATGGCGACCTGATAGACACCCGCGTGCAGCCCGCCGCCCACCGACGCGGTGACGGTCGGTGCCGGGTTCGGCACGGCAAGCCCGAGCGGCGCAGAGGCGCCCGCCCGGATGCGCTCCATCACTGCGCCGTTCGACCAGATCACGTCGCCGGCCGGGGTCTCGCAGTAGCTCACGCGCCGACCCGGCACGAGGCCGGTTCTCAGCGCGGTGCGCGGGTACTGATACAGCGTGTCGCCGTCGGCGTAGAACGCGCGCGCGCCGTCCGACCAGAGGCTGTGACAGTCCGTCCCGGCTTGGGCGAGCGTCGAGCCTTTGCGCCGCTGGAGCGTGCCCGCTGCGGTCAGGTCGACGTTGACCGCATTGCGCAGGTAGTCGCCCGACTTCCGACCGCGCTCGACGACAGCGAGCTGGTGGTCAGGCAGGCGGTTGTTGATGCTGCGGAAGGGTCCAATCGGGGTGGTGTTCGCGCTCATGCGGGTTCTCGTCGTGCCCTCGGAATGTATTTCGCCGGCCGCAATCCGTCCGGTGGCGCCTGTTCAGCGTGCGCAGTTTCCAGCGAGTGGCGGAACCTTGCGAACCTCGAGCTTGAGCTTTTGCAGCGCCACGTCACGCCCCCGTCATGGCACGCAGCAGCACGCGCGGCCAGATGAAAGTCAGCGTGAAGAAGGCATCGACGTTGGCGCGCATCGTCGCTTCAATCGCCTGATTCCATCGGCAGTAGTCGATCACCAAGGGGCGGGAGTGCGCCGCCTTCCAGCGGGCAAGGTCAGTCACCGGTGCGAGCACGTTCGTTCTCCTCGAAATTCAGGTGGCGGGCCTGCTTCCAGTTGCAACCCTCGACCATAGGTTTCACCTTGAGGCACTTGTGGCTCCAGGCCGGGTAGATGTACTGGCTGTGCCGGTGCGCGCACTGGCGGCATGCCATCGGGAGTTCCTGGTAGCTCACGACCGGGCCTCCAGGGCGCGTTGTTTCTCGGCGCTGCCGCGGCTCGAGCCCAACCAATAGGCAATCGCGGTGGCGAACGCTCCGATGATTTGGCCGGTCACGAGGTAGATCACCTCGCTGTTGCTCTCGGGCGTCGGCTGGTACATCAGCGCAGCGATCAAGCCGACGACCATCAGGAACAGCGCCACGGTCAGAATCGCGGGCATCTGGCTGTCCCGGTGCGTCGTGCGGGCGTGCTGCGTGTCGGCCATCTCGCCCAGGTAGCGCTGGGTCATCAGTTCGGCCAGCACTTCGGCGTGCCGCAATTCGATCTCGCGCAGCTTCACGGCCGCATCGGGGTCGTTCGCCACGGCATCCGCCACAGCTTGCGCGCTGCGGTCCACGCCGAACGCGGCGGCGATCAGGCCGCCAACGGCCGCGCCCGCCGGACCGCCCAGCGCGACCCCGAGTGCGGGGGCGGACTTGGCGACGGCCGCCGCAAGGTCTTTCCAGTCCATGTCATGCCTCCAGCAAATTCTTGGCGATGCGTCTCGCCCAGCCCCGGCCCTGCGAGGGCCAGCCTCGCATGTCAGCCATGGCGCCCAGCCGATGCCCGTTGAATCGCTTTGCCAGCCGCTGCGGGTCCGCCATGCGCACTGCAAGCATCGTCTTCGGCCCAATTACCCCGTCGTCTGTCGCGCCGGCTGCGCGTTGCAACCACTTCACCGACTGCAGGTAGCCGGAGTTCACGGCAGCGTCGAAGAAGTCGAATCGCACAGCATCAGGGAGGTCGTCAGAGCGCCCCCAGAAGTCGCTGCGATAGATCGCCTTCGCGTCAGCCAGGGTGAGGTTACGGATGTCCAGGTGCGGGTAGCTCATGGCGCTGATGCCGTACTTGGTGCCCTTGAGTTCGCCCTTTCCGATCACGCCCGTCGTCCAGTTCCCGCGATCCTTCGGGTCAAGGCTCAGGCCCTTCTCGTGGTCGATCAGCTTCTCGAACGCCCGCTCGAAGTTCACGACAGAATCCCCGTTTTCTTTGCGACGAACATCACCGCGGCCCCTGCGGCGATCCACACCGACGTCATCACCCACCCGTTCGTTTGCTGTTGCAGCGGCTGCATGCGCTCCAGCGTGCCGAGGCGCTGTTCGATGCCGGTCAGCTTCATGTCGAGCTTGTCGATCTGCTTGAACGCCCGGCTCAGAGCTTCGTTGGTCTGCATCTGGCGCTCTTCCACGAGGGCGAGGCGGGTGACTGCCGTCGCGATCTGGCGCAGCGTCTCTTTCAGCTCGCCGACGTCGTCCGAGAGGATTCCCAGGCGCGTGATGACGACGTTGATATCGGATTCAGGCATCGGTGCGGCCTCCCGTTTTTGCGGGGCCGGTCTGCCTTGGGAGCGTGATTCGGACCTGCTCCGGCGCGTCGATCACTAGCCGGGCAATCTGGCCCGACTTGCGCTCGAGCCGCACGGTGGTGTTGCCGATCGTGATGGTTTGATTGGGCCTGATGTCTGCGGTGAGTTTCGGCATGGCGGCGTCGGATGTCGTGCGTATTGCGCGCAGTCTTGCTGCCATCCGGGCAACCATCCAGCCCTACAGGGGTAGGGCTGGATTTGCGATGCCATGGCCACCGTTTGTATAGCGGGCGCGCGAGGGGGGTTAGATTACGCCCAGGCCCCGATATTTCGCTGCGCGCTGAACGGTGTGCCATTCACGTCCGAAATCACCGCCGATGCGGCACCGGCAGCCAGCAACGGACTGTCCGGCATCGGCATGCCCGTTGTGCCGATCAGCCGCAGGTCTGCGGCAACGACGCTTCCCGCGTCGCCACCCACGAGGCTGGTTGATGCCGCCGACGCGGCGTTGTACTCGACCACGCCATCTGCCGAGGTCTTCACAGTCCGGGCGTCCTTGACTACTGGCGCACCGCCCGACTCGACGCAGTTACGCACAGTCGGCAGCGTCACCGCCGCTGCGAGCACATCCACCAGAGCAGACGATTGGCCTATCCCTGTCACATGCTCCACCACAGCACTCGATTCGGCCCCACCGGACCAGTTCATCATCCGGGTTACGCCGCGATGTACGCCGCTCGAAACGACCACCTGCTGGCTGTTTGCATACTCTCCACGGACCAGTGTTCCAGACTCTGACTCAAATTTCTCGATGGCTACAATGCCAGATTCCGCCTTTACGAACGTCGATTTGGCGTCTACATAGACATCCCGAAATTCGAGTTTCGTTTCTGCGGCGAGCGCGCCTGTTGCAAAAAATGTGCCGTTTTTCAGATTCTTGCACGACAGGCGTTCAAATCGGTATGGAGACACTGTTCCATGAGAGAAGCCATTACCGATAGTATCGACCGTGATTGCAGTCGCTTTCCTTCCTGCGCCACGAATGATGGCAGGATAATTCCTTTGCGCTTTACGCGGATTGGCGTTGATGCTTAGCCCGCTCGTAGACACCTCCAGAGATTCCCCCGGCGCGCAATGGATAAGAGCGCCGTGCGTGCATTTGCTGCTTCTCAGCGCATTGCCGACTGTTTTCCACGGCAATGCAGGAGAATACCCAGAATTCAAATCATCCCCTGCCGTTGGATCGACCCAGTACACGGGATGTATCGGGTCGATTTCGTCATCTACCGTAGAGGGGATAGCCGACCCATCAATCCGGCAGACCGAGGTGCTGGCATAGTCCTTCCCGGCCCCCCTGCTCGACCCCAGCCAAAAACTCCCGTCTGGACGTGCCATGAACGTCGAAAACGAGCGCGACGTGTCGTCGGTCGTCACCAGCATGTAGCGCGCAACTCGGCGCCAGTCCCTGTAGTTTCCAGCCGGAGTGGCCGCCCATACCCACAGCACATAATCGCTGGTTTGGCTCGTCGCACTGCTTTCGATCAACGTTGAAACAAGCATCGTGCCTGTACGCGCGCAAATTGCGGACGAGAAAAATGAATGCCCCTCGATCTGCCCGATTTCGTCCGCGGATGTAATGCGCTCATACCGGCGCAAGTCGCGCGAGAGCGTATATATCCCGCGCCGGGCGTATCCGGTGTCGACGGGCGCGATAACCTCATTCTGCGTGAATTGCAGAGTACAGACCTGAATGTCTTGCCCGGACGTGTCTCCAGTAGGGTTGTTTGTGCGGTCCATACCGCGCCACCCACGATATAGACCGGCTTGGCTCGCAGGCGTATTTGCGGGCAACGGATGTACGCCGTCCCAAACGTAATACGCTGACTGAAGGCTATCGCCATAACAGAACCAGAATTCGTTTTCGTAGGGATCGTGCTGGACGGCGTGACAGTGACGGACGATTAGCGACCCTCCGCTATTCAGTTCGAGCACACATTCCCACGTTCTACAGCCATCCTTGCTTTGGAATACGTGAGCCCGCGTGTTTGTTCCGCTGGTGTTGTTGTACTGCCCCCACACAACCACGTCCTCGCCCATGCGATTTTTGACTCTGACTAACGACCACGGACGCATGATGCTGATAGACGGCTCCGCGTTGGACTTGTCGGCGCTCCATCCGATTCGCGCAATAGGTTTGTGGTCGTCGTACAGCGGATGATTTGCCCCACACGTCGCCAAATCATCCACCGATTTGTACAGCAGAAATTCGCCAGATGTTTCATCTCGGACTTGCACTAGCTGATAATCAGACCATGCCCATGCAGAGATGATAAATCCAGAAACGATTGGCGTGACGCCATCTCCCGCATAGCATGCAGCAACAGCGACAGCAGTGCTGTTCGCGCCGTCGCTTTTTGCATAGCGCGAAACTTCGCTCGAAGTTGTCATTGCGAAGGTGTACCGATCGTTTTCGGCCAGTGCCAGGTAAGGCAGATAATCCACGGCAACGAGCTTGTTTTCCGCACTAGGGGCGACGGTCACGGGATAAATGTCCTGGTCGCCCGCCGACAATGCAATCCCCCCACCCGGGCTCGTTGCTGTGAATCGCACCACATCGTTTGGCTCCCACTTT
>CAZBOT010000051.1:0-12574 GCA_964493575.1 uncultured Candidatus Saccharibacteria bacterium | reverse complement strand
CCTTGACGACGGGGCGTGCCTCATACCCGATCTCGTTGTTGAGCCACTGGGTCGTAGCATGGAAGCCAGCATTGCGAGCCAGTCGCAGGTTAGGCGTCTGCCCAGGCCATTGCCCAATGTCTCGGTACAACTGCTCTAGCTCGCCGTCCCACGGAATGAACGACCTCACACTGTCATTCATCCCCCATTCGCGTCCACAGCGGGTGCAGCCAACTTGCCTGCTGGTGGCACTAAAAACCCGTTGCACCACATACGTATGGCCGGCAATCGCGCACACAATCCGTTCAAATCGCATCTTGTAAGCCTTTCTTACAGGTTCACGCCTAACCCGGCAGTCCAGCGGACGCCGTGCCGGCGCCGCTGACTTCTGCGATATGCAACACCTGCGAGATCTCCAGTTTTTCGGCGCGTGATTGATTGAGGCAATCCAGCAGCAAGCGTGATGCTGCATCAACGCTCTTGTCTGGCCACAGCAGTGGGCCGACCTGCTTGGCGCCGCCCAGTTGCTGCACAGCATTCCTGATTGCATCTTCAGGGCTATCAAAGAAAGGCATTTCAGCTTGCATCACGAAACCCTCCGACAATTTCGGAAGCAGTCGGAAAGACACGCTTCACGCAAAAAAATAGGATGTCAGTCATGGACACGACCAACACCCTTATGAATAAAAAACGGCCGCACGTAGCAAGCGACCAAAAGCCGCGCATGCGCGGCGGGGAGGAAACAACAAACCATTTGGAACCATCACGCAGCAGCCTCCCTGCACTCGCACACCGAGGCGCGGATATTTGGCGGAAGGCCATCGGATGGATTCGGGTAAAGGTCAGGCCGCAGATCGTGCGGCGTGACCTGGTAATCGATAGCAGCGCAGATAGGGATGACGTATTCGCCTGGCACGCCGTCTCTAGTCGTATTAAGCCAGTTCCAGACGTGCGCTTGCTTCACCGGGCGATTGCAAATCAGGCTCAATTCATCGGCCAGCGCCTTTTGTCCGGTTGCAATTTCAACTGCTTTTTCGAGGGCTGATTTCATGTTGACTCAATCTTACAAGCACACTTGTGTAAATGTCAACAAATCCATTTGTTTGACCGAAATAAAAAGTGCCCGTAGCTTTGCGCGTATGAAATTTGGTGAACGATTAAAGAAGGCGCGAGAATTTGCCGGCTTCACTCAGAAGCAGCTAATCGATCGCATGGGCGGCATCATGTCCCAGCAAAATATATCCGTATTAGAGAATGGCCACGCCACAGGCTCTGAGTTCACTGTACAGATTGCGATGGCCTGCAACGTCAATCCGGAATGGCTCGCCACTGGCAACGGAGAAATGGCCGCAAGGTACGACACATCTCATGTCAATAGCGAAAAAATAAAACGCGCCATTACCTTAATGCAGGAGATGCCAGACTACGCCCTGGACGAAGCCGTAAAAAGTATTGATTCGTTTGCGAAACTCGCCCAATTTGCAAGAAAAGAAAATAAGCAATAATGTAATAAGTGTAATTTTCAACAATAAAACCGTTAAAGGATAACTTAATGAAGAAAATCCCACTTATTGCATGCCTCGTCATGGCAGGCTGCGTTCCAATTCCAAACGTAAAGATGACCAACGGCTTCGATTCGGCAAGCCACGACAAATATCGAGCCAACGGAACCGCAAAAATAGACGGACAAGCGTTTCTTAAGCAACGCGGCGGCGGTGTCGTAACTTGCGCAGGTAACAAAGTTGCGCTTTCTCCAGATACTGAATATTTCAGAGAGTATTGGTCAATAATCAAAAGACGCGCGAAGCCAATTGAGCCAGAAGTGCAGCCAGGAGAACAGCCTGTTACAAAAAGAACAACCTGTGACGCTCAAGGTAATTTTGAATTTACAAATATCGCAGAAGGCGATTGGCTACTTACAACACACGTTACATGGAGCGTCGGGTACGACAGGCAGGGCGCGATCCTGCAAAGGAAGATCCAGATCAAGCACGGGGCTTCCGAAAAAATATTTCTATCGGAAGAAGATAGATTCGCAAATAACCGTTAGACCCCACAATAAACAACCCGCTTCGGCGGGTTTTTTATTGCCTGAAATATATCCCCAGTAAAAAATTACAAATGCACTTGTTGACAACATTACAATTGTGATTGTAGACTTGCCTCACCTCGACAACAAACGAGCAGGAGGCAGGAATGTTTACAGTCAGCGAAACCCCTATCACCAGCGCCCACCGCGCCTGGGACAAAGCCACCGCCGCGCAGCGCGTCGCGATGCTGCACGCGGCAGGCCACAAGGCATGCGGCCACGCCTACCAGCGCTTCGTCGATCTCCCGATCGGCATCAAGCTGGACCTCAACGCAGTCGCCACCCGCAACGCAAGCAGAGAGGCGGTGGCAGCATGACCGCCCTCACCACCATCGTCCCCGATGAAGCCTTGCTGTTTGAAGTCGCCCGCAGTGCCGCAGCGCAGCATCTCAAGCTGCTCACCAACGGGCGCCGCAGCGTGCTATCGCCCGTCGATATCCCCGGTTTCAAGCCCATCATCGTCAAGGAGAAAGCCATGCAAACCACCATTCGCATCGAGATCGAAGACGAAGCCCTGCGCGCCAGCGTCATCGGCGAAACCATCACCGCCATCGTGCAGGAGATCAACCAGCAGACAACCGACTTTCACTTCGCCCTGGATGAAGCCCGCAAGCGCATCACCAAGCTTGGCTACGGCGTCTATCGCGGCGGCAACCATATCGCCGTGCACCACCACAACGGCGATGGCGGCATCGAATCCCGCCGCCTGGCAATAGTCAGCTGATGAAATGGCGCTGCACATGCGGCCACGTCAACACCTGGCGCACGGTCTGCTGGAAATGCACCGCTGAATATCCACCAAGAACGGAGGCAGAACATGAACAAAACACGCAACTTGAAGATCCTCGCCGGCTTCCTCGCCGCCTTCCTGCTCGTGGCATGGCTGGGCGGCATGGCAAAGATGGTGGCTGACCTGACGCGGGTGGCGGCATGAACGCCCGCCCCACCATCTACTACGCATGCCGGGAATGCAACTACCTGCACACCGAACCGGAAGAAGCCATTGAATGCTGCTCGCCCGGCTACAAAGAGGCCTACGCATGTCCGGAGTGCCGAGAGCTGCACGACGAAGAAGCCGACGCCATCGAGTGCTGTAGCGGCGACCCAGACGCCCCGCCACCACCACCGTCCGCTGCCGAACTCGAAGCCGCCGGACAGATGAGGCTGCTGCCATGATCGCCGACCTCATCAAATGCATCGTCATCATCGCCGCCATCTGCAGCGTCATCAGCCTGCTGGCCGGCGCCACTCACATCGAATGGAGCACGCTATGAACCCATGGATCAGCGCCGCCTGCATCATCATCGGCATGAGCATCGCCTACCACCAGGTGCGCGACGAACCCATCACCGTCAGCATCAACGGCCAAACCGTCTACTGCGAACCGGACGACCAGCACACCACCAGCATCATCCGCCGCGATGAAGACGGCACCCTGCGCTGCGAAAAACACCGCATCGCCACCGCCGCCGAGCAAGAAGCGCGGCTCAAAACAACATGGCCACAGATCGTGGCCGAATGGAAAGGTAAACAATGACAACACCCCGCGAAGCCGCAATCAAAGCCATCGAACAACAAAGCGGCGCCACTGAAATCACCGACGAAGCCCGCCTGGTCGAAGACCTCGCCATGGATAGCCTCGACATCCTCGAAGCCGTCATGGCCGTGGAATCAGAACTCGACATCCACATCGACGACGACAAGGTAGAAGCGCTCAACACCGTCGGCGACTTCGTGCAACTGGTGGAGGAATCGAAATGAACGTACTTGAAGCAATTAACTACCGAATGAACGGCGGAGGATGCCCAGGGGCTGGAAGCCTTGGCGAGTGCGCCGCGATCACTGAAAGCAGAGCGGAGGGAAGCGCGAGCAGCTACCACACGGCGCACCTGTACCTGCACAGCGGAGCCGACGACTTGACCCCGGCAGAGGTGGCTAGCTGGTTTCACAAGCTGGGCGCCACGGATGTGGTTGTGTCGGCAGTGCTCTACGACAAGGACAACAACATCCTGAACGGGTCGAGCATTGATGATGGCGTGCGGCCATGGGACGTAAGCTACTTCCTGCCGCAGAACGTCTGAATTAACCGGCTGGCCGGCTTTTCGGCCAGTCCGGGTTGAATGAGAGGTTATGCCTCTCGCAACTACGGAGAAATGACATGAGTTTGAAGGACGCAGCCAAGGAAGTATTTGAAGCGTGCCGAGCAGTTGATGAAGAACTGGAAGTGAATTTCGACAGCGAAGAAATCACGATCTATTGGGAGAACCTGCGGCTTGACGTGCAGCCCGAAGACCTCGGAAAAGCGCTCAAGGTGATTAAGGACGCAAAGGCGCTCGGGGCGAGATTTGAATGAGGCATAACGCAGATTAGACACCTGGAAAACCATGAACCCCACCATTTATAGAAGAGCGTGATGATGAACCTGAAATTTCGCAAGAAGCCCGTAGCGATCGAAGCCTTCCCTGTTCCTTCGATCCAGGTCAAGGGCGAACTGGTTGCCTGCAACCTGTCCGAGATCACGCCGAAGTTCGACAAGTATCTGGCAGAAACCAAGACAGAACTGGTCACCGACCAAGACTTCGCTGACGGCGAAGCCAACGCCAAGGCAAGCCGGGAAGCAGCGAAGAACCTTAAGCTGACAGCAAAGGCCGTGATTGACCAGATTACACCGATCAGCGAAGCCGTGCGCACGCTGGAAGGCTATGCGGTCAAGTTCGACGCGCTCGGCTTGAAGCTGGAAAAGGCCGTGAAGGAACAGAAAGAAGCCATCAAGACAGCGGCAATCCTCAAGGCTCAAAAAGACTTCAGCACACACATCGAGCAGCTTGAGGCTGAGACAAAGCCGATTCGCCTTAATCTTGCACAGCCCGACTTCGCCGGCGCGGTCAAAGGCGTCAAGACCATTAAGAGCCTGCACGGCAATATCGCGGACGAACTGGCACGCTGCAAGACAGCAGCGGAAGGCACTGCGCGAGACATACGCGCAAAACTGGCATGGTGCAAAACAAACGCAGAAGGCTACGGCATGCTGTTCCCTGACCTGCAGCAGATCATCGGCAAGGCAATGGACGACTTCCAGCTTGTAATCAAAACGCGCATTGATGACCACAAACGCGCCGAGGCCGAGAAGGAAGCCAGAATCAAGGCTGAAGCCGAAGAAGCGGCACGCAAGAAGATTGCAGCAGAAGAAGCGGCAAAGGCATCACAGCCTGCACCGATTCTGGATCCGTCTGCACCTGCGTTTGCATCAAATCCTGAAATCGACAAAGCCATAAATGTTATCGACAAGGCGCTTGGTGCAGACACCGGCCAGCGCATAAAGCTCGGTGACATCAATGCTGCACTCGGCTTCACAGTATCCGCCGACTTCCTGGCAAGCATTGGCTGGCCTGCAGTCGCCAAGGACAAGAACGCAATGCTCTACCGCCAGCAAGACTTCCCGGCGATCTGCGAAAGCCTTGTGGAACACATCATCGCTGTAGCTGGCAGCTACGACTTCAAGAAGGCAGCGTAATCATGAACCTTGCGATTTTCTACGATACAGAAACAACCGGAATCCCGCTGTTCGACCAGCCTTCCGAAGATCCAATGCAGCCTCACATCGTACAACTTGCTGCAGCGATGGTAGACCTCGATAGCGAAAAAACGCTACAGACTATTGACCTGATTGTTCGCCCTGATGGATGGGTGATCGAGCCAGAAATGTCGGCCATTCATGGAATCACGCATGAAATGGCTATGGATGTCGGAATCAGCGAAATAAAGGCCATCGAAGTGTTGATGGACATGGTTGGGCAGAGAGTGCGCATCGGACACAACGAGCCTTTTGACGCACGGATAACCCGCATCGCCATCAAACGCTACCTGCATGACGACGAACTTGCCGAGCAATGGAAGGCTGGAAGATCTGAATGCACGGCCAAAATGGCAACAAAGATCGTGAACCTGCCGCCGACTGAAAAGATGCTTGCAGCAGGCCGGAGACAACCAAAAACCCCGAGCCTCACGGAAGCCTACAGACACTTCTTCGGCAAGGATTTCGATAACGCGCACTCAGCCATAAGCGATGTCCTGGCTTGCCGTGATGTGTATTTCGCGATGAAAAAGGCGGCGTAATCATGGCACGCAAAGGCAATCGTCGCCGCTCATGGCGTGATCGGGCAAATGAAAAGAGGACGCCAAAGCTATGAGGACGCTACAGATATTAACCGCGCTCTTTGCGAGCTTGCTCGCGTCAGACAGCCGGCCAGCAATCCAGAAGCTGAGGCACCGTAAACCGCTGCCGAAAGGAAGTCTCGGGACGCCAAAGCCTCAGCAAGAATTCAAACGCTGGAAAGGTGGAAGGAAGAAGGCGCGTAAATGAGCGAATCGGCAATAGAAGAAGAACCAGAGTATCAGTAAAGGCAACGCTCCCCCGCCTAATATGTATTTTGTAAGAGGGGAGCAACTAGACGCATGGCGGTTAGTGATGTGTTCAGCGTAAAGCAACGAGCATCAAAACGCTAATAAAGAAAGCTTGATATGAAGCATACCTAGCCAGTATGTGAACACTTCAAAGGCAACGAAGTGGGTTTAAGAGAAGCGAGAGGGTAAGACCGTTAAATCCCTCAATTAGCCGCCATCCGTGTAGTTAGTTTATGGGGTGCAGTTCTCAACGTAAGGTACGAAGATGCAGTTAAACGGTTCGATTCCGTTCTGCACCCCACCATTTACAGGAGAGCGAAATGTCAACATTGATTTTCTTTGTATTATCCGCGATCAACGTGACCTTTATTGTGGCTGATCCGACGCTGTGGCTGAATTGGGCGGCGGCAGCCTTTTGCTTCGTGCTAGGGATAGCTTCAGCCCTCGAAAGCTAGGGGCATAACTATGGAATGGATAAGTGCAAAAGAAACGCGGCCATACGCCGGACAAAACGTAATTTGCGCCGCAAAGATGGAGGGCGAAACATGGTGGTTCGGGTGCTGTAAGTACGACGGATTCTTCCCAACTGCAGAGCCTATTGAGCCGTGTCTCCCAACGGAAATAGAAAGGGAGAAGCTTGAATGAAATTTTGGAATTACGGCAAGCACGTTCTAAAAGGGTATCAGCAATCAGGTGACATTCACGGAAAGTATTTCGGAACTTGGTTGCGGCAACTTGACGACGGAAAGGTAATCATTGTCTCGTTCGGCGACGAGACAAAGCGGTATTGGCTGCAAATGGGTAATTGCTTCCACGGCAACTACGCAACACCAGAAAGGGCTGCGCTAGAAGCGGAGAAGCTGTTGAGTGCTAACACGAATTAGACACCTCCCATCAGAAAAGAGTAATCTATGCCAACCATGGGCCGCCGACCATCCGTCAACCTCAACCTGCCGCCACGCATGCGTGCCCGCCAGAAGCCAGGCGGCACCTATTACTACTACGATGCCGGCGGAAAGCCGCGCCGCGAGATCCCGCTCGGCAAGGTCTACACCGAGGCCGTGCGTCTATGGGCAGAACTGCACCACGCCGAGCAGCACATCACCTCGGCGCTCATCACCTTCAAGGAAGTGGCCGACCGCTACCAGCGCGAAATCATCCCCACCAAGGCCAGCCGCACGCAGGATGACAACATCAAGGAGCTGCAGCACCTGCTCGCCTTCTTCAACAACCCGCCGGCGCCGCTGGACGAAATCAAGCCGCTGCACGTCCGCCAATACCTCGACAAACGCACCGGCAACGGCAAGCACTCCACCGTCCGCGCCAACCGCGAACGCGCCCTGCTCTCGCACATCTGGAACAAAGCCCGCGAATGGGGCCTCACGGACAAAGAGAACCCATGCCGGGGCGTCACCGGCTACACCGAAACCGGCCGCGACATCTACATCGAGGACAGCATCTACCGTGCCGTTTACGAGCACGCCGATCAAACACTCAAGGACGCGCTCGACCTCGCCTACCTCACCGGCCAGCGACCGGCGGACGTGCTCGCCATGAGCAAGCTCGACATCAAGGACGGCATGCTGCACGTCGATCAAGGCAAGACCAGGAAGCGCCTGCGCATCACCATCGAAGGCCAGCTCGCCCAACTCATCGCCAGAACCGACGAACAAAAGAAAACCCAACGCATCCACAGCCTCGCCATCGTCTGCACCGCCACCGGACGGCCGCTCACCTACGAAGGCCTGAAGAACCGATTCCAGAAAGCCCGCGCCGCAGCCGCCAAGGCCTACCCTAAACTTGAGGCCGAAATCAAAGCCTTCCAGTTCCGCGACCTCCGCGCCAAAGCCGGCACCGACAAAGCCGACTCCGGCGACATGCGCCAGGCACAGATGCAACTCGGCCACGGCAGCATCAAGATGACAGAACACTACGTCCGCCAGCGGCGCGGCGACGTGGTCACCCCGACAAAATAGGAGACATCCTTACGATGACTATAATTAACGGCATCATGATTGTTTTAACCGCTGCCCTGGTTGCTGTCTCAATTCGCTCAATGTTGCAACGCGCAAGATTAGAGGAGCGGGAATACTGGCGCAGCGCTATTTTTTCAATCGCCAAGACATTCGGCCTGAGACTGCAGGGCGAAAATGATAAGTGGTTCTTCGTTAACGACGAAGGGATCAGGGTGGAGATGAAAGACTGCAACACCGAACAAGAACAATTATTACTTTCTATTGCGATCGCACGAAACATAAACGCGAAAGCTCAAGTGAAATAACGGAGCAAAAGAACCATTGATAAACGTGTCTCGAGATCCCATATTGAGAGCGTTGAGACAGAGATAAAATTATAAATTTCTGGTCCGCAAAATTCCTGAAACCCGCGCCAAATCAAGGCCATTTTTTCACACTTTGCGGACCAGAAAAGCGCCTGAAACCGGCGCCAGTATTGAATCTATGGGGAAGCCTGTTAATCCGTGTGTCCCTGGTTCGAGCCCAGGTCGGGGAGCCAGTAAAGACAAGGCCTACAGCAATGTAGGCCTTTTTCATTTGGTCCGCAATTTTTGGTTTGGTCCGCAATTATTTAAAAATCAGGTCATCTGCACCCATATACCTGACACGCAGCATCCCAACTTTGCCACAGTGCGTTGTAGTCGGCGGTAGTGACTTCGCAGCCTAGTTCAAGGGCTTCGATGTATGTCGGTCGAGCAGCGGTTGTGTCACGGTCTCGCCTGCTTTCGGCAGAGTCTCCGGCGGTTTCGGGAAAGCCGGGCAATCCATCGGCGGCACCGGATTGGATGGCGTCGCGCAGGCGGTTGCGAAGGTCGTCAATAGTGCGAGCGTTGCGAGTGTTCGTGATGTTGAGCGCATCGGCTTGTCTCCTGATCTGGTTGAGCTGTTCGGCGTGGGTGGCCATGATGTCGGCGAGATGCTGGTCGGCCTGTTGTTGCTTTCTGGCGTTGTCTGCCGCTCTTGCCTGCTGTTGTTGGATGACTTCTGCTTTGTAGTCCGCCAGCTCCGTCAGCGCATCGTCACGCTCGCTGCGTAGGCCGTTAACGTACCAGAGGGCAAGGCATACCATTGCCACGGGCAAGAAAACGCGCCAGTGCTCGATTACGAAAGCCGCGAATCGGGCGAGGCGGCTGAAAATCAGTTTGAGGATGATTCCGGCGGCCGTAAGCATTATTTGACCTCCAGCCAGACCTGCTGGCCCGTGTTGATGGCTTCGCGGATGGTGCGGATGACCAGGCTTTCGGCTGGCGTTGAGTTGCCGAGCCAGCCGTCGGCGCCGTTGCCGTCCGGCAGGCCGACAAGGATGCAGCCGTGTGTGTGTTCGGCGGTGTTGCCGCGATGGATGCGGATGCCGGTGAAGCCTGGCACGTTGAGCACTTCCGGCAGCACCCGCTTGAAGCGCGGCGACATGGAGAGCACGACGCGGTATTTTCCGCGCGGGATGGCCGTCTCGCCGTGGATCTTCCACTTTTCGACCGGCAGGCCGTCCTGCTCGCGCACTTCGTCTTCCATCGTGTGGCAGAGGAACTTGCCGTTAGCCAACAGGCGGCCGGCGGTGTAGCCCTTGGTCTTTCTGAATTCGCGCTCCAGCTTGAGTTCAAGCACGGTCCTTGCCCTCCCCTAGAAACTTTCTCGAAGCCCACTTTTCCATCTGAAACAACGCCCGGCTGCCCATGTGCCCGGTGATACCGACCAGCGCGGCAGTGATCAACGGCATGAAGCCGGCGGCTTCGCAGAGCCAAAATGTCAGCACACCGACAAAGCCGGAGGTCACGATCTCGCCGATGAACTCGACAAAGTTGCACGCCCTCGCATCACCGGACTTGACCTTGCCGATAAACGAAACCGCGCCGCCCCAGGCGGCGAGAGCAATGACCCAAAGGTAAGTGATGAGCGGGTATGTGCTGGGGTCTTTGTCAAACATCGGGCTAGTCCTTTTTCTTGTTGATGTTGTCCAGTTCGTCATGCAGTAGCCAAGGGAACAGCCCGACGAACAGGGACTGCCTTGTGAGCGCGAACCACCAGAGGCGGATGCGGTTGATGACGTTGCTCTTGTCTATGCCCTGCGCCGGACGCACCCATTGGATGAAAGTAAGCATGCCAATCGCCCACATCGGGAGCATGGCGACGATAAGCAGCGTCAGGATAATCACCGACAATGCCCTTGTTGGTCAAAATCAAAAACTGCTTTGAAATTATTGTGGATAATCTCATGGCCTAAATTATTTGGATGAACATTGTCAGCCAAATGGTGTGCTGGCTCTATTAAAGAATGATTATCGACTAATGCAACTTCATCGAATTTAGAAATAACATTTGAAATTATGTTGTTGTAATCATCTGTAATAGAAGGGCTGAACCCGTTAATTAAGTAGCCGTTTGGCTTCCATTTTAAAATGTTACTTACAAAAACTTTCGCTTTATTTTGCTGATTTCCAGCGACCCAATTTACGTAGAAAAACGAACCAGAAGAAGTAACGATAATTTCAATTTCATGCTCACCAGGCGCAACCTCAAAGCAAGAGGCAGCATGACCCCAAGAAGCATTCAGATTCGTGGTCATCCCCGCACCAGAACAGTTGATTTGTCCAACTACCACCCCATCAATCTTAATATCAGCAGTGCCTATAGTTTGAGGATGATCTTGAATTAGATAACCGATATAAATCTTATCGCCATAAACCGTCGCCTTTGCTGTGTTGCCTTGCGCTGAACAGGCTATCCCAACATTATTGACTGTAGCATTCCACCAATTCCCGCTTTTAATCATATTCCTGCCTAACACTTTTTGAGGCAATGTCAACCAAGCGATAGCACCTGTTAGGCATCGTTCAAAATGTGTTTTTTTAATGCCATTATTACCATAACGATAAATATCATTAGCCCCGATAAAAACACTATATTTTTCATTTTCATCAATAACTGCGCCAAGCACATAATTTGATATGTCGGCAGCTTGTGCGGAAGGTACTGCGCTATTAATTGGCATGAACCTCTGAACCCAACCCATAGATTGAGGTGCTGCACTCATCCCAGCGGTAATCGAATCTCCAAATGCGCTGAACATATTTATCCCTTTGAATTTTTATTCATACAATATATTGATGACACCACCATCGTATTGGTCAGTACCGTTGACTGTGGTAACGCGGACTTGAGTAAGCGTGTCAGATAGAACTTTGCTTGTTGCGGATAAGTTTGTGCTGGCACTGTCGCTTCGGCCTGTTATCCATGTTCCAGCCCATCTTAGTGCGCTGATTTTTGTGAATACCGCCTGACCGCTAAAAACAACAGCCGCAGCATTGGCTGTTGATAGAGCAAGGCCATTCGTAAATAAAGTTGATGCGACTGTGGTTGAAATAATTGAGGCCGAGCCAGCATACCCTGTAGTCTCTATGCCACCTGCATCGCCTAGTTGAATAATAGGGATGGATGAGCCATTTGTGCTTACAGCACTAAAAGAAATGGTGATTCGTTTAACCCAATCCGGTATGTCTGTAAAATCCACAGAAGTTTGATTGGTCAGTGTGACTTCTGTACCTATGACGATGTTTCTTGCTCTAGCTGTCGCAGAGTTAAGTGCTTTAGTGGTATCAGTGCCGGTGACGTATTCAGCGTTAGATGCGAAAGTAGTGCTGTTAACAACAGATGTGCCATTTTGCTTTTCAATCCTTACTCGAATGACACCATCCAGCCCTTTGACTAAGTTGATGATGTCTCCGGCCTCGCAGGTATAACTCGCACCGCCTTCGATATTATTGGTGGTGGCGTGGTAGGTCAGAGGCAATGCGCCATCGGCGATCACCTTCATTTGCTGGCCTGTATTCATCGTCCATGCGGTCACGGCGGTCGTGCCAGTGATTTTCGGGCAGTTGCCGGTGGCTGCGGTCAAATCTACGGTCGATGCAGAGGCGATGTCTGCACCGGCAGCTAGGTTTAGAAGGCCGGTCATCGTGCCACCGGCTTTGTTCAGCAAACCCCAATCAACGTCAGCAAGATTGCCTTTGTTGATCCAGCCATCGTTGGCGGCGGTGCGTTGTTTCAGCAAGCCGGATGCGGTGTCGGCCCATAGCTGATAGGCATAGGT
>CAZBOT010000050.1:0-13125 GCA_964493575.1 uncultured Candidatus Saccharibacteria bacterium | reverse complement strand
CGCTGATGTCATGCAGCCGCTCGACGCGCACCGACTCGATCTCGAGCGTGATGCGGGATAGCGAGCGCGGCATGTGAATCGGCGACTTCCAGCCTGCGGTGCCGACGCCGGTCGGATCTGCGTCCGCACGGTAGATCGTCATCGCTGGGCGCACGGGGATGCTGACGCTCGCCTCCCAGCAGTAGTCCGCCGGTTCGTGCAAGAACGTCTCGCGCACCCACAGGCGGTCGCCTGGCTGGCCGTAGGGGCAATGGATCTCCCACCCTTCGAGGTTCGATGTCGTGTACCGAGCCTTCCCCCTGCCCACGTCCAACAGCATCGCGTTCGCCGGCAGATCGTCGATGTGGCACAGAATCTCGCGGCCGTCGAAGCGGTAACCGTTGGGATAAGGCTGCGGCTTCACGACCCGCCGCGCCATCGTCTTGCGGCCGGCGAAGATCGCGCGAACCTCCGGCGCGGAGAAGATGATGGGGCGCTCTTTCATGCGAGCCTCCGGGCGAGCAGCAGCGTGGCGGCGTAGCGGTTCACGGCGTCGTCTCCCCGCTCGGCGCCGGCAGCAGGTTGTCGGTCTTCAACCGCTCGAGCACCGTCTGCCCGCTGGGCAGCAGAATTTGCCCGAGGAAGGCGCCCTCGAACGTCAGGATGCCGGTCTCGATCGCCGTGATCTGGCCCTTGATCCAGTCGCGCAGGATCGAATAGACGGCGGTGCTGGCGATCTGCATCGCCTTACGCTCGTGCTCGACCTTCGATCCGCGCATCCGGTGGGTGTAGGGATGCGCCTTGAGCCAGGCGGCCGCATATCCGCGGATCGATGCGCGCACGCTCACCGGCCGGCCGCGGTACTCGAACTGCACCATGATCTCCTGCGCACCATCGTCGACCATGCTGCCGAACTTGTTGCAGCCGAAGCCGCGCAGCAGCTTCTGGATGTCGGCGAGCGCGCGCTCGCCGCTCGTGCTGTTTTCGTAGGGCAGGCTCACGCCGACCTCCTGATGAGCCGCCCGCCCGCGAGCGACGGCAGCCGCCGGACGTGAATACCCGCGCTTTCGTTCATGCTCCAACCTCCATCCTGTCCGGACACGGCTGCTGCTCGGGCGGCGTCATCCACTCGGCGGCGTCGTCGCGCATCAGGTAGTGCAGGCACGTCATGCACTCGTGCGTGATCGACCAGTCACCGTTCGCGTGACCGGGGCAGCGCAGCACCTGGATGCCCGGATCCTTCATCGCAGCCCGAGTTCCTTCTCGATCCGCATGTCCTCGATGCGCCGACGGACATCGACCGCCTTACGGTCCGCGTCGGTCGACACGATTTCCTCGGGCGCGGTTTCGCCGGTGCCCTCGGCGAGCCGGCGCTCCTGCTTGGCCGAGTACAACAGGCCGTGGTGGATCGTCCGCGCGGCGCTCGACGGCTTCCTCTTGGTGGCCATCACATCGCCCCGCCGCGCTTGGTGAACGACTCGATGCGGTAGACGCTGCTCGAGCCGGACCCGTCTGGGTTGCGCCAGCGCACATGCACATAGCCGTCTTGCACCATCCAGCAGCCCGCGACCGTATCGCCGCTGCTGCTGAACGTGTACGCCTCGCGCAGCCCCTTGACCGTGCGATTGCCGATCGTGCAGTCGCGCTCGGTGAGCACGATCTCGCCGCCCCCGTTGTTCGGACTCGTATAGGTGTCGGCCGCCACCGCGGTACTCGCCAGCAGCAGCGCCGCGAAGATCAGGAGCTTCATGGGCGCCCCCTATGCGTCGTCGTCGCCAAAGCCGTCGTCCTCGGCTTCGGGCGGGACGATATGCAACGTGACCTCGCGCCCGATCAGCACGCCCAGGCGCCCGGCGAGTTTCTCGTCGACCGGAAACTGCGCACGAAAGCCGAGCGTCACCGAGCCGCCTTCGTGCGGGTCGATCCTCACGGTGTTCAGCTTGGCGCCCGCGATGACGATGGCCGAGCTGGCGTCGATGCCGTAGTCGATGCGCACCGTGTAGCCCGCGCCCTCGTAGTCGATCGCCAGCGGCCCGAGCAGCTTGGGATTTCGCAGGTTCGGCTTGTCCGCGGCCTCCGGGACTTCGGGCAGCAGACCCTGGTCGGCGGGCGCATCGCGCCAGTACAGCGAGTCCAGCAACTGGCTGCCGAAGAACGAGAGGACGCGGTTGGCCTGCTTCGTCTCGATCTTCAGGTCGGCTGCGGGCACGTCCTCGGGCCCGTGCTTCTCGCAGCGCAGCGAGACGTGCTTGATGGTGGCGGTGGCGTTGTCCAGTTCCAGCATGGCGTGTCCTCAGTCGGGGTCGGAGCCGTCGTTCAGGTCTGCGACCAACGCGGGCTGCCCGGCGTCCTGCAGCACAGGCGGTGCGCCGATCAGGCCGCTGATGGACGCAGGCATCGGCTCCGGTTCCTTCGCGCTGGCGTCCTCCGGGTAGCAGCCCTCCTTGACCAGCTCGACCAGCCGGCTCGCCGTCGGGATCGAAACCGTGTGCGTGGCGGCGGTGACATGGCGCAGGGCGCGCGCGGCGTTCGCGGCGCGCACCAGGCGCACCTTGCCGGTCGGGATGTGCTTGACGAGATAGATGGGTTGTTCCTTCATGGCTTCCTCGGGATTGGTGGGCTGGCGGGCTCAGGCTTCGACGGCGACGGTGAACGGGTCGATCGTCGCCTCGGCGCCGAACGCGCGAAGCGACGTCGCACGTTCTTCGGCTTCCTGCTCGGAGCCGCACTCGATCGGGGCCAGGTCGTATCCGGCGTACTTGCTGCTGACGCGATACTTGGTCTGAAACTCGGGCGGGGCCGGCACCAGCACCAGCAGCGCGTTGAAGTAGTCCTGCCCGACTTTCAGAACGCGGCCATCGCCGTCCGTGAGCACGAGCGACTTGATCGCCCCGTCCACGGTTTCCAGCTCCACTCGAATGCCCTGCAGCACGATCTCGTGCGCGGACTTCACCTTCGTCATCTTCATGGACCTCTCCTGTTGATAGGTGCCGGTCTCTCCCGGCTGTCACGCATCACCGTCCGCTGCGTTTGCGGATGACGTCCGGGTGCGCAAGCCTGCTGATGGCGTGCCCCGGTCACGGATCAAAATGGCGAGTCCGTGTCCTCGCCTGCGTAATCCCTCGCCGGCGCGGTGAGCAGCTTGCCTTGCGTCTGCATGAGGTCGCGCAGTTCGTAGACGTTCACCGGCGCAACGCGATAGGACTGCGCCGCCGCGCGCGCGATCTGCTCGGAAACGAACGTCACGCCGTAGATCGCGCCCTGTGTGTAGAGCTTCGTGAAGGCGGGCGAGTCCTCGAACGCTGGAACGTCGATCCGGATGAAGTTCGCGCCGCCGATCGTCTGTTCGGTCAGCAGGCCGGCGATCCTCTGGTGTCCGAACAGTTCGACGATCGCCCAGGCTTCAAACCTCTCTTTGGTGTCGCTCATGATTTCAGCGCCCTCATCAGGTACGGATCGACGTCGGGCTGTCGCATCAGCCACGCCTTGTAGTCGGCCGGCACGTCGCGCAGCGCCATTCCCTTGTGTTTGCCGAAGGTCATGTGCGTCGGGACGCGCGCCTCTTCGGACATGCGCCAGAGGTCGTCGAGATCGGCGGGTCGGCGCGCTGCGCAAATCGCGCGCAGCACGTGCGCACAGAACCCGACGTCGGCCATCGCGTTGTGCGCGTCGACGAGCGCCCGGCGGGCGTCCGCGCCCATGACCCGGTAGAGCAGCGCACCGAGCGTGTGCGAGTCCATGTCGTTCCACATGCGCCGAGCCAGCGCGAGCGTGCAGATTCGCTTCACGTCGGGCTTGCCGATCACCTGCCAGTCGAAATCGACGTTGTGGCCGATCAGGTGCGTGACGCCTTCTGGCAATCGGAACTCGGTCGCCGGCGGCTTGTCGGCAACGTCCGCGTCGAGGATGTGGTGCGTCGCCATCGCGCCGTAGCTGATCGGCTTGCCGGGGTTCCAGAACTCGCCGCAGATCGGGTGCGCCAGCTCGCCCATGTGGTCAACCTCGACCCACGCGGACTGCACAAGGGCCGGCTCGTCGAACCCGGTCGTTTCGGTGTCGAATACGATCGCGCGCATCGTCACTCCTGCTGTTTCGGCTCGCCCGCCATGCCGCAGTAGCCGCGGCGCCTGGCGAACATCTCGTCCACCGGCTCCACCCATCCGGCCGGCTCGTCGCCCTCGTGCGGAATGAAGGTCCACGACGCCGGGATCACTTCGGGGCGCTTCGGTTCCTCGATGACATTCGGGTCGTCGCACACGACGAACCGCCGTTCGAGCGGCTCGCCCCATCGCCACATGGCGCACTTGTCGCCGATGCAGTTCGACCAACCAGACCAACCACCACCAGCGCCGACGACCTCCACGCGCTTCCGGTAGCCACCCGCGACGGGACACCAGAGGGCGCCGACCTCGCTTGCGGTGTGCATGGTCATTCCCCCCCTGCCAACTCGGCCCGCCGCGCCTTGTAAACCGCCACCAGCTTCTTCTGCTGGTCGAGGGCCACCACGCTCTGGATCAGGCTCGCCGCAGCGTCCAGCGCGTCCAGGTCCGCCGCTGCGCTCAGGCTCTCGGCGACCTCACTGAAGGTTGGGGCGGGTTCTTCGGGCACCTTCTGCCCGGCCGCATCCAGTCCGGCAGCCTGCCCGGCCTCGAGCGGGTCGTCCTGGTCGATCGTCTGCTCGCCGGTGACATCCTGCATGGTCGGCGACGGATCGTGCGGGAGCGCCGCCGGCGACTCGGTGTGCACCATCGACCCGATGCCGGACTGGCCGGCGACGAAGCCGAGCGCCTCGTTGTCGTTTGCGATCGCGCTGTCGAGTCGCTCGTCGGTCATCGGCAGCTGCTTGCGGATGCGCTTGAGCACCGACTTGATCGCCATCTGGTCCGGCCAGGTGATCCACGGGCCCTTGTCGGCCGACTTGCTGGCCGCCCGGATCTTGGCGATGTCGCGCGCAAAGATAACCTCGCGCTTGATCTCGCCGTCGGCGAGCTTGACCACGGCATAGGCCGCAACGATCGGGCCCGGATCATCGCCCATGTACGGTTCGTGGGTCAGGCGCGTCTCGTCGCCGCGCACGAACCGGAACTGGTCCTTCTCGTAGACCGCCGCCGCATCGACGTAGGTGGCGCCGGCGGCGTAGATCAGCTTGATGATTCCGGCGACCATCGGCAGGTACTGGACCTTCTTGACCCAGATTTCCTTACTGCCCTGCTTCTCCTTCGTGCTGTAGATGTTCAGCACTGCCTCGCGCCCGTCGGGCACCAGGCCGTCGATCGCCGCCTTCTTGCACGACGAGAGCAGCGACCGCTGGTCGGCGTCGAGCAGGTCGGGGCGCTCCACCACCGCCGAGACGCACGTCGAGACGAAGCGCGCCACCGCCTTGTCCGAGCCCAGGTACGCGCGCAAATCGTGGTGCGCCGCCTCGAGCTTGCCGCGGAAGAAGTCGTACTTGTTCATCGGCTTGGCCGCGCCCGATGGCGCCCCGGCCAGCGCGTTGCGAAGTTGTGACGTCCCGCTCATTGATCGAACCCTCCTTGAATGAGCCCGAGCGTCGGCGCCGAGCCCTTGATCTGCAGTTCCTTGTAGAGCTTCGCGTGCTCGTTCTTGAGCCGGTCGAAGTCCAGCGTCGACCAGTTCTTGAGCTTCCACTCGGCGACCTTGTTGCCGTTTCGCGTGAGCACGCCCGCGCCCTTCGAGTAGCAGCCGACGCGGAACTTGAGCTCGTCGACCTCGCGCTCGTAGGCGGCGAGTTTCGACTGCACGGTGCGCAGCCGCAGCAGGTCGGCGTAGGTCGCGTCATCGACTTCGACGGTCTGGGGCTGCGGCGGCTGGAACCGCACGAGCAGGTCGGTCCACGTCAGGGGATCGGGGTCTTCGCCGCCCGCAACGAACCGCTGCCAGAACTCCACGCAGCGCGCGCGCATCTCGGCGATCATCTCGTCGTCGCGCTCCACGACGTAGGGCACCATGTCGTCGGCGCCGAACAGCACGCCGAAGACGGTGCGCTTGCGGCCGGTGATGCCCATGCCGTGCAGCACCTGGGCCGTGTAGTGGACGGGAACCTCGTCGGTGCCTTCCTCGCCCCACTCCTTCGCCTTGAAGGGGTGCACGGTCTTGATCTCGCCGTTGACGAGGTCGCCGTCGAGCATCATCTCGTAGTCGATCTCGCAGGCGAGGAACGGGTGCTGCGGATCCACGAACCGCCGGTTGATCGCCGTCACCGAGACCTGGTGGCCGCGCTCGATGAGCGACGTGACCAGCATCTCGCGCACCACGGCCTCCCAGCGGTGTCCGCGCATGAGCGCCTTCTTGCGGATGAGGTCGCGTTCCTCGGCGTGCGTCGCGTCGGCCGAGCCGTAGTGATACGTCTCGCCGCGCTTCAGGCGCGCCAGTTTCAGCGGCGTGGTCCAGGGCGACAGGCCCAGCACCGCGGCCACGTCCGAACCCCCGATGTACCTGCGCCGATCCGAGCCGTCCTCGACGGATTGCTCGATGGGATCGACGACGTCTTCGACTTCGCTCATTGAACCTCCTGTGGTATCAAGCGGCCTTGCGCATCCGCTGTGCGGCCCGTGTGTGGTGATCCGAGCAGCGCGAGACGCCCGCGTTGCCCGGGCCCAGCTCGGCGCCGCACTGGGAGCAGTAGGTCATCCGAAAGCGCGGCTGCCCGAACAGCGGCCGGATCGCAAGTCCATACGGGTGACGCTCGGTGATGCCGCGCACGACGCCGGCGAGGGTTTCGTACTCGGCGTGGGCCTCGCGCAGCGATTCGATGTCGCGCCTCATGCTTCGACCTCCTGTTGATCGGCCACATCCTCGGTGGCTTCGTCGGGCGGCAGCGGCTTGAGCCACTTGTCGTCGATGCCGCAGCGCCCGCCGGCGGGGACGCGCGACGCCACGCCGGCACGAAAGCCAACGATGGGTTGCAGTGCTTCGCACAGCCAGCAGCCGAGGTACTCGCGGTGCGGCTTGAGCACGCGCACGAGCTTCCACAGGTTCTCGGGGGCGTCCGGGCTCTGGATGATCCAGGCAATGTCGCCGGGTTTACAGCGCATGGCTGCCCTCCGTCAGTGAGCGACGAAGGCGGGACATCCACTCGCGGCACAGCGTTTCGATTTCGATCTGGTCGTACTCGCCGACTTCGGTTCGCTGTCCGTTGATTTCAAACCAGACATCGCGCACGGCAACACTTTCGTCGGCGCCCACGGCAGGGTCGGCGGCGCTGTAGTCGAAGTTCACGCACAGATCGCAATTGACCCATGCCACCGTCCCGGCTTCGAGCGTCGTGGCTTCGCGGATCGTGTGGTTGCCGTCCTTCATCACCGCATCCCCATGAGGACGGTCGCCAGCGTAAGGGCAACAGTTCCGAGGATCGCCATGAGCCATGCCGGGAACTCGTCATGGGTCACGATCAGGCGCGTCCAGTACACCCAGCCGGGTTCGGGTCGCATGTCAGTCCTCCGTGCAGTCGGCGCGCTGGCGCCGTACGAAACGCTCGCGCTCGCGGAAGTAGTCGGCAACCGCGTCGGCCATCGCGCTCCGGCAGTCGCCCGCGATCGTCTTGAGCACGTCGCTGGCCGAGCGGTCGGTCAGGACGTGGTGCATCAGGTGAAACAGCGCCTGTATCGCCTCCATGTCCTCGCCGTGCAGGCGCACGCGGATGCGCTCGGGCATCAGATGACGGCCCATGAAGTCGAACAGGTACGAGGGGTTCTCGATGACCGCATCGGCCTGTTCCTCGGGGGTGATGAGCGCCATGCCGGCCTCCGCGCAGGCGTCGTTCACGATTGCGCCTCCACGGCCTGAATCAGCCGGCGCGTGGTCACCACCGTCAGGCAATCGTTGCCGCGCAGCGCGGCGTGTTCGGCGACCAGCTCCTTGAGGGCGTCGAGCAGCGCGCGCTGGCGTAGCCGAAGGTCGGCGATCTGGCTCTCGAGCATCGCCGCGCGGAACCCCGTCGCGGCCGGCTCGGGCGACTCGGCGAGCTTCGGCAGGCCGGCCGCGAACTCGCTCGCGGCGAACCTTGCATCGTTGTGGTCGTTGGGCATGAGCCATCTCCTTAGACGGCTCAAGAATATCGGAAAGCCGATAGAACGTCAATAGGCAGACCGATAAATGTGTTGCACGAACGGCGACGCGGAGTGGGCCGCCCTGTCGGTCCTCTTGGGGGTTACAGCGTCTTAGCGGCCAGCGACTTCTGAGAGTCGCCTGCGCGTCCTGCGCTCGCTCTCGTCGAGATTCTGTAACAGCGCGTCCTCAATCTCGCGCATGAGGGCCTCTCCTTCGTCCAGCAGCGCCTTGTCATCGGCGGTGAGGCTGTGCGCGCGGTTGCGGAGCGACGCATCCTCTGCGGCTCGCTGGATGCGATCAGCGACGATCGCGGCGCGCTTCTCGGCGATGGCGGACAGGTCCGCCTCGAGTTTCGCTATGACGCGGGGCGTACTGTTCTCGTACTGGTAGCCGGTGAAGGCGAGGGCGGCAATGAGGGCCGCGCCCCACGTCCACGCTGTACGCGTGCCCATGCGCGGCCTATCGCTCTCTCGGTGGCTGCGCGCCAGCCAGGCGATAGGAAAGGAAGGCCGCAACGGCCAGCAGGACCGTCTGCCAGATGAAGTGCGGCAAGGCGATCGAGGCGCCGGCGGGAGGGTTGACGATCCATGCGTAGCCGACGAACGCGCCCGCGCCCCACCAGCCGTAACCCCACGGCGGACACAGCATCGAGAGCACGGCCACGGCGAGCGCGATACGAAGGACGATGACCTGTCTGCGGTTCATGGCCTGCCGGTCCCTATTTCAGAAGTGGCCCCCCCCCGCTGAGAGTGGCCCTATAGTCGGCCAGGTTATACACCCGCGCCGGTTCAACCGGCCCCGCTTTTTCGAGGCGGGGTGTTCTTGCGTTCGAACACTCCTATCTGATGCTCGACGATCTCCGCGATGTGCTGCTGCTGCTCACCGTCAAGATCAATGAAGCGCCTGTACAGGTCCGCCGAGAAGGGCCATTTCTTCCGCTGCAGGTGTTTGGCCGCCGCGATCGGAATGGCCGCCAATTCGCCGTTGGCTTCCGGCTCCTGGTCCGTGATTCGCCTCGGGCCGACCCGCTCCTGCAGCCAGCGGGCGTGAACCCCAACCGCCCTGGCGATCTGCAGGATCCTTGCTGTTTCATGGATCTCGTTGCGCTCGAGGTCGGAAATAACCGACTGCGAGACGCCAGCGAGTCGCGCCAAGGCGATCTGCCCGAGTTTCTTCTCCCGCCTGGCCGCCCGTAGACGACCACCAAGCGTCGCTAAGTCATCGGTCCGTTCCATATCGGGATTCTGATATTCAGACCAATCGGCAGACCGATTGCACAAATATCGGGAAGCCGATAACATAGACGCCATGAACTGGGAATCTCTCATCGGTGAACTTCGGTCGGCGGGCTGGACGCAGGTCCGCATTGCCGAGCGCGTCGGGTGCTCGCAACCAACGATCTCGGAGATCGCCTCCGGTTCGGTTGGCAGGCGAGGGCCGTCATTCCAGATCGCCTCTGCATTGATCGAGTTGCATCGCGAGGTCTGCGGGGCAGCGCAGCCGCCGGCCGCCGAGTCGAGGAAAGCCGAACGGGCCGCCTGACCCATGTCGCTCGAACGAAAAGACATTCGCTCCAAGCTGGACCACGACATGCACGCGGCCATGAAAGCGATCGCGAGGGCCGACGGCATGGATGACGGCGAGTGGATCGAGAGCGTGCTCGTTCCTGAGATCAAACGGCGGGTCCATGCGGCGAAGGTAATCGTCGAAGGACTCCCCGGCTCGGGAATTTCAGGGAACCCACGGGAGTAGTGCGGGTATGAACGCCTTCCATCGGGTCCGCTGCGGCCGCTTCTGCGGCCTGTACGTCACGATCGCGGGCCTCAATCCGTTCTCTCCGAACCGCGTGCTGTGCGTGTCGATCGGCGTGCCGCTCTACCGCTTCTACACCACGCGCAAGAACCTGGGGGCGGCATGAGCGCGTGGCGCACCACCGAGGAAGCCTTCATGCGCGAGCACTACGCCTCGAAGGACAACGCGTGGATCGCCGCGCAGCTCGGTCGCTCCGTGGGGGCGGTGCGCTCGCGCGCCAAGCGCATCGGACTCAGGAAGTCCGACGAGTTCATGGTGGCGATGCACAAGGAGCCGCGGCGCAAGCCCCTCACCGATGACCAGATGCGCCTGTGGCTACTCGAGAACGTGCGCATCGACGGCGAGTGCCGGATCTGGGCGGGCACGGTCGTGCAGGGCGTTCCGGTGGTGCGTTGGAAGGGCCGGATGCTCTCGGCTCGCCGGCTGTTGCCGAATCTCATGGGCAAGCAGATCGGCCCGCGCGAGGTCGTCTACCCGTGCTGCGGCAACGGACTGTGCCTGAATCCGCAGCACCTTCGTATCGACACGCGCAAACGCATGGCCGGCGTCTACAAGCGCCTCGGCAAATGGGCGTCGGGCCCGCGGATGTCGATTGCCGCCGCCAAAGCTGGCGCGCACCGGGCCAAGATCGGGCTGGCCAACCGCGGCGCCGTCGAGAAGATGCGCGCCGAGGGTCGGACATGGGCCGAGATCGGGGCGCACTTCGGCGTCTCGGCGTCAACTGCGCACCAGGCGTCCAAGACGTGGCGCCGCGTCCTGGGCGTGAGGGCCGCGGCGTGAGCAGGCCCATGCAATGGACGGCCGAAAAGATCCGGTCGATCCGTCAGCCCGAACCGCCGGCGAAGCGCCCAGCGCCCGCCTCGGGATGGGCGCTCTACGAGGACATCAAGGCCAGCTTCAAGAGCCAGTACCCGGGCGTCACGCCGGCCGAGTATGAGCGCGCGATGCGGCGGGCGGCGAGGAAGGCGGGGGTGTGATGGGCGACCGCGCGATCACCTGGTTCCGCATGTACGCCGAGGCCGTCGATGACGAGAAACTGCGCCTGCTCGCCTTCGAGGATCGGTGGCACTTCTTCGCTTTGCTGTGCTGCAAGGCGCAAGGGGTACTGGATCATGGCGACCCGCTGATGCGCCGCAAGGTGGCCCTGAAACTCGGACTGGCTGCGCGCGAGTTGGACGAGGTTTCGCGTCGGTTGGCAGAGGTTGGACTCATTGACGGCGAAACGCTCGAGCCGAACGCATGGGACAAGCGGCAGTTCCGCAGCGATCAGGACAGCACGGCGGCAGAACGGGCGCGGCGATATCGCGAATCGAGGCGCGTCACGGATGCGTCACGCGTGACAGATACGTTACGTCACGGACGCGTCACCCGGCCAGAGACAGAGACAGAGACAGAGAAAGAGAAAGAGAAAAAAGATAAAGCGCCATCGCCACAGGCTCGGCGCGTCGTGCTCAGGCCCGATGACGTTCCCGAGAGCGTCTGGACCGACTTCCTCGCCATCCGGAAGGCCAAGCGCGCGCCGCTGACCGAGACGGCGCTGCAGGGCATTCGCAAGCAGGCCGATCGCGCCAGCATGACCTTGGCCGAGGCGCTGCGGATGTGCTGTGAGCGGGGTTGGCAGGGGTTCCGCGCCGACTGGGTGTGCGGCAAGGGTGGCGGCGACCCGGACCCGTGGGAGGGCGCGCTGTGAAGGGGCATGACGATCTGGTGCGCGCTCGGCTCGACGGCTGGCCGGTTGGTGGCGTCGACATCGTGGTGGATGGTCTGGCGGGTTTCGATCGCCGCGGCAAGGCCGTGTGGTTCTACCTCGCGGTCGAGGCGGGCGAGGCCGCGGCGCTGGATCTGCGCGGATGCCACGGTCTGCCGACGTTCGTCCACGCCCCGAGTTACGAGGCTGGCTACCCGTTCCTCGAGCGGGCGGTGGAGTTCGACCCGCTGATGGTCGCGCTGTGCGCGCCGGATACGGTGGTCCGTTATGACGGCGAGAGGTTCGAGGAATGGCGACTGTGACGGTGCCGCCGGATCTGCTCATCGGCGACGACTTCGCCGAGTACATGCGCTCGTCGGAGGCGCACGCGAAGGTCATCCCCGCGTCGAACTACCGCGATGCGGTCAAGCAAGCGATGTTCGCGCCGCGCAAGCCTTCGCCCGGCCTGCCGTGGAGCAAGACGCTCGACAACGTGCAGTTTCGCCCCGGCGAGACGTCGCTGTGGGTCGGCGCGAACGGATCCGGAAAGTCGATGCTGCTCTCACAAGTCATGCTCGGGCTGATGCGCCAGGGCGAGCGCGCGGTGATCCAGAGCTTCGAGATGAAGCCGGTCGCGCAGCTGCAGCGGATGCTGCGGCAGACCTCGCAGAACGACGCGCCGGGTGAGCAATCCGTCGACGCGTTGTGTGACTGGCTCGCCGGCAAGTGTTGGTTCTACGACCAGCAGGGCACCGTGACGACGCCGATGGTGTACGCGGTGTGCCGATACTCGGCCGACCGGCTCGGGGCCGGCCACGTCGTCATCGACAGCCTGATGAAGTGCGTGCGCGGCGAGGACGACTACAACCTGCAAAAAGACTTCGTCGACGAGGTCACGTCGATCGCGCGCGACACCGGCCTGCACATCCATCTGGTGCACCACATCAAGAAACCCGACGATGACTCGCGGGTGCCGAACAAGTACGACGCGAAGGGGTCCGGCTCGATCACCGACCAGGTCGACAACTGCTTCGTGATTTGGCGCAACAAGCCGAAGGAGCGACTCGAGGATCGCGTGGCGCGCGGCGAGGAAGTCTCGGGCAAGAAGGAGGAAGCCCTGCTGAACGCGCCCGACATGCTCGTGGTGTGCGACAAGCAGCGCAACGGCGAATGGGAGGGTCGCATCAGTCTGTGGTTTCACCGGGCGTCCTTGCAGTATTGCGCCGACTCGCGGCGCCGACCGATGGACCTGATCGACATGGTGGGCTGAGATGAGCGCACCCGTCCTCACGCCCGTCTTGCGTGCTGTCGTCAACGTTTTTGTTGGCGGCCCGGGGTCGCTGTGAATGTCCTCGACCTTTTCAGTGGCATCGGTGGATTCAGCCTCGGCCTCGAGCGAGCCGGGATGCGAACCGTCGCGTTCTGCGAGATCGAGCCATTCTGTCGTGCCGTCCTCGCCAAGCACTGGCCTGGTGTCCCATGTTACGACGACGTGCGAACCCTCACCGCAGATCGACTTGCTGCCGACGGAATCGGTGCCGTCGATGTCATCTGTGGAGGGTTCCCCTGCCAGGACA
>CAZBOT010000049.1:0-14083 GCA_964493575.1 uncultured Candidatus Saccharibacteria bacterium | reverse complement strand
TATATTTGGATGCATCTCACAGGTGTAAGTAGTAGCAACGGATGATGTGTGATGATGAGCATCATCACCTCCGCAACACCCATGAGAGGTTATATCTTTAGTCTCACAACATCCATGCGTGCAAGTACCATTTTGTGTGTGATTTTGATCGTGATTCATATATTTTATTTATTTGATAAGGTATAAACTTTAATTAATTCCTTTATGGCCTTTTCGTCTTCACCCTTAGTTTGCATTTGGTGCTTAACATGGGTGCGAAGATGATTTTCCAATAGGAACGTATCTAAGCTTTTGAGCGACCTTTGGATGGAGAGAGAGTCTTCTAGTAAGACAGGGCAATACTCTTCATTCTCAATAGCTTTGATTAATCCCTCAGCCTGTCCTCTGATTATTTTGGCTCGATGAACTGCTCTTTTCTTAAGATTCTGATCTAGTGTGTGTTTCATAGTTATCCACAGCTTAATTATATAGTCTATACCCCCATACCCTATTTATACTCCTATCTCCAAGAGGTGTCAAGTTAATGAAAAGGGTTATATAAATTAAGTAATTTTTCAAATAAAAAAACCGGCCAAGACCGGTTTTTAGTATTAAATTCCTAAATCTATAAATTGTGGGTGTATCACGCCAACTCTGGCTTTTAATCCAGTAGTTCCTGCTGGTACTTCGTAGATCACTACAAACGTTTTTGGAAGATTGGGCTGCAAGTTAGAAAGCAAGAATAGATCTGCTCCTTCTGGTACCCATTCACTAACATCACTTGAGCTGGTGAACTCGCGATTTTGACTATCAACTAAAGTAGGAGTAGTAATGCTTGCTAGATCTTTACCTCTATTCTCGATTGAGATTGTTAGTTGGATAAACTTACCAGCAGATGTTTTAGTCTTGGCGATTGTAGGATACCGAGAATCTTTGGCAAGCAAAGTAGTACCCCGATCTTTTACTTCATCGATTTGCCACACTACATCTCCTGAAGGTACGACTTGTTTCACTGCGTAGATAGTGTCTTTTGCGTTTCCGCTTTCAGAGCCACTACTGTTACCATCCCCGCCATTGGCGGCAATAATCCCAACTAAAATAAAAAATCCAATAATTCCACCTAGAAGAGTTAGGATTTTATGACGCATAAACCAATTGCGTTGATCGGTCTGACAATGCGGACACTTGCTAGCTTTGGCATCGATTTCTTTTTGACACCTTTTGCATTTTTTCATAACGAGTTTTTCTTTCCGCTAGCGTAGAAACACAAAGCCCCACGCCAGCTGGTCCTTACGGACCCATATCAGTTTCCCAATATGACTCGTTAAAGTTGCTGAACGCAGGGTTCAATATCTTTAACGAGTTTTGATTCACCATGCCAGCGTGACCGCTGGTTTAGGCTACTTAGTTAATTGTTAAGGTAATTATAACGATATTTATGCTATTTATCAATCAGCTAGCTAGGCTGGGAAAGCTTATAATTCCTTTCATTCTGACTTAATTGAGACAACTTTATCATTCAATACAATAGTGCCTTTGAGGCAGTTTAAGAATTCTCGTTTTTCTATATCTGACCCTTCTTGCAGTATGAACTTGGCATAATTCTTAATATCAATGTCTTGAACAACAACAGGGGTTTTGGTACCCAAAATTATTTGTTGAAACTTTTTATACCGTTTAACTTCCTGGCTGATTTTATCTTTTATCGGAATTAATTTAATATCTAATTTTTCGACTAATGTTTTTAATTGTTCAATCAACTCAATCTCGTTGATGTAGCCAGATTTACAGTTAGCATCTCGGGATTTAGTACAACCATAGTAAACATGTCTATTAACTGACCCATCTTTAAGTTTCTTAAATTTTTCATCAGCAGATATGCCAGATCCGCAAAGACCGCAAGCCATCAGTTTGGTAAAGGCAAACTCTTTTGATTCTTGGCTTCTTAGTACCTGGCTTTTCATTTGAGCTTGTACTTCATCAAATAATTCTTTGGTAATAATCGGAGCATGCTTTCCTGTATACCAATTGCCGCTCTTTTTAGGATATTCAAAAACCCCATAATAGAATGGGGTTTGAAGTATCATATAGACATTACTTAGTGTTAGATTTTTTTGACCGTAAGCGGTTTTGAAATTCAGATCAAATTTTAACCAATTGTATATTTTTCTACCGCTCCATTTTTCGTAAGCTACCTTTTCAAACATCTGCTTTATAATCGGCGCTCTATCAGGATCAACTAAGGTTTCGCATTTCCGATCCATCCGTTTTTCTTTTAAGTAACCAGTCGGAGCAGGTGCTGGCCATAATCCCATTTCTACTCTGGTTTTCAGTCCACGTTTTACATTAATGCTTTTGTTATCGTTTTCCAGTTTAGCCTGAGAACAGAGAATCATCAGCAGAAACTTTTCGTTCGGCGAATTTTTAAAGTGCTGACCATAGGTTCTGATCTCAACTAATTTTTGTTCATCCATTAAATCAACCACTGAACCAAGATCGCCAGCGTTTCTGCTTAATCGATCGGGTGCCCATGTTAGTATTCCTGAATATCTGCCGGATCTAACATCGGCCAGTATTTCTTTGAAGACTGGCCTTTGGCCTGATTCCTTGGCTGAGTGTGATTCTCTCCTAATATCGACTACTTCCAGATCCTCCTTTTCGGCTATGGCCAGCATTTCTTTGACCTGTGAATCAATCGAAAGGGCTTGCCGTTCGTCTGATTCGGTAGACTTTCTGGCATATAAGCAATACTTGATTTTGCTTGCCTGGGTTAGCGTTTCCACGCTAGGTTGGGTGGTTATATATGTATCCATATATAATTGATGCCAGAGATCACTGGTTTTGCTAAGCTAGCCTTGTTGGCAACTTGTAGACAACTTTTTAGCTAGATTTTAGCTATTCCACGTCGACGTAATCACGATAATACAGCACGTCATCATCGCTTGGAGTACCTCCAACCCACATCATGATAATAGTGCCTTCATCGGAGTGTTTATCTAAAGTAGCATTGATCAAAAGCGAAAATGCATCCGCTAAGTCATCGTGTTTCTCAACCCCAAAGCCAACCAGCTGTTCAATAAGCTTTTCACAACCTTGCCGGGGAAACTTAATCAATCCAGATTTTATAGACATTGAAATAAGCGACAGACGTGTCCGCTTATCGCCCTTGGGCTTAATGGCTTCAGCTTCAATTCCGTGGAATTCCAACATTTGTGGTAACGCTTCTTGGTAGGCAACGCTTTCCACGAATATCGTGTCCTGAGATCCTTTAAGCACTGTGCATTTAATATTCTTCATCAGATCAACTTGGGCGGGGAAATTCAATTTCTGCATTAAAGGATTAGGGAGTATGTAGATCCGCATTTTTTCTCTGCGACTGTATACTTGAGCAAATACCACTGCGGTGAAGTCAGCGGTATCTTTGGAAGATATAGCCAAGTCCACACCTGCATAAGTGCCACGGAAGCCCTGATGCTTTTCGCCGGGCAATTCGTCGTAGTACTGAATCCACTCTGGGTAGATGACTTGGTCGTCACTAGGAATAATCCGAAGCAAATATTCTCGTTGCCACGATATCTCGCTGGCAATTTTTAGTTTCTCCTCCTCAATTTCCTTTAGTGTCGGGTATTTGCCCGGCCACAAGCAATTATCATTCTCATCCAGAAGCGGATACTGTTTAAATACGCCTTGGGTTCTGCCTTGCGCTATTTCGTCCTTTATTCGCATTAACAGCGAATCTTCGTGAAGTAGGTTACCGACAATGATTAGTCGGCTATTTCTATCGCCAGCAGGTAACACTTCACCACGGAGCCAGTGATATGTTTTCTCACGGCCTTCTCGGGTCTTCGTCGATTGCACATCTTCAACGTCATCGCAAATTATCAGGTCGGGACGGTACTCATTATGACGTAATCCACGAATACTCTGATCAGTAGAAGCAACGGTGATTCTTGCCCCGTGCTTACTAAATACTAGAGAGTGCGAACCCCACTCATCGCTTTCTTCTTGAAATGGTCCCAAGTCACGCTTAAGTAGGTCGTTATCCTCAAGCTCATTTCGGATATTCATCATGTGCTGTTTGGCTTGGGCTTTCGTCTGGCAAAAGATAATACAGAATTTCTTTTGCTGTTTCCCAAGGATTGCCCAGATCGGGTAAGCAGTCGTAATCATAGTGGATTTACCAGAGCCACGAAACGCAACTATGTAAAGATTTTCAGTTGGACTTTTTTCAAGGTAGTGAATGATCTCTTTTTGAAAATCCGCAGTTTCGTATTTCACGTAATGGGCATAGTAGAAATGGAAGAAATACAGGAAGCTGTCCTTAGTGATTGAAGTTCGGACAAGGCGATCCTTCATCATCTTGTTTACTAACTTATCGTCAATTACTTTCATGGCTGTTCCTTTCGTTTATTTTTTGTATCGACTTTGATTTAGTGATTGCCGCTAGCCGAAGAGCTTGCCTGACGATTTTGGCTTGGGCTGGTGTAAGTGCTTCTGATTCCTCCTTGGTTGTCACTTCGATTTTATCCTTGTAGTTGTCGTTTCGGTGTCGGAGCCAAAAGCTGATCGCTGACCAGCTTTTCTCCTTGATCAAAGTTAATAGCTGGCTTTCGCTCATGTCATTAACCAAGGCCACGCCCTCGGCTAAAGCCTTATCCATTTTGCTGGCAAAAGTTTTGTCTTCCTTGCGCCACCTGTATACGCTATTTCGTGATATGCCTGTTTTCTCACAAGCTACCTGCACGATAGGCACTTTAGCCAGTTCCTCAAAGAATAGGTTTTGTAGTTTACTTTTCTTCATGGCGTTCGACTTTAGCTTTGATTCCGGTAAAGGTCTCAAAGCGTTTAATGATCAGATCGCAAAACCTTGGTTCAAGCTCACAGCCGTACACCTTTCGACCAAGTTGGTGTCCGGCAAGAAGTGTGCTACCAGATCCTAGAAAACTGTCCAAAATAATTTCACCGGGCATAGTGCAACGCTTTATCGCTTTTTCGTGGAGCGTTACAGGTTTTGACGTGGCGTGTTCATATTCCTTGGATGGAAGTCGTTTTGCGGTCCATACGTCAATAAATTCATTTACTTGGGTTATTAATTCGTTACCTGTACCCATTTCCTTATTCATTACCTCGTTTAAGTCAGTGACAGCTTCGGCAAGATAGGGTTTGCCACGAATACCATAAACCGCAGGCTCATAAACCTTATTAAAGGCAACCTTTGGTACCGGATTCTGGTTGTTTTTGAGCCACAGGCAAACACGCTTGTTGCTTATGCCAACCGATCGGTATATGTCCTGAATTACGCCAATGTATATCTGATCGCAGTAATAGAACACATGCGTACTTGGGTGCGAAACTTCCAAGGCGGCCTTTAAGCTGTCACGGATAAAGTTTTTGTATTCTTCAAAGGTCCGTTTGTCATTCACGTTACCCCCATAGTCCTGCTTGCCACCGATACCGCCGTCATAATCGATTTCAAGGTTGTATACGGGGTCAGAATAAATCATTGACACTCGTTCCGGTCCAAGCAGGCGGTTAAGCGTTTCTTGCTTAGTTGAATCACCACAAATAACTTTGTGGTTGCCGAGCGTAATGACGTCGCCCAGTTTCGTTTTTGGCGTTTTGATTTTTTTCAGTTCCTTGTCTAAGTCGAACTGATCCGGCTTAACCTCAACTTCTTCGTCCCAGAATTTGGCAAGCTGAATTTGGTCAAAGCCGGAATCGAGCAATATATCCAAATCGAACGATTTTAATGCTTCAAAATCCCAGTCACCGCCGAGGGCGTTGCTGGCAATTAAGTATTGTTTGGATTCGTCGTCTGTCAGCTTGCGGTTTGGCACCCGAACGTCGATAAGTTCGTTGCCACGCCCTAGAAGTTGTAAAGCCTTGATTCGCTGGTGTCCGGCTAAAATTTTGCCGTTTAAGTCGATTGCCGGAATTTCGACAAGGTTATATTTCTTAAGGCTTCGCTTAAGATCCGACATCTGTTTGTCGGTGATAATCCTAGGGTTAACCTCTTGAGGGATCAAGTCGTTGACCCGCTTTTGCACTGTGTGCCATTGTAGTTTTCGCATACATTTATGGTTAATTACTTTTAAAATGTATGGATAAACAAAAAGCCTATTCCACACACGAAATAGCGAAGTTTAAAACTTCAAACTATTTCTTGCGCGGAATAGGCATGGCTTTTGAGGCGATACGCAATTCTACTTGTTACTACGCAGAAATTTACACTTAAATCTTAACTCTCTGGATTATTTTTTGCAAGTCCCCGCAAAACCCTTTTCCCGTTTACACTGGCTATAAACTCGATTGTATCCTTACCAGCTACGACAGGAATCTCATCTGGAAGTCCTAAAAGCACTTTATAGCCGTTCTTTTCTTCCTCTAAAACCATTTTCACGAATTCCGGGTCTTTCCTCATCAAATCTATTACAGCTTGCTTGTTTTGGGGCGATGAAGTCGTTGGTTGAACATTCCTTATCGAGCCATAAATACGACCCGGCTTTTTAAACTTGAAAGCCTGTCGTAGCTTTTTGCCAACTGAGGTAGGGTTTTTGTGGGTAGTATGCAAGGCAATATCCGTTATTTGGATAATCTTGTATTTTTGGCCGTCCTTTGGCTTAAATGGTTTAAGTTCGAGCTGGTAGTCCATGGACTCATTTTAACAAAAACTGATGCTGGGTTACCACTAAATACCCCTTAACCTGGGTTTTTGTTATGATTGAACCAAGAAAGGCGCTGATATGTGGCATTTGATAAATAACAATTTAAAGGTATTTATTGACCCATTCCTATTCATAGGCTTGAAGAACTTGGACCAACGAATCCTGCTAATTAACACTTTTCAGGACTATTTTAAGAATATAGACCCGAGTTTGTGTAGGGTTACTTTTTATTTTCCGAAATACGTCGAGGAGGGTTTAGAACTGAGGCGCACTTTTTTACCGGGCGATGAGGTGGTTTTGATCGAAAAACCACCTGAGCCAGTAACCGTCTTTTTCCCAATCCATGCTGACGTAGAACCGACAGAGGTCGGAAAAGTCGGGAAAATGCTGAATGAATTTCTAACAATTGCTACTCAAAATAAGTGTGCGTTTTACCTAACCAGTAGTGAGTTTAACAAAGAAAAGCAAATAGAAATTGAAAAAGAATACGGTTTGAAAATAGTTAACTACAATGAATTGTGTGAAAAAATAGAAATATTCATTCAAGGATTTTATAACTACTTTAAGTTTAATAATGCAATATACGGCATCGATGCTCCAGACCTTGCCCACGCCATGTCAGATCAATTCCACCGAAGTGTTTTGGTTTACCTAGAATCCGATATTAACAAGAACCAGCCAAACGAAGAGTTGAAAGAAAGAGTGAGATCTTTTGTTCATAACCGCTACATTGATTTACTTGTTACCATTGATAGGATTAATTTTTTTAAGCTCCAACAACATATAGCTGACATTGAACGTGGTTTTGTAGGAGAAAAAACAAACAACAAGCCACAACATCATGGACAGATTCGTTATTACTTAAATTATTATTTATTTTTATTGTGGGGAGCTGTAGATCACCTAGCATGGATAGTCAACGATATTTTTGCGTTTGGCTACAGTCCAGATAATAGCCACGGGCGTAGAAGTGTCGGGTTAGGCAAGGACAAGAAGGATTTTTTGGAAAAAATTAAAAATCAGAATACGGAACTTTACGATTTTATCATCTCTGATGATTTTCAGGAGTGGCTATTCTTTTTTGGACAGCTTAGACACAAGAATGCACATAGAGAAATGTTTTCTGCTTCGCCATTGTTAGTTCAGACAGATGAGTCTCAAGTCACAGACGAAGAAATTGATAAAATCATTTATAAAGACGAGCCTCCTATACCTAAAGACATACTGCATTTAATGCCACCTGAAGCTGTCGAAAATCAAAAAGCTATAGATAGAGTGAATTACCGTATATCAAAAATGAAAAAAGGCGTTGAACATTTTGCCATGATTTCAAAGAATGGTGAACAATTTATATTTAACCCGGTTGGTAGAATTTCAAAAGATATAGAAACCTTGAGAGAACTGATAAAGAAAATCTATACAGCGTATAAGGTAAAGATTTCAAATGGAAACAAGTAAATACTTAAAAAACAAACAGATCTATGTAGACTTATATGACCGTCATACCATCGAGGAGTGTAGGCGGATTTTGTCACAGCCTTACGATGGCGAAGCAATAAAGAAAGAGCTTAAAGAAAAGAACCTTGAGGAAAAAGAAGGGTTAAGGGTTATTAATGCCGCTTACAATCTGTATATTTATTTCTACACAGGCGATCGGTACACGAAAAAAGAAGAAACGATTAGGGGTTGGATCCAAACTGACGAAGCCAGAGATAAATTACTTGAATCAGCGCAGGCTCCAGAAGATGTAACTTGTCTTACTTGCGGACGGTTGATGTCTGTCAGTTCAAAAAATTTATATATAGGCATTGACGATAAACCCGATCGGGTTTTGTTTATGTTGGACTGTCCGTTAAAACATCTGCCGAGACGAGCTTTTTACAATGATGGCGAAGAATTCAGACGTGAGAAGCCAACGTGCCCGAAATGTAAAAGCGAACTGATAGAAACCGATAAAAAGAGTAAGAACAAACTAGTTACTTTAATTGCTTGCACCAACTGTGATTATAAGGACAAGCAAGAATTTAATTTTTCCAAGAAAGAACCTGAACCAAAGGTTGATCCAGATTACGAAAAAGATCGAGTCAGATTTTGCTTGTCGGACAAAGAGGGTCAGGAATTCATCAGCTCACAGGAAAATATTAAACAACTCGGTCGATTGGTCGAGGACATGAAAGAGCGGGAGAAGAACAAGGACAGCTACGATCAAGTCGCTAAGTTAAAGAAACTAAAAATTACGGAACTCGAAGAATTATTAGTACCAATACTGGGAAAAGCTGGGTATATAAAACTACAGTTTAAAGATCCTGATATAAGCAAGGATTTTATACTACCGTTCGTGGTATATGACCAGAAGCCTGATCGAGAGGATCGGTATAGTACTTCTGAGTTAGAAAAGCTTTTGAGGAAAGCTTTAAAGGAAACTAACTGGCGTTTAATGACCAGTGGAGCAACTTATCGCTTAGGAATGCTGGAAGGTCGTTTACATGGCTATGATCGGGAAGAGGATCTATTAAGATTAATTAATCAAAAAGATGACAAAAATTAATCAAACATCAGAAGACTTAGATAGGCACTTGAGAGAACAGCTTCATTTTCTTTCAGAATCCGCTGAGTCCTATGACAAAGGATATGAAGCAGAAGCCAAAAGAATGGCTGTCTGTTTAAGAATTTTATTACACGACAACCCACCTAATAGTGTTTCTCTGTTGGAACAATTAGGGTTAAAGTCTACAGCAAAATTTTACGATAGCGCATTACCTTCCCGGCCAGGGGAGCTAAATATGGGAGCCTCATTGATTGTTATACCAGCGCAAAATAATGCAAAGGCGATACCGTTCTTAGACGATTCTCCGCCTGGGACAAGTGGATTAGTTTCGTTTGATGAATATTGGAACAGACCAGTATTGTATGCAGGTGGAAAGCACTTTACTAGAAAAGAATTAGTTAAGTTAGTTGCTGACCAGGACGGTGGTGCTCATATTGACCCATCGTTGAATGAGGAGTATGCAAATTTATCTCGCAATGATTCTTTTGGTTGGAAAGCAGGCAGTAACGATGCCCCAAGTGATCCTGTTAAGTTTTCCGAACTGGCTTCCATTAGGCAAATAACACATGAAATTCTTAGGACGTTAGAACCTGATTATCCGCATAAACCGATGCCGACTGTTGAAGGGCCACTCATGTTTCCCCGCATATTTTTTGGGTAAACCTGAAAGTGTGACAATGCTCTGTAACTTTATAACTCTGAGCTGTGTCACTTTTGTCATTTTTTGAGGGTGCTCGAGACCCGTCGATTCTGCTATAATGAAATCACTTAAAAAAGCCAAGCAGGGCTTGACCGAACCACGGTTCTAGCTCGAGGAGGCCAGCCACAAAAAATAGCAAAAACGCGAACCGGCCGAGAGGCCTGTTTTTGTTTATTTATTGGGCTGAAGTACCAATGATTCTTACATAGTGTCCAGTATGCCCTACTAGATATTATCTAAATATCTGTAGGTCTGATCCTGCTCACATGCGCACGGAATACCGTTGTCATGCAAGTGGCTCAAACTGTTGTCCTTGTGAATATGGACAACGATCTGAGTGAACTTACAGTCTGGGCAGAGCAAGTTAACCGGACTGTCATGATCTAGATAAACAGTCATGGTACTTTTGGGACTTTCTTCCCTCCTTACATTTAAAACGGCTCTGAAATACCTCGTCCCCGCAATCGACGCTAGATGCGTTTGGGAAAGCTATTACCGGATCTTTCACAGCCAATTGCATGGTTACAATTTCCATACAATTTCCTAACAATTCACGTTTTATCGGCGCCTGAATATTACTCCCCTCCCAGCTGTCTGTGAAGTGGATAACCCGAAATTTTTTCTGGCTTATTTAAGGGGTCTGGACGGATCCTGTGAGAAGAGTAAGATAAAAGTAAATTAACCTCAGTCCTTTGAGACAACCCTTCCATAAACTCTCTCAAAATATCAAAGACTTACAGTGGAGATACTTTCGGGCAATATCTGCATTTTACATTTTTGACTCTTTGCAAAAATCCAAATCCATAACTCATGCTGGAAAAAATAAAGTCAAAAAAAATATTCAAACCTGGAATGACTTTTCTTACTTCTTTCAAGTAATCGAACAAGCTACAAACAGATATTTTTTTAACGAGCTCGCTAAATTTTTTGACACAGACAAAAAACAACGAACACTGACTTTGAAAAAAGTGGTCGCCGATATCTCCAGTAACCACAAGAGCATGACTCACTCGAAGTTCATTAAATATAGAAAAAGTATTGGGCAGCCAGTTCTCAAAGAAATGGAGGGCGATTATGAACCGATAACCAAAAGAGACATAGCTGGATGGAAACGGACAATGAAGTCGCTAAGACCTCTAGTGAAAAAATTAGTTAAATTTCGTAACCAAGTAATTGCGCATGATGACACTAATAAGACATTTCTACCGATCAGTAGAGAAGAAGTAATCAAAATTTTCAAAAAACTAGACGGACTACTTAACAAACTTCAATCAAAAGTTGATTGGTCACAAACCAGTTATATGAACGCCCAAGAAGCACAAAAACACACTAAATTAGTAGTTGATTACCTCACTGACTACAAGAAAGTTCGATTACAGCGTATTGAAAAAAAGTGGAAAATTAAGCTAAAGCAACAGATCTAAAATGCTAACTAAATAAAGTTAGACTTTCAATGCAATACTTACTAATGGCTGTCGTGGTCATCACACTGATGGCAGCCGGTTGTGACTCCCCTCAAGCCCAGACCACAAACCCAGTACCCACAACTCCAATTACTGAAAAAGCTCAGAGTGTTCAAGAACTTATTGAAGAGGCTCCATCACAAGAACCTGTGGTTACTCAACCGGTCTCACAACCAATTGTTGAATCACCAAAAATTGTAACTCCCCCACCTGCACAGCCAAAGCAAGAAGTCCCAAAGACAGTGAGTCAGCCAAAGTCTAACTGTAATCCGAATTACTCCGGATGTGTACCAATAGCAAGTGATGTCGATTGTGCTGGCGGATCAGGTGACGGACCAGCTTATGTTTCTGGGCCTATCTCTGTTATTGGCTCAGATATTTATGGTCTCGATAGAGACAAGGATGGGATTGCTTGTGAATAATATTAATTATCATTTATGGAATCTACACAAAAAACACTCCGATTAAGGAATGTAATACTTTTATTAATAGCGACAGTGCTTCTGAGCTCTGGAGTATCTTATGGATACTTCAACTATAGTGAGAACGGGAAAAAGATTGTTTCCGATAAGATTTATAACCAAACTACACCCAGAATCTCCTACTCACGCCCGCAAACGACACTTACCAACCTTCCAATAAACCAGTCGACTACTTGTAGCTTCGAACGAGTAGTCACCACCTCCTTTGAAAACCCAGAGGATCCATTTGCAGAAGATAAAGATAGGGAAATTTATTATTCAAATGATAAGCAGAGTAACCCGATCATTACTTCATTTGTAGATCTTGATACCGATTATCCTAAAATGACCGCGAATAACGGGCAATCAGCTTTAGTGAAAGTAATTGACAATGCAGATATCGTGACTCTTGTTGATGATACCGTAATCAATACTGGCGATAATCTGATCATATATACAATTCATAAGAAATATGGCGTGGCCTCTTGGACCAAGCAGTACTCCTTATTAAGCACTCCATTGGCGCTAGTCTCAATGGGATATTGTAATTAAACAAAAAACAAACCGTATGACTATATCAAAAACTCAAATTTCACTGGCAGGTGAATTCGCCGTGTTATCTCAACTGGCTCTGCACGGTTTTGATGCCAACATGACACTTGGTAACACTAAGAGCGTTGATATCCTGCTTTCACACCCTCAGACCAAAGTAATGCGAAGATTGGAAGTCAAAACCCACATAAACAACAAGCCATTTCAATCCAACTCCTTCGGGTATATTGAATCCAAGTGGCGAATGGACAAAAAGCATGAATCTATTATCGATAAAGATTTATTTTATTGCTTCGTTAGTATCGCGAGCGACACAAATTCTTTTGGCTTCTATATTGTCCCTAGTGACGTGGTTGCTAAGTTTGTCACTGAATCACATAAGTACTGGCTGAAAGACCAGGGTGGCCGCAATAGAAAAGACTCAAACAACAGATCGTTTATGCTCGGTGACTCAAATCAAAAATATAAATTCAAATTACCATTTTCCCAGAACTACCAAGATCGCTGGGACCTGTTAATGATATAACCAGTCGCACATCTTGTGATTGTCGGACAAAATTTTCAAAATAAAAAACCCGTGCCTAAACACGGGCTTCGATATTATTGTTCCAAAGTCTAAGGTGCTAGAACAGTAGTGAATGGGGCTATCACAAACCCAGATGCATCTAATTCTTGCCTAGGACCTACTTGGGCCTGCCCACTTGTTGTCTGGCATGGTTGTAGCACACCGTTCGAAGTGCTTCGATATGAAGCAACATTCTTTACTTCAATCGGATCAGTAGCATAGTAGATCTTCTGGTTGGTAGAGTCATACTGCCCAAACTTTACCGTTCCATTTGAAGGAAGATAGGCAGTGCCGGAACAATTTGAGGTTGTGTAATACCATTGCAAATAATTAAAAAATCCAAATGGATTACCACCAAAACCTATATAAACCCAGTCGCCATTTATATAGCGAACTAGAGATTGATGGCCAATCACGTAGCCAACGAAGTTTTGATTAGCATCAAGTACTTGCAATGCAAATCCTCCAGGTCCTGCCGGTCCTTGGGGACCGATTGGACCTTGTGGGCCTGCCGGGCCTTGTGGGCCTGTTGCACCTGTAGCGCCTGTCTGCCCGGTTGGGCCTTGTGGACCTGTCGGCCCTGTTTGTCCCTGCGGTCCCTGAGGACCAGTCGGTCCAGTTGGACCTGCGGGACCTTGTGGACCTTGTGGACCTTGTGGACCTTGTGGTCCGATCTGGTTCCAGCTGATTGCAGTTTCATTACCACCACAGACGGTTCCTTGAGGTACGATCCTGAGATTTCCGTTCGATGAGTTATGGCAGCCGTAGTAAGTGGTCTGCGCCGAAGAAGTTGATACAAACAGCATAACTGTTAGTAAGGTTCCTAAAAGAAGTGTGACTTTTGACTTCAGTACTTTCATGATTCTCTCCTTGAGTTTTTGTGATGGGGTGCCGTGTAAGATTAGGCGCTCCATCCCCTTCCAAGGAACGTCCAAAAGACCGTTAACTATAACACTTTCAATAAGTTAGGTCAATAAGCTTGAAATATTGTCGGCTTAATAAAGCGAGAACCGTTCGCGCCGTTTCCCGGTTAACCCAGCCAACAAAATCGCCTACTCGGCGATTTTTTGTTATACTCAACTCAAGAAAATTAATGAAAAATTATGAACTCAAAAATTATCGGAATCATTGCTGCCATTGTGATAGTTGG